>CABXRO010000005.1 GCA_902514645.1 uncultured SAR86 cluster bacterium
CTGCTTTAGACATTGCCCTAAAAGCACTTAAAGGGTGAAGAATAATGCTTATGCCTGCTTTTTTTAGTTCATCCTTTTTGAATAGCGGTGTCATTCCAAATTCAGTTATGTTTGCCAGAATGGGCACGGAAACTGCATCTGATAAAGCTTTATAATCTTCAAGAGAGGTTATCGCTTCGGGAAATAGTGCATTTGCACCAGCCTCGATATATTTTTCAGCTCTTTCAATAGTGCCGTTCAAGCCCTCGTTTGCAAAAGCATCCGTTCTTGCCATAAGCATAAATTCTTGATCAGAGATTGCATCTCTAGCGGCTTTCATTCTGTCGCACATTTCTTCAGAAGAAACAATTTCTTTATTAGGTCTGTGACCACATCTTTTTTCTGAAACTTGATCCTCGATATGTATTCCAGACGCGCCGGCAGAAATCATCTCTTTTGTAGTTTTTGAGATATTTAAAGCAGAGCCCCACCCTGTGTCGCAATCTACTAAAATGGGAAGGCTACTAACTCCTCTGATTCTTCTTAAGTCTTCCAAAACATTATCTAACGATGTTAAAGCTAAATCTGGAAGGCCAAATGAAGCATTTGCAACGCCTGCGCCTGAAATATAAAGGGCTTTTATGCCAGATTTTTTTGCCAATAATGCTGAGTATGGATTTATAGCGCCAGCAACCGATATTGGTTTTTCATTTTTTAAAGTTTCAAAAAAAGAAACACTCACTAAATATGCTCCTCTAAAATTTTCTTAAGTTCATCATGAGAAGAAGCTGTAAGGAGATGAGGATACTCTTCCTTTATGTGTTTTGGCGCCTGAAAAAATATTCCCAAGTCTGCAGTGTTTAACATGTTGATATCATTATAAGAGTCACCGGAGGCAAAAACTTTAAATTTCAGTGATTGTAATGCCTCAATTACTTTTTGTTTGTTATTGGGCTGTCTAAGCTTGTATCCTCTAATTTTATCGTTTTCCACTGTCATGTTGTGACAAATAATCGAGGGATAGCCTAATTTTTCTACTAGAGGCCAAGCTAATTCGTAAAAAGTGTCAGAAACTATGGTGACTTGGAATTTTGATCTTGCCCAATCTAAAAATTCTTGGGCTCCATCGAACGGAGCTATGTCTCTAACTATTTTTTGGATATCGGTTAGTTTAATATTTTTTTCATTTACCACCTTCATTCTTAGAGACATAAGCTCGTCATAATCTTTAAGATCTTGAGTAGTTAACATTAAGTCGTCTGAATTAACTTCTTTGGCGAGACATTGCCAGATTTCAGGAATAAGAACTCCTTCAAAATCTAGGCAAAGATGAACCATCCTTACCTTCGGATTAGTTTAATACTGTCGAATACTTTATCTAAATCTTTTTTAGATTTCGTCGCACAAGCTTTAGCAACAATTTTTTTTGTAAGGTGTGGAGCAAACATATTGATGAATTCAAATAAATGACTTCTGAGATAGGTTCCTCGTCTAAAACCCATGTAAGTAGTTCCTGAGTCAAAAAGATGATTAGCAGGAATCGAAACTAAATCTTTATCTTCATCTTCGTTGAATGCCATGCTAGCGATAATACCTACTCCGGTTCCCATTTTTACATAAGTCTTGATAACGTCCGCATCTGTTGCTGTGAATACAACGTTTGCCTTCAAGCCTCTTTCAAAAAATGCTCTATCCAAATCATTACTACCTGTAAAACCAAATACGTAGGTAACTATAGGATATTGTGATAAGTCTTTTAATTTAATTTTAGGAATAGCAGCTAATGGATGCCCTTTAGGAACAATAATACTTCTAGACCATTTATAACATGGCATTTTCACTAGGTTTTCGCCTTTTTCAGTTGTCTCAGTCCAAAGTGCGATATCAACTTCTCCTTTAGCCGCCATTTCTACAGATTCGTCTGGAGTGCACTGGTGCATTTGAAAGTGAACATTGGGATACCTTTTTACAAACTTATCAACTACTTTAGGTAAAGTGAATTTAGCTTGTGTGTGTGTAGTTGCAATGCTTAAAGTACCGTATTCCTCGTCGGAAAATTCAGTAGCAGCATGTTTAATACCATCAACTAGAGCAAGAATTTCTTCAATTTGTTCAAGAATTCTCTCTCCTACAGGAGTTATGGCCACAAGATGTTTCCCTGACCTTTCAAAAAGTTCTACATCTAGCTCTTCTTCTAAGAGCTTAATTTGCTTACTTATTCCAGGTTGTGAAGTAAAAAGAGTTTTTGAGGCTTTGGAAACATTTAAATTGCTTCTAGCTACCTCTCTAACATAAACAAGTTGTTGAAATTTCATCTCTAAACCTACTTTACTATATTTCGCTTAATTATAAAAAAATTTATTTTAAACACTTTTTAAAAATATATGAAATTTTTACAAAAAGTACAAATACTGTATATAATTACAGTCATGAAAAATCTTACAAAAAGACAAGCTGAAATTTTTAATTACATTAAAGAAGAAATTGAAAATAACGGTTATCCCCCTACTCGTTCAGAAATTTCTAAAACATTCGGATTTAGATCGCCCAATGCTGCAGAAGAACATTTGAGAGCTCTAAAGAAAAAGGGCGTTCTTGATTTAGCTGCAGGTACATCTAGAGGTATTACTCTTTCAGACCAGACATCAGGAATTCCAGTAGTTGGATTAGTTAGTGCCGGAGGGCCTATTTTGGCTGAAGAGAACATAGAAAAAACTGTCCCCAAGAATCCTGGAATTTTATCTCACGGTGTAGATTTTTATTTGAAAGTTAAGGGAGATAGCATGATAGATGCTGGTATATTTGAAAACGACCTTATCGCTATCAACAAAAATATACCTGTTAAAACAGGATCTATAGTTGTTGCAAGAATAAATGACGAAGTAACAGTTAAAACGCTTTCGAAAATGTCGGAATCCAAGGTTGTTTTGAAGCCAGAAAACTCTTCTTACTTGGATATAGAAGTGGATCCAAAAAAAGATAATCTTGTGTTTGAGGGAACTTGTGTAGGTCTTTTAAGAGATTTGTCTTAAAGTTTTTGGTATTCGTCAATTGAAAAAGCTTCCTTAACTAAATTATCCTGCTCTTCTTCTTCTAATTTATAAAAATCGTTAGGACATTCAAATTCTTTTTCGCCGCATTTTATAAATTTCACGAATTTAAAGGCTTTTCCAGGTTTTCTGATTTTTATTCCTATAGGTCTTTTATCTTTGGGGTGAAATCCTAAAATCCGTAAAGATCTTAAGACAAATAATTTTGTATCACTATTTTCGTAATCCATTTCATGAGGATTGTAATAAGAGACTTTAGGATTCTTAGGTTTGTCTTCAGGAGGAAGCTTAGATGCTTTATTGAAACCATCAAATTCGGTATATTCACCGAATCTACCGTTTTTTAAAAATATCGGAATTCCGCTATTTTCTTCAATAAACAATATATTCTCCCCAGAATCTCGTTCGATAAGTTCTACTGCTCTATTTAAGCCAATATCTAAAATGTTTTCGTCTTCATCTGGGCTACCGAATATTTTTTTATCATTTCTCGTTGTCCAAACACATGGGCCATTAATACTCATATCAGCAAAAATAGGTTCATTTAAGTCAGGATGGTTGCCTAATTCTTTTGGAAGTTCTTTGTAGGTTTCCCATGAAGTTGAGAAATCGAAAGGCTTTTTTGTCCATTTGCATTCAGAACAGCCTACAAAATATCCAAACTTCCCCTTTTTTAAACTTGTTTGGTTACTACATTTAGGACAATCTCTTACTATTTTTTCGGATTCGTTTCTGGGAAAAATAACTTCTTCTAATTCTTCATTTAACAAATCTAAAACCTGTCTTGTTTTAAAATTATCTCCATCATTAAGAGCAATCCCATCAATCTTTTTGCTTAAATAATTCTGAAGTTCTAACCAGAACTTATCCAGAACTTCCGTCCAAGAAATACTACCTTCTGCTATCTTATCTAGTTCTGTTTCGAGCTCAGCAGTAAACTTAGTTTCTATAAAAAATTCTTTATAAACCCCACACAGATATGAATTTAAAACCCTACCAAGATCTGATGGAGCTATTGACTTGGCGCCATATGCATATTTTTTGTCTCTGAGGCCCTTCACGGTTGACGCATAGGTAGAAGGCCTTCCAATTCCGAGCTCTTCCATTTTTTTTATAAGCGAAGCTTCAGAATATCTATTAGGAGGTGAAGTGAACTTCTGATCAGAAGTAAATTCTGTGAGATTTACTTTTTCGTTTTCTTTTAACTTATCAGGAAATTCTATAACTTCTGAAAGTTCTTTTTTTGATAGAGTTTCGAAACCTTCAAAAAGAGTTTTTCTTGAGGAAGCATTGAAAATATATTTATTGTTTGCTGAATAAATTACTATTTTTTTTCTTTCATGTAGAGAGTTGGACATTTGACTAGATATAGTTCTATTCCAAATAAGGGTATAAAGCTTTTGTTCATCTTGGCCAAGATTAATATTTTCCGGATAAGTCTTAATGTTGGTGGGTCTTATAGCTTCGTGGGCTTCTTGAGAATTCTTTACTTTAGATTTATAAATCCTCACCTCTTTAGATAAAAAATCATTGCCATATTTTTCTAATATTACATTTCTTATTTCTTCTAATGGCGGTGGTCCAGGATTTTCTTCGCTAAAGGGTTCGCCAGTATTTGGAGAAGTACTAATATTAATACCATCTGTTCTCAGATATGTAATTAAGCCAGCTTCATATAGACTTTGAGCTGATCTCATGGTTCTATCTGCTGTAAAACCTAAAAAGCTACTTGCAGTCATTTGAAGTGTCGATGTTCGAAAAGGCGGATTCGGAGAACTACTTTGAGGTTTTGTTTCAATAGAATGAATATGAAACTCTAAAGATTTTAATTCAGACTCAATTTGCTTTACCTCCTTTTCTGAAGAAATAGGATTTTTCTTTAAATCTATATCGTCTAACTTAGTAAGTTCGGCATCAAATACAAAACCTTCAAAATCAAAATTACTGGAAATAGGCCAATACTCTTTTTTAATATGTCTATCTCTTTCTGTTTCTCTCTCGCAAATAATTCTTAAAGATGGAGACTGAACTCGTCCGGCAGATTTTGCTGGAGGAGCATGCCTCCACACTAAAGGTGAAACTTTAAAACCAATCAAATGGTCTAAAATTCTTCTTGCTAAATACGCATCAACTAAATCTTGATCAATTTCTCTAGGAGAATTAACAGCCTGCTTAATTGCTGAAGATGTAATTTCATTAAAGGTAATTCTTTTAATCTCTCTATCTTTTAATAATTTTTTTTCTGAAAAATCAGACAAGAGATGCCATGCAATTGCTTCGCCTTCTCTATCAGGATCTGTAGCTAAATAAATTGTATTAGTTGTTTTACAAATCTTCCTCAATTCTTTTACCGTTTTTTTTCCTTTTTTAGTTTCCTCCCAAGACAAATCAACCCAATTTTCTGGATTTACGGCATTCTCGTCATCAGGAAGATCTCTAATGTGGCCCATACAAGCTGCAACTTCCCATTGTTGATCAGGAAAATTTTTATCTAAATATTCTGTTATCTTTGTAGCTTTTGCGCCAGACTCTACAATCACTAAGTTTTTCATCTTTTTTTAATATGGAGTATTTTTTACAGTTTTGTCAAGAAGACGCAATTTTAAGAGCTGCTTTCAATAGAGAATTCCCATAATAAATGTATCCTGTATAAAGCTGAACTAAATCTGCAGAATTGCTAAATCTTTCTTTAACATCCTCTGCGTTCATTATTCCGCCAGATGCTATCAAAAGAGAACTATCTTGTTTCAGACTAGCTACTTTTTTTTGAAGATTTTGTGCTTTTTCACCAAGCAATGAGCCGCTCATACCTCCCTTTTTTGGGTAATTGTGATTAGTTGAAGTATTGGAACATATGAACCCATCTAAATTATTTCTTTCTGAAATTTCGATTATTTTTTTTAAATTAGAATCATCTTCATCGGGTGAAAGTTTTAAAAATATCGGCGTATATTTCTCATGCATTTGTTCTAGTTGGATTTTTTTTTGAGCGATTTTTTTTAATAAAAATTCAAGGTTTTCATCTGAAGATAACTCCCTTAGGTTTTCAGTATTTGGTGATGAGATGTTTATAGCCAAGTAATCTGCAACAACATAAAAGTAATCCATGAGATGAAGATAATCTTGCCAAGCATTTTTATTTTTTGTATTTTTACTTTTTCCAATACTTACACCAAGAACTCCATCAAACTTTTTTTTATTTTTTTTAATATTTTTTAAAGCTTTCACCGATCCAGAGTTATTAAATCCTAGGGAATTTACTAATGTTTTGTCATTTGGAAATCTAAATATTCTTGGTTTAGGATTGCCCTTTTGAGGTTCTAAGGTAATTGTGCCTACTTCTATAAAGCCAAAACCTAGTAAACCAAATATATGAAAATATTCTGCGTTCTTGTCTAAACCTCCGGCAATTCCAATTCTATTTTTAAAAAATAAATTTCCTAGAACAATTTCTTTTGAGCTTGCATCTTGTTGAGCAGAAAAAAACCTAATAAGTCTTAAGTAATAAAGAAGCTTGAGAAATTTTAAGGTAAAATTTTTAGAAAATTCTGCTGGAAAAAATCTTAAAAAAGCTAAAAAAAAATTTTCAATTAATTTTCTTAAGTTAGTCAATGTAAAAATTTAAAAAATTATTTAACAATTGGTAGTCCCCAATATAGCTTCGATCTACAAGCATCGAAATAGTCATAATCAGAGGGATGAATTAATTTATATCTTGTAGGACTGTTTTTTATCTTCAAAGAATCCCCAGAATCTAGATCAAACTCATTGTGTCCATCCAAAATTACCTTCGCTTTTTCGTTATGCTCATATTTCAACTCTAATTCACCTTCAGCAGGAATAATTAATGGTCTTGTAGAAGAACTGTGAGAGAACATAGGCATTATTGCAAATACATCTAATGTGGGATAAAGAACAGGGCCGCCTCCAGAGTACATGTAGGCAGTCGATCCAGTTGCAGACGAGACAATCAAACCATCCGATTTGTGATTTGCGATAAGATTGTTATTTTTAAAAAGACTAAAGCTTGTCATTTTAGCAAGTTCTCCAGAATGCATTACCACTTCATTAACAGCTAGAAATGATTTTTTACTATTAGAGATTTCCAAGAGATTCCTTGATTCCTCTTGATATTGGCCTTCAAGAATCTTTGGCAACTCAATCTCTAAAGAGTCTAATTGAAGATCAGTCAAAAAACCTAATTTTCCAATGTTTACTCCTAAAAAAGGAATGTCAAGATGGCATAGATCTCTTATAGCTCCAATCATAGTGCCATCTCCGCCAATTACGAGTACCAGATCATCAGAAGGATCTAATTTTTTTAATTCTTCAATCGATTTATTAGCAACAATATGGTTGATCCCAATATTTTGTTTTAGGATTGTCTTTTTACATCTATCTAAGGTTTCTTTGTAATCCCTAGTTGATGAGTGAACTATGCTGATTGAAGAGATCTTATCCATTAGTTGTCTGCAAATCTTTGGGGTTAAAGTTTCTCACGAAATAAATAAAAATTGTATCTACAATTGCTATAAAAAACTTAAAAACATACTTAGTTAAAGCTATGCCCAATGCTACTTTAAAAGACATTTGTCCAGCCAATACCCATACAAAAGTATAAATGAAAGTATCAAGTGCTTGAGAGCTAAGAGTTGAAAGATTGTTCCTCAACCAAAGGTATTTTCCTCCTGTTAAAGTTTTTATCTTATGAAAAATCCACACATCAAAAGTTTGGCTAATTAAGTATGCTGTAATTGATCCTATGACAAAAATTGGAGAGTATAAAGCCAATGTCGAAATTGCTTGATGAACATCGTCAGCTGAAGAAGCTACGCCTGATGGGAGATAGTAAGTACTCAAAACAAGAGTAAACATAACAATCACATTTGCTACTGCCCCAATTATTACTGCTCTACTTGCTTCAGCTCTCCCATATTTTTCATTTAGAAGATCAGTAGCAAAATATATACCGGAATACATTATTGCTCCCATACTGACTATGAAAGTGTTTCCAAAAATATTAAGCTCGCTTACCTTTCCACCTTGCAAATTTGCAAGAATGATTCCTAAAATAACTGCCGTGTATAGCCCATTTTTACCAAAGAAATAAAATAAAATTATTACAAGGGTAAGGTCATAAAAAACAGTAAATATCCACAATAATTCTGGATTTTGGACAAAAAAATCTAAGTTCATGGCTGAATAATAATCAAAAATTGCTACAATTAGACACTTTATAAATAAAAAAATCATTTAAATTAAGGAAATTATGGAAAAATTAAATCAATTTAGAGAAGAAACAAAAATCTGGCTAGAAGAAAATTGTCCTCCTGAGATGAGAAAGCCTATGGGTCCTGGAGATGTTGTTTGGGGAGGAAGAAAATGTAAATTCCCTCATGCGGATGCAAAATTGTGGTTGGAAAGAATGGGAGAAAAAGGTTGGACATGTCCCACTTGGCCAAAAGAATATGGTGGTGGCGGATTAAGTTTTGATGAAAATAAAATCCTCCAAGAAGAATTAATGGCTATTAAAGCTAGACCGGCTCTTTCAAGCTTTGGGATCTGGATGTTAGGGCCTGCTTTGCTTGAGTTTGCATCTGAAGAACAAAAGAAAAAATATATTCCAGAAATCGTAAAAGGAGAGATTAGGTGGTGTCAAGGCTATAGCGAACCTGGATCTGGATCAGACTTGGCCAGTTTGAAAACAAAAGCTGAAGATAATGGAGATCATTTTATTGTAAATGGTCAGAAGGTTTGGACATCTTATGCAGATGATTGTGACATGATTTTTACTCTAGTTAGAACTGGGCCACAAGAGCCTAAACATGACGGTATTAGCTTTTTACTTATTGACATGGATCAGCCAGGAGTTACAACTAAACCGATAAAGCTGATATCTGGCAAATCTCCGTTTTGTGAAACTTTTTTTGATAATGCAATTGTTCCTAAAGAAAACCTAGTTAGTGAATTGAATAAAGGTTGGGACGTTGCTAAAAGACTTCTTCAACACGAGAGAAATATGATTGCTGGAATGGGTCTTGGAGGAGGAGGTTCTGCTAAAAAGAAAAAAAATCAGGCAATTACCTCTGGAATGGCTACCATGGCAAAAGCATATGTTGGAGAGAATGAAGGAAAATTGGCAAATCCAGGTTTGAGACAGAAGATTGCGTCTTTTGATATTAATTCGCATGCATTTTCTCTGACTATGAAAAGAGCAAGCGAAGAAAGCAAGTCTTCTAACTCTGGGCCGAGCCCAGCATCTTCAATGTTTAAATATTATGGCAGTGAAAGTAATAAACTCAGATACGAGTTAATGCTCGAGGCAATGGGTACTAAAGCTCTTGGTTGGGAAGGAGAAGGTTTTGGCCCTGCTGAGCTTGCAATTACTAGAGAATGGCTAAGAACGAAGGCTAATTCGATTGAAGGTGGGACTTCAGAAGTTCAGCTAAACATTATTGCCAAGCGAGTCTTAGATCTACCTCAATAAAAAAACTTCTTTGGGAGAAAAAAATGTCATTAGTTTTGAATGAAGAGCAAATCTTTCTTAAAGATAGTGCTAAAAAATTTGCGTCAGAAAAAACCCCCACTACTCATTTTCGTAAAGTTAGGGATAGTGAAGTTGAAAACTGTTATGACGATAAAATTTGGCAGGAAATGGTATCACTAGGTTGGACCGGTATTTTAGTCCCTGAAGAGTTTGGAGGCTCTAATTTTGGAGTAGCCGGCATATCTTCTATCCTAGAAGAGCTAGGTAAGACGCTCACTCCTTCACCTTTATTTTCAACGGCAGTTGTAGGTGTCAGCTTGATTAAGTATGCATCAGATGACGTAAAAAAAGATATTCTTTCAAAAGTAGTTCAGGAAGGTCTAAGACTTTGCTTTGCTATCGAAGAGAGCAATCATCATGATCCACTAAAAATAACTTGCAAAGCAATAAAAGATGAAAAAAATTTCATTATCTCGGGCGAAAAATCCTTTGTAATTGATGGTGGTTTTGCAGAAAAAGTCATTATTGCTTGTAGGACTTCAGGTGAGGAAGGAAGTAAGGACGGCCTGTCTCTTTTTGTTTTGGATTCAGATACCAAGGGTTTAACTGTTACTCCTACAAAAATTGTAGATTCTAGAAACGCAGCGAATATGAAATTTGATAATGTAAAAGTATCCTCAGATATGTTGATTGGTAAAGAGGATAATGCCTATGAAATTATTGAATCTGTATTGGATATTTCAAGAGCTGCAATTTCTGCAGAAATGTTAGGAAGTGCTCTTCAAGCATATGAAATCACACTTGATTATTTAAAGGAAAGAGAACAATTTGGTTCAAAAATTGGGTCCTTTCAAGCTCTTCAGCACAGAGCTGCAATTATGTTTTCTGAATTAGAACTATGTAAGTCATGTGTCATCGAATCTATTACCTCCTTTGATGAGGGAGGAAATGATTCTGAGAGATTGGCAAGTCTTTCAAAAGCGAAAGTTGGAGAAGTGTTTCATTTAATTTCGAACGAATCAGTTCAAATGCATGGTGGAATAGGTGTTACAGATGAGTACGATATTGGACTTTATCTTAAAAGAGCTAGAGTAGCTGAACAAATTTTTGGAGATTCTAATTTTCACAAAAATAGATATGCTGAATTAACTGGCTATTAAAATTAAATCGTGGATGAAAATAAAACGGAAAAACTTCTTAAAATTATTTCTGAATTGAGGGATCCTATTTCCGGGTGCGAATGGACTAAATCTCAAACTTCAAAAACTCTCCTACCTTTTATAATAGAAGAAGCTAAAGAAGTCCTTGATGCTTTTAAAAAAGAAGATAACGAAAATCTTAAAGAAGAATTAGGCGATCTTCTGTTACAAATAGTTCTTCAAAGTAAAATTGCTGAAGAAAATAAACTATTTTCTTTTAATGAAGTAATTGATAATTTATGTGAAAAGTTGACTAGAAGGCATCCCTATGTTTTTCACGATAAAAGGCCTCATACAATTGAAGAACAAAGAGAAGCATATTTTAAAATTAAAGAATTAGAGAAGGCAAAGTGAAATTTTTACTTGAGAATTTAATAGGAATTACATCTTTTACTATTTTAGTATTGAACACAATTATCTTGTCATGCTTGTTAATACCTTTGGGAATAATTAAATTTCTCTTACCAATCACAACACTAAAAATATTATTCACTAAATTTATTATAAAAGTTGGTGAATTATGGATTTTTACAAATAAAATTTGGGTGAAGGTACTGCACAATCCGAAGTGGCAAATAATAGGTAAAGAAAATATCAAGTCCGATGGTTGGACAGTTGCAACTTCAAATCATCAATCATTTGCAGACATATTTTTGTTACAAGATATCACTAATAGGAAAATGCCTATGCTTAAATTCTTTATGAAATATGTTCTTATTTATGTTCCAGTTATAGGTCTTTCTTGGTGGGCTTTAGATATGCCTTTTCTAAAAAGATATACAAAAGAACAGCTAGAAAAGAATCCCAAACTAGAAGGAAAGGATGTGATAGAAATGAAAAGAGCTTTGAAACATTACGCTCTTTATCCTGTAACTGTATTCAGTTTTTCTGAAGGAACAAGATTTACTTTAAAAAAACATCATAATCAAAATAGTCCTTTTAAAAATCTTTTAAAGCCAAAAGAAGGTGGTTTGGCAACAGCTTTGAGCCTTGTAAGCAAAATTGATTCTTTGATTGATTTTACGATTAAGTTTGATTCAAAAAAAAGAAGTTTTTGGGATTATCTTTGTGGAAGAATGAGTTCAGCAAAAATTATCATCAAAGAGATAAAAATTCCAAAAAAATTTCTTAATGAAAATTTATTAGACAACAAATCTTTAAGGTCTGAATTCAAGGAATGGATAAATTTATTATGGATTGAAAAAGATAAATTGCTCAGTAATAGAGAATAAATCCATGATACTCAAATTAAATAAATTTCTTGTTCTTTTAATTTTCTTTCTGGCTTCACTAGGTATTACAAGTGAAGAGTCTTTTGGAATAAAGAATGAATATGGGCCAGTTGTAAATGAAATCATCGAAATTCTTAACCGTAATCATTTTAAAAAGAATATTGAAATAAATGAGCAAAAAGTTATTGATAACTTTTTAGTAAATTTAGATAAAGAAAAAATTGTTTTCACTTCTGGAGAGTTCGTGTCATATTCGGCAAAATTTAAGAATATCTATAACTTAGATGAAATATTTAAAATTTATGAAAATTTCTCTTATAGATCACTTGAGTTAATAGCCTATCAAAGAGATGTAATTTATTTGATAGATAATTCGAACGACTTAGATACATCTGAATTTATTAAAAAAAGCAGAGAAAATGAAAAAAGATTCGATTCTTTAGATGCCATCAAGAATTATCATGCTCTTTTAATAAAAAACGAGTTTATAAATATTCTTTTATCAAATAATGACTTTGAAAACTCTAAGTCAAAACTTCTCAAAAGACTCAACAATAGAGTCAAAAGTTTAAAAAGAATAAAGTCAGATGATATCTTTTCTTTGTATTCAAATTCAATAACCTCTCTATATGACCCTCATACAAATTATTTATCTCCAAAATCTCAGGAGGACTTTGAGATAAACATGAGTCTTTCTCTTGAAGGTATTGGAGCAATTTTATCTACAGAAGATGGTATCACCAAAATAGTCAAGTTAATCCCAGGAGGACCTGCTGATAAATCGGGCCTGTTAAAAGTAAATGACAAAATTGTAGGTGTAGCTTCTCTACCAGAAAATGATATGGAAGACGTAAGAGATTGGAGGATAGATGAGGTGGTTCGACTCATTAGAGGTCCAAAAAATACCAAAGTAAGGCTTGAAGTTATTCCTAATTCTTCTCCAGACGATGTCTTAGGAAGAGTGATAGAAATTACTAGAGGATTGGTAAAACTTGAAGATCAAGCTGCAAAGAAAAAGAAGGTGGAGATATACAAACCGAATAAATCTTACAATATTGGCGTGATAGATTTGCCTGCTTTTTATATGGATTTTGATGCCTTTAGCAAAAATCAATTTAACTATAAAAGCAGTTCGAAGGACGTCAGGAATCTCTTGAGGGAATTAAAAGAAGAAAAAGTGGATGGAGTTATTCTTGATTTGAGAGGAAATTCCGGCGGTTCTTTATATGAAGCTTACTCGCTTGCAAAGCTTTTCATTGGAAAGGGAAGTATAGTTCAAGTAATGGAGTCGAATGGCTCGATTCAGCCTTTAGGTCATACAAGAGGAATTCAAAACTATGAAGGACCGGTTATGATTTTAGTTGATAAATTAAGTGCATCGGCTTCAGAAATTCTTGCAGGAGCTTTTCAAGATTACAAAAGAGGATTAATTGTAGGCTCAAATACTTTCGGTAAAGGAACGGTTCAAAGGCTAGAAAATCTTTCATATGGACAATTAAAATTCACGGAACAAAAGTTTTATAGAGTCTCCGGAAAGAGTACTCAAAATTTAGGGGTTATCCCTGATATTAACCTACCATATGTTTTTGATAGTGAAGAAGTTGGAGAAATGGCCCTTGAAAACTCTCTTCCATATGATGATATTTCATCTTTAGAGTTTGAGCCTTTTAATTCAACTTCTAATATAGAGATGATTCAAAATTTCTCAAAAAAAAGAGTATCCGATTCAAACTTGAATGAGTACATTAAAGATCAAAAAATTCAAAGCAAAAACGAATTGGATAAAAAATTGATTCCCGTAAATTATTTAGTAAGAAAATCTGAAAAAAGAGCACAAGAGGAAAAAAGACTATTCATTGAAAATAGATTTAGAGTTTCTGTAGGTTTAAAACCTTATTTAAATTTTCAAGAGTTTTTAGATGCTGATCCTGAAGAATTAAATGAGTTTTCTGAAAAAATGGTTTTAGAAGAAGCAGCGAGAATTTTAATTGATCAAATAAATTTTAATAAGCCCAAAAGACTTTCCAGTTCAGACTTCAGATGAAAATTTTTTCTTTTAATGTAAATGGCCTAAGAGCTAGGCTGCACCAGATGAGTGCTTTAATTGACAAACACTCGCCAGACATTATCTGTCTGCAAGAGACAAAAGTAGACAATGAAAATTATCCCATGGAGAGCATAAATGAATTAGGTTACAAAGCTATAATTAACGGGCAAAAAGGACATTACGGAGTATCAACTCTCTATAAATCAGAACCCTTGGATTTCCAAATAGGCTTTCCGACAGATGAAGAAGATGCGCAATGTAGGCTAATTTCTTCAAGGCACAAGTTTTCTTCTCAAGAAGTAACAATTATCAATGGGTATTTTCCCCAAGGAGAAAGCAGAGATCATCCAAAAAAATTTCCTTATAAAGAAAAGTTTTTTAAGGACTTGATGATCTATTTAAATGAAAATTTTGTTCCAGAGGACAATATTATTATCTTGGGAGACCTAAATATTTCTCCGGAAGATATTGATATAGGTATTGGAGAAAACAATAGAAAAAGATGGTTAGCAACTGGAAAATGCAGCTTCCTACCTGAAGAAAGAGAGTGGTTAGAAAAAATAAAAACTTGGGGATTTTTTGATTCTTACAGAAAGTTTTTCCCAGATTCCAATGATAAGTTTAGCTGGTTTGATTACCGAAGTAGAGGGTTTGATGATAATCCAAAAAGAGGCTTAAGAATTGATCATCTTTGGGTGACAAAACCTCTTTTAGAGATGGCAATTGAATCTGAAATAGATTACGAAATAAGAGGTATGGAAAAACCTTCCGATCATGCTCCAGTTTGGACTGAATTTAAAATCTAATTTCTCCTTTCTTGAAAAAATTTTTTTAATAACTCAGAGCTTTCGGTTGCAAGGATTCCACTTGAAACTGAAATTTGATGGTTAAAGAAACTCTCCTCTTTTAGATTCAAATTATTTATAACCACTCCTGATTTTTGGTCCTCTGTAGCAAAGATTAATCTATCTATTCGAGCATGAATGCATGCTCCAAAACACATCAAGCAAGGCTCTAAAGTAACGTAGAGACTAGCTCCATTGAGTCTATAGTTATCTATTTTTTTTGCTGCATCTCTCAGCGCATTCATTTCTGCGTGCCCGGAAGGATCATTTTTGCTTATTGATTGGTTATGCGAACGAGAAATTACTTCATCGTTTTTGACCAAAACCGCACCAACTGGTACTTCATTCTCTGAATAAGCCAATTTGGCCTCATCTAAAGCCAATTTCATGTAAATAAAATCCTTTTCGTTTTGCAAGTTATTCAAGAATCTTTTTAATCATCTCGATGGATGATTCCATACCATCTGAGATTAATTTTTCAAATTCGTCTGGTTCAACTTCAGAAGTCCAAACTAGTTTTGAGAAATTATTATCTTCAAGCACTGTAACTTTAGCTAAATGGTGATTCAATGGTGCGGGGGATTTTATGACGCTATAAGTCAATGATTTATTGGCCTGATCCTTTTCAATGATTTGTTCCTTAATTTCTCCAACGCCATCCATTTTGAAAGTCCTTACATCATTTTCAAGAACAATTTCGTTTGCAAAAGGCACCCAATCAGATCTCGTAACTTCTGCAAAAAGTTCCCAAAGTGAATCTGCCGAACATTTAATATGTTTTTCTATTTTAATTTTTTTCATTAAATTCCTGTCTTAAGTAATTTGATACGTGATTATTGACGTGAAAATCGCTATCTAAAGGCATTATTTCATTATGAATTAATTTTTTTGCAACTCTAATCATTATCACGGAAAATTTAAATAGACATAATATTCGGTAATAAAAGAAATTGTCAGCTGAATAGCCGGTCTTTATTTCCCAAAATTTTATTGCTTCTTCATTTGAAATAGATCCTGGAAGCTTTTCAATATTTAGTCCGTAGCTACTGACATCATCGGTTGTAAGTCCCCAAGCTAAATCACATAAAGGATCTCCAATGGTTGCCATCTCCCAGTCGAGTAAACTCTTTACCTGAAAATTTTCAAAGAGTACGTTTCCTATTCTTGAGTCTCCCCAACAAAGTTTTTTTGGATTCGGGTTAGAAGGAAGATTTTCTGATAACCAAAGAAAAACTTCTCTTAGAAATACATTTTCTTCTCCGTCCATACCCCATTCCATGAATGATTTGTAGTATTGGAGATCAGACAGTAGATGAGAGCTTTCATTGTCTCTTTTATCGATCAAACTCAATTCTAAATCCTCATAATTTATTTTATGAAAAGATACTAGGTTTTCTAACCAACCAAACCAAACTGATCTAATTTGATCTGGAGAAGCTCTCCCCATCATACCTTCAGGATCCATATGGTATGGTGGATTATCGGAAGGTGCCTCTCCGCTGACATATTTCATTACATAAAATTCTGATCCAATGATTTCTTTATTTTGTTCAGAAAACAAAATTTCCGGTACAGGAAATCTAAATTGTTTTAATTGCTTCATGATTTCGACTTGCAACCCAAGATCGTATTCAGGAAATACTTGAAAACCGGTTGGCTTTGTTCTTAATACAATATCTTCATCAATGTTTTTCCCTAAAACTTTGCAAGAGAAAGTTTCATTTGAAAAACCACTTGCCTCTGACGATTCGTGTGGCTGTATTGAAATATTTTGTTTCTTATAACGCTCTTTCGTTTCGAGCCAGCTTTTAAAAATTGATAATTTTTTTTGGAAATTTTTTTCTGAAGAAACAGGCATTATTAGGGCTTATCGAAAAGGTCCTTAAACCCACTAGGCTCGTGAGGCCCCAAAAACAATTGTTCTAGAACACCCCGACCTTGAAGCTCTTTTTCAGGAGTCTTAAGCTTAACTTCACACAATGATTGAATGTGAAGAAATGGCGGATCTTGCGGATCGTCATTCAAATCATAGGTGTCGTAGTGAGTTTCTAATTCTCCTTTGAATTGGCCATGGCCCCAATCAGGGTGCATGTACCCTAAGCCACACATAAACATATTCACTTTAGGAGTAATTTGAAATTCAAATAAATCCTCTTGTGAAGTTTTTAAGTTCAAAGACAACGATTCAACTCTTCTTGTTTTGGGTAAGTAAGAGATAGACTTTTGATGTGAAACAAAATTAGACTGTTCTTTTCCGTCATCGAATTGTATTTTTGCGAAAGCATTATCAGCTTCTCCTTTTTCATTATCAATGTAATAAATGTGTGTTGCTAACTCATCAAAATGAACGGGAGCCCAAAGCCAAAAAAATTGGGGCATTTCAAAAGGCACCATAGGTTGACTATCGCCCGCACCAACAGGCCTAACCCCCCAAGATCTGTCTCTAGTTCCAATAAATTCTTTTGGAGATATTTTGATAACTTCATCTTTTATTTTAATTTCTCCAGACCAATTTCCATGCTGAGTTAACCTACAGGTATCCATTATTTTTCTTGGGCCATTAAAAAGAGTCATATTTGGCTCCTGCATGGGTTCAAATCTTTTGGTGAATTCTAGCTTTGCTGTAATGTCTGAATCATTATTTGTCAGTTCAACTGAAAGCTTTTCTAAAGGCTCAAGAACTTTAACTTCAATAGGGCCTACTTTTGTATCAAGTCTTTCGAGTCCCAAAATTCTTGAAGATCTTATATTATGCTGCTTTCCATCAACGGCTATGGTGAAAGAAGCATCCATGATGTTCAAATTAGGATACAAGCAAAGTACAGCAGCAAAATAAAAATCTTCTTTTTTGGAATACCCATTAAAAAAATATCGATCATAAAAATTTCTTTCTGTACCAACTTCTGAAACAGGATGGGGTAGTTGGTGAATTGGATAATCGTCTGCTTTAGTAATCATATTTTTTAATTTTATTATTTAGAAAAGCTCATCGAAGCTATATCAATTTCCATATCAAAATCCCTTCCAGAAGCTTCAACGCCAATAAGTTTTATTTTTTTAGGGTTAAGGTTCCTTTTTTTTGGGCTTTTATTACTGTATCGAATGAATTCATTAAATTCAATTTCAAAATCTTGCCATTCATTAGTGACTTCAAATTCGCTGAGATATCTCACCCAAGGAAAGATCGAGCCTCTGGTTTTTATATGGATAAAATACTTTTCGTTATTTCCTCTTGCCTTGAATTTTATTTTAGAAAAGTCACTTAAATTATTCGCATCAATTTCTTTTCTGAACATTAAAAACCCTCCACCATCGGTAGAAACATTTCCTTTTGCAGAGATAAAATCAAAACTTTCATTTGTAGATTCTTTTAATGCCATCGAACCATCAGATTTGCCTCCCATGACTTGATCTTTTACAAAACGCCAAGCATCTATATCGATATTTTTTTTGGGCAGAATTTCAAAAGAAAGCATATTAAAAGACAAAAAGATTAATAAAAAATATTTCAGCATAATTTAGTCTAAAAGTTTTCTTGACGCTATGTTTGTTAATTCTTCTTCAAAAACTAAGTCTTTTGTCGAATTAAGTCTATCGACATATAAAAATCCAAATAAATGATCAAGTTCATGTTGAAATACGGTTGCTAAAAAATCTTCAACAATTACTTCTTTTTCATCGGCATGTTCGTTGAGATAATTAATTTTAAGCTGTCGTGGCCTTTCAACATATCCTCTTAAGCCAGGAACACTCAAACAACCCTCCCAAAAGCCCTGTTTTTGATGATCAATTACTTCTAGTTTTGGGTTAAATATGACAAATTCCTCAGAATTTTCTAAATTATCATATCTTTCTGATTCACTTTCCAATTTTATAACCGCTAATTGGATAGATATTCCTATTTGGGGTGCAGCCAAGCCTATTCCACCAGCTTTTTTCATAACATCCCACATTTTAGGAATTAATTCTTGTATTTCGGAAGATAAGATTTCTTTTTTAGTAAGTTCTTTTGCAGTTTGTCTTAAAACAGGATTACCTAATTTTAAGATTTCGAACTCATTTTCAGAAATTTTTGTCATAAAAATACTTATTTATATTGTTAAATTTAGCTTTCACTAAAATTGACTTAAGTTTTTAAAGGTCTTAAACTTGCCGTCGTAAAGGCATATTAAGTGTCTTAGGAGATTTATCAATGATTTTAATCAATTTAAAGAATTTTTTTGGTCAATTTTCAAAACTATTAGTTTTGATGGTTTTCTTTGTTGGCTGCTCTAGTACTCCTTTTATGCAGAACAATATTGTTGCTACAAAATATCTTTTGGATAGTTTTGTTGAAGATGCTGGAGGAAAAGGACAAGTTAATGCTGAAACTTATCATTGGGAAGTCGATGCTTCTGCTTTAGGTTGTGCTGAACTTCAAGCTGAAAGAATAAGACATTCTGCTTTAATTGATAGTGTTGCTGAAAAAGTAATAGAAAATTCATCCAGATCAACCAGTTACGCATCATACGGTCTGGAAATGCATGATCCAACTTTAGGCACCAGTTTTGTGGGTGTTAAATCCACAGGATTAAACCCTGAGGTTTCAGAGTACAGAAAGTTAAAATTAGCAGTTGAAAAGTTGAAGTCTGCTTCAATTGATAAATGTACTTCTGCTGAAGTAATGAGAACTCCCTAACTAAGGGAAAACTTTAATTAGTTTCCAAAGCTTTCAAAATTATCGACCTAGTATCAGCTGGGTCGATAACTGCATCTATCTCTAATTGAGTGGCGGCCTCCAATGCTTTTCCAGCATCGTACATTTTTTGAACAAGCTTGTTGAATAATTCTTCTCTTTCCTTTTCATCTTCAATGGCTTCCAGTTCTTTTTTATAGCCGAGTTTTACTGCTCCTTCTAGGCCCATTCCTCCGAACTCTCCTGTTGGCCAAGAAGCGGTAAAAATGGGTATGTAAAAACTTCCTCCAACCATAGCCATTGCGCCCAGTCCATAACCTTTTCTTAAGAAGATTGCTACCAAAGGAACTGAGATATTTGCACCTGCGTTGAATAGACTACCCATTTTCCTTACAGCTCCTTCTCTTTCACTATCAACACCAACCATAAAGCCAGGAGTATCTGCTAAAGAAACTATTGGAAGATTGTGTTCATTACAAATTGAAATAAACTGTCCAGCTTTTTCAGCTGAAGTTGCATCCACAGCTCCGCCCAGATGCTGACAATCGTTTGCAATAAGGGCAACTGGCTTACCCTCTAATCTTATAAACCCAGTAATTACACTTCGACCATAAATTTTTCTGACTTCCAGAAAGGAATCTTTATCGGCAATGATTTCTATAATATCTCTGACTGAGTAAGCCATCCTTCTATTTTCTGGAATGAGGTTTCTTAAAATCGACTGATCTTTAGTTTCCCATTTATTTAAACTTCCCTGAAAGTAAGAAAGTAATTTTTTTGCAAAACTTGTTGCCTCTGCTTCGTTCTCCGCAAGGTAGTCTATAACACCTAATTTTTCTTGTTCTTCAGCTGGACCAATATCCTTTGGATTTACCTTTCCAAGTCCTCCACCTTCTATCATTGCCGGTCCTGCCATTCCCAACCAAGAATTTTTTGTAGAAATGCAAAAATCAGCAGTTCCAAATAATGCAGCATTGCCAGCAAAGCAATATCCATTATTGACAGCGATTCTTAGGCTTTTTCCTTTTAATTTAGCCCAATTACTAAATGAAGGAATATTTAATCCTGCAAATTGAACATGTACATCCGTATCGCCTGGCCTACCTCCGCCTCCTTCTGTATACATTACGACGGGTAAATTTTGTTTTTCAGCTGTCTCGCAAATCCTATCTAGTTTTTTGTGGTGATAATAACCTTGAGTTCCTGCCAAGACTGAATAATCATTGATGATTATTGCAGAAAGAGCTTTTTTATCATCTAAGATTTCACTATTAATTTTACCAAATCCAGTGATTATCCCATCAGCAGCTGTTTCGGTTCTTAGCTCTTCAAGTTCCCTTCTACTTTTTTGCGCTGCAATAGCAAGTTGGCCATATTCTACAAAGGAATCTTTATCCACTAGATCATCAAGATTTTCTCTAGCTGTTCTATAACCTTTTTCGTATCTTTTCTCTCTTGCTGCTCCCCTTTCTTCATCTAGAGTTTTAGATAATCTTTTATGAAGTTCTATGAGCTCTGATCTTTTTGACATTTATGATATTGCTGGAGCCGATTTTCCGAGTTTTTGTTCTCTTAAGGTTCTTTTCAAAACTTTCCCTGTAGCGTTTCTTGGTAAGGCTTCAACAAATTCCACACTTTTTGGTATTTTGAATTTTGCTAAATTTTTAAGACAATGATTAATAATATCCTCACTAGATAAATTTTCATTAGGCTTTAAAGCAATAAAAGCTAGACCAACTTCTCCCCACTTTTCATCAGGTATACCTATGATTGCAGCTTCAGTAATTTGAGGTAATTGGTAAAGCACATTTTCTACTTCAGCTGGATACACATTTTCACCGCCAGAAATATACATATCCTTTTGACGGTCTACAATATAAATAAAACCTTCATCATCCATTTGTGCAGCATCTCCTGTCTTAAGCCAACCATCCACAAAAGAGTTTTTAGTGGCCTCCTCATTATTCCAATATCCTGGTGTGATATTTGGACCTTTAATAAATATTTCTCCTACTTCGCCTTGCTTTACTTCATTGCCCTTTTCATCGACTATTTTTACCTCTGTATGTAACAAAGGTTTTCCTGCCGAGCCAATTTTTCGTGCAGAATCGTCACCAGATAATCCAATTCCGCCAGGACTGGTTTCTGTCATTCCCCAGCCTTGCCATAGTTCTACACCCTTGTTTTGCCAAGTTTCTATGATTACTTCGGCGCATGGTGCTCCACCTACTCCGGCTCCTTCTATTCTTGAAAAATCTGTTGTCGCAAAATTTGGATGTTGCATCATAAACTGGAAAGGTGCAGGCACAGCAAAAAAATGTGTAATTCCAAAATCGGGGTTATCAATAATTTCCAAAGCTTTTCCTGGATCAAACTCTTTCATCAGTACAATTTGGCCACCATTATGCAAAATTGGATTTGCGTAACAGTTCATGCCGCCTGTATGAAATAATGGCAAAACAACAAGTTGAATTGTTTTATCAGTAATTCTTGCAGTAGCACCTAAATTTACAGTATTGAAAAATTGCATTTGATGATTAATCATGGCGCCTTTCGGGTGACCAGTCGTACCGGAGGTATACATCAACATAATTAAGTCATCATGATTACTTTCTACGGTTTCAAGATCATTATTTTCTATAATAGCTTGTTCATATTCACTGCCAAAATTGTTTTCTTCGATCATCAAAGAGCTTTTTATTTCGCAATCTTTTATTAGTTCTTGAGCAATATCCTTAAACTCAATTGAATAAATCAAACTCATTGGCTTGCTATCATTCAAAATGTATTCAAGTTCTGGCTTAGTTAGCCTCCAGTTAAGAGGTAATTCAACACCGCCAATTTTTCCACAGGCAAATTCAAGTTCAAAAACTTCGGCGCAGTTATGGGCTAAAATCGCGACTCGGTCCCCTTTTTTCAAACCTTTTTTTTGCAACCAACCCGCTAATGATTTAGATCTTTCATTCAATTCATAATAAGAGGTTTCTCGACCATTTGAGATCTCTTTGATAGCAATTTTTTTTGGCCTAAAGTTAGATTGATACTCTACCCAGTCGTAATATTTTACAGTCATTATTTATCTACATTTATGAAAATCAGTCGTTTAACTATGCTTCAAATAAATTTTGGATGCAATAATTTAGAGTTGTATTAATTTGTAATAAAAAATTTTTTTTTAATAAATTTTATATAAAGGTATAAGCAAAAATCACCTGTTGATTGTCTATTATATCAGTCCTTTTAGAGATGAGATGATTAGTGAATATTTAAAATCAGTTTGGAATTTTTGTAGGGATTATCCTTTTTATGCAGTTGCCTTTTTCTATGGCGGCTACTTAATAGGTGTAGTCTACTTTTAGTTTTTTGTAGATTTTTGAACCAGTTCCTTAGGGTCTGGAATATCAGAGTACTCGTCAAAAGCCCTATCCTTAAATATGTTTTCTGGCGAAACAGATTCATATTCTGCATTTTCATCTAATGGATCAGAATAGAAACCAAGTACGTATCCTCCCTTAGAGTATCCTATTAAAGATCTTATTTCAGGCGAAATATCTTTTGCAATCTCAGGAGGACAGGATAGATATTGATTTTCTTCCTGACGCAGCCAATTAAGAGCATAATGCAAAAAAATTCCAGTTCGAATATCATTTTTAGAAGTATTTTCTCCTCCGCCATGCAATACAGTTCCAGTATAAAGAAGTACTGATCCCGCTTTCATTTCAGCATAAGCTATTTCATCGTCATTAGGAATTCGGTCTTTTTCCCAGAGATGAGATCCAGGGACAATCTGGGTGGCTCCATTTTCCTTAGTAAAATCTGTTACCGCCCAAATGGTACTCATAAGTGGTTCAACTTTCCTGGGTAGATAACCGCCCCAAATTCCTCTATCTCTATGAAGAATTTGTTTACTTTCTCCTGGGCCAATACTTACTGCAGAAGTGAAATGCAGTTGATAACCATCACAGAAAGGAGATAAATACTTTTCGGAAACTTCATTAATTAAAAGATTTAATGCCAATTCTCTACATGCTTCAGATCTCGCAATTAATGCCCCAACTCTTTTAGTTTTAAATCCAGTAAATTCATCCCTACCAAAAACATCATGTTTTAAATACGGTTTAAGATCTTGATTTATTCTAGAAATATCATCTGAGTGCAGGAGGTTATCAATTATCACTCCAGCATCCTTGTTAAGAACATCGATAATCTCTTCCGAAGAAGCTGAGTTTGAGAGGTGAACTAAATCAGCCATTTAAGAAATATACTATCAAAAGCAAGAAACTTAAAAAGATTTTTGAAAACCAAATACTATATTGGTTTTGTCTTTCATCTGGAGACCATTTTTTTCATTGATTATTGAGTTAATAATCTCCAAAGCAAGTCTGTCTTCAGATCCAGGAAAGATTTTTGTAAGAAAATTAAAGCCCAAACCTATTTCAGCTGTAAAACCGCCATAATTTGATGTTATGGAGGTCTGAATTGGAGCTGTGATATTTGGATCAAGGCCTGAAATTTCTTTTTGATGGTTTAGTCTCAACCTCGATGAAATAGAAAAATTTTTGCTAAATGAATATTGATACCAAGAATCAAAATAAGTTTTATCACCATAATGCCACTCCTTTGATGAAATATTTTTAAAGAACCTAATTTGATTTCCAAAAACATGTTCATCAGATAATGTATATAGGTTGGTGAAGCCAATAATCAAAGCAACAGATTCGTCTCCTGATTGCATACCATAAGGTAAAATCATTTCCATATTTGTATTCATGGGAGTAAGAACCTTGCCTTTTTCGTTTTTATCTCCAACAGAAAACTTTAAGCCAATTTCTCCATGCCACCTGCTTTTATCTTGCTCATCAATTTTTACTAATGCAGAAAAGGATAAGCCAGACAGGTCCGATGAAGATGAATTGAATGAACCAATATTATTTCTCGTCATTGCGTGATAAGTATTTAAATTCATGGATTTATCCATAAACATTGTCATGAACATTAAAGTAACATCATCTGATGGAGCATACATGCCTCCAAGCGTTAACATTTTCATGCTCATTTTGATTGGAATAACACTAAGTTTTACTGGTGAGTTCGAATGTGGATTGTCTATAACTAAAATTTCGCTATCTGAGATTGAACTTCCGTCTAAAGAATTACTTTTCATTTTCATGTAAGAGGCTTTCAAAGAAATCATTGATTCTCCTTTTTTGTGCATATGATCGGCCATAACTCCAATAGGCGCATGGCCAATTGCTTGAGAACCAAACATCGATATCGAGAAAACTAAAAGGATAATTAAATGAATAGAGCGCATTTAGAGTACATTCTATCTTATTAAAATCTAAGAAAGTATGAAGTTTACTCCGCCAATATGAATTAAATCGTTTTTTATCAGGCCAAGTCTTTCTGCTTTTTCTAAAACTATTTCCTTATTTTTTACTGATAATTCAAAAGCATTGATTCCTTCGCCCCTATCATCAAGATCATCTACGAATTTAATTCTGGACTCTGTGAAGTTTATTTGAAGATCTTCATCTGCTTTAACCCCAAAAGCCTTTTCCCATTTTCTACAAAGAGCAGATTTATCATTAGATTGCATCACAACTCCGCTTAATCTCTCTGCATTATCATTTTTTGATACACACTTTTCCCAATCTAGGCCTGCCCAGAGCCAAGCTGATTCGGGTTCCATTTTATCTATTGAAACTATTGCACCGCCAATATGTTTAGGATGCAAATGAATAGTTTTTCCAGTTACGTGACCTTCACTTCTCTCAACTTCATAAACAATTCCGATATTTTCATTAGTTACTCGCTCTTTTTCTTTGGCAACATCATCGCAATCTACAATTACCATGTAACCGCCATTTCCTCCTCTGCGATTAAGAAATCTTTCTGCAGTAGTATTTTCTTTCACAGGAGTAACTATCTCTATAAAAGTATCGCCCAAAGGAATTAATGAATTTATAAGTCCAAAGTGAATAAGACCATCATCATGAAAAGCTACTTTTAAGTCAAATACGTCACAAATTTGATTTGCAACAGAATCCCTTTCTTCAGCAACAATAACTAACTGTCTTAATCTCATAATATTTGTAAAATAATACTTTAAGGATAAATAAAAGGAGAGAAAAATGAAAGAAATAGATATGGGAACAGATCACCTTAAAGCTCTTAAGGGAGACGGTTTAGGAAAGATTATTATGAACAGGCCTGAAGCTAGAAATGCTATGTCAGATGAAATGAATGCAGCAATGATGGCGGCCTTAGATGACTTTGAAAATGATTCTGAAGTAAGAGCGGTCATTCTTACAGGCTCTGAAGGTGCTTTTTGTGCTGGTGGAGATGTAAAAGGTATGGCTAATAAAAAAGATGATCCTAAACGAACAATTGATATAGCTATTCATGAGCAAAGGATTCACCAAAGGGGTACCTCGGGTAAATTATTCAAAATGCCTAAACCGACAATTGCCGCGGTGAATGGACCTGCAGCTGGAGCCGGAATGTCATATGCTCTATCTTGTGACCTTAGAGTAATGTCCGATAGTGCTTTTTTTACTACTGCTTTTGCAAAAGTAGGCTTTTCTGGTGACTATGGAGGATCTTACTTTATGACTCAGCTCGTGGGTTTATCAAAGGCAAAAGAACTTTATTTTTTATCAGACAAAATTCCTGCTGAAGAAGCGCTTAAACTTGGTCTTACTAATTGGGTTGTAAAACATGAGGAGCTTGAAAATAAAACTCTAGAAATAGCCAAACAACTTGCTGAAGGTCCTGCAGTTGCTTTTCGATACATGAAAGAAAATCTAAATAGAGCTGTAAGTGGAGAAGTAGATGATTGTCTTGATCTAGAAGTCACGCATCATGTTCATTGTGGTCAAACAGAAGATCACAAAAATGCTACGAAAGCTTTTGTTGAAAAAAAACAGCCCGTATTTAAAGGTCGATAATTACTTATGTGGAGTAACTAAATACTTTTGTCCGGTCGCCTGTTTAGCATAGTTTTTGAGAATCTCTGGATCAAGCATTTCTTCAAGAGAAATTTCAGCAGTATAAAAGCTTGAAAAAGTTGTAGTAATTTCATTTGCTACTCTGTCTCTCATTTTTAAGAAAATTTCTGGTCCTGCTTTCCCAATGAACGGTGTTAAAAGCCATCCTCCTAAACCCCATTGCAATCCATAAGATCTATTCAATACTGTTGGCGTCGGGTCAAGGCCACCATAAATATAAAGTTGTTTATAGGTATCTGAACCGTATCTGCTGTATTCAGATGCCTTCTTATTTGCAGAGATTTCCATTGCAGATAAAATCTGTCCAGCTAATTTTCCTTCATTTCCTCCTCCGGTAGCATCAAATCCTAAGGTTGCACCAGAGGCATCAATTGCATCTATTAAATCAGCCATGAAAGAATCTTCGCTCATGTTACAAACATATTCAGCACCAAGATCTTTCAAAAGATTTACGTGTTCTTCTTTTCTTAC
Organism: uncultured SAR86 cluster bacterium; assembly: GCA_902514645.1. Lineage (GTDB taxonomy): Bacteria > Pseudomonadota > Gammaproteobacteria > Magnimaribacterales > AG-339-G14 > MEDG-81. The sequence goes on from CABXRO010000005.1 coordinate 26,996, forward strand.
GATATTTACCAAAGGAATATCATCGGCCTTACATATTTTTACTAACATCTGACCCAAATTTGAAGCAGCAGCAGTGTGGATCATAGCTGTATGATTTTCCATTTTCATGGTTTCTGTAAATCCAAGAGCAGTCAAAGGATTTACAAATGAGGAAGCAGCCTCTTTTGGGGTAGTCCCTTCATTCATAACGAGACAACTATCAACGGGTACGCATCTATATTCAGAATACATAGCTCCACCTGCTACTCCTACAATTTTACCAATTAGACCCTTTCCAGCCTCTCCAGCATCGACAACAACTCCGCCTCCTTCGTTTCCAACTTTCATGGATTTATCAAATCTTGCAGTCATAGTTTTATGTAATGCAGGCAAAATGCTCATTGTTGTAACCTTGTCATTTCCAGAACCTTCTGTATTTATAGAACCAAGATCTGCTGCAAAGCTTATCAATAAGCCAAGATCAGATGGATTAATGGGAGAAGCTTCAACTTTCAATAAAACCTCATGATCTTTGGGCGTTGGCATTTCCACGCTTTCAATAGATAGCCTTAACTGACCATCACTTGTTACTTCAGAACGAATTTCTCTCGATGTATTGGACATTTCTTCTCCTATGTTAATTTTATAATTTTTTAACCTTTACCTATTCAAATAGGCAGATTGCTCTAACTTCAATGCTCTCACGAGGCGAAACCTTTATATCGCAACTTAAATCATCAAAAGCGCTATGCAAAGTAGGCATAAAAGGATTCTCATCAGAATCGTAAGTTTTGAACATCACTACTTCATCTCTATTCATTTTTGGATAAAAGTACCATTTATGACTATCACTATTCATTGATTGATAAATTTCAACGGTAAATCCATTCTCGTCGGCTAAAGTTTCAGTTTTTTCTTCATCTTTCCCATAATTAAATAAATCTGTAGGAATTAATTCTTTTTCGGAAACTGTTCTAGAATCACAAAGAGCAAACGGAGCATCCATACCGTCTTTATCGAAACGTCTCCATAAATTATAGACGGTGACTCTACTGGGATTGGAATTATTCTCGTCAAGCAATGGTTGAATGGTTTGCCTGAAATTTGGAGTAAAGTCGTTATGAACCAATCTATGAGCACCTAATCTTTTACCTTCAGCGGCTTCAGCCTCATTTCTTGTTATATGACTTACGATGAAGACCTGATTCGCCCCAATCTGCTTTTTAACCAAATCTGCCATTTCTTCGTAGTAAACTTCTGTTACTTCTTTGTCATTATAAAAATCAGTCATTGACGATTTATGATTCAATAAAATAAAACCGGACTCGGTTAAGGAGTGCTCTTCTTCTCTTGCATTTAAAACTTCTTTCATGAAGCCCTTGTGATCTGGCCTATCTGGATCAGGTTCCTTAACTCCAAAAGCTGGCTTTGATTCGCCTTGTTTTAATGGATTTCTGTAAAAAAATTCTGCTTTCATAACTTATTTTGCATATTCTATGCTAAAAACTATCTCTTTCGAAGCATATGTGGTTTTAAATCTTTTAACTGATTTACTCCCATTAGTTTCATATCTCTTTCGATTTCATTTTTCATATTGCCTAGAGCTTTTTCGACTCCGTCTTGACCAGCGGCAGCTAAGCCAAAAAGATACATTCTCCCCCCCGAGCAAGCTGTAGCTCCCATCGCCATTGCCTTGAGAACATGCGTACCTCTCTGTATGCCTCCATCTAAAATAACATCTATTTCACCACCTACTTCTTGAAGAATCTCATCGAGTTGATCAAAGGAACTTCTTCCTCCATCAAGTTGCCTTCCTCCATGATTTGAGACCATAATTGCATCAGCTTTCATTTCTACTGCTTTTCTGGCATCTCTAGGACTCATAATGCCCTTGAGACAGAATTTTCTTCCCCAGTTTTCTTTTAGCCTTATGACATCATCCCACGTCATACTTTGATCCAGCATGGTAGAAAAATAATCTCCAACAGATATAGAGATATTTGTTCCCTCATTGACATGACTTGATAATTGAGAAAGTTCAAACTTTTCTCTAAACAAATAATTTAAAGCCCAAGCAGGTTTAATGCCAAATTGAAAAATACTTTTTGGCGTTAATTTTGGAGGAGTAGTGAAACCTGTTCGCAAGTCTCTCTCTCGATTGCCTCCAGTAATGGTATCAACAGTTAAAGTTAAAATTTCAAAATTGGCCTCTTGAGCCATTGAAATCATCGAATCATTTAAGCCTCTATCCTTATGAAAATAGAATTGAAACATCTTAGGAGTCTTGATCAATTCATCTATATCTTTAAGTTTCACTGTCCCTAAAGAAGATACGCCGAATAAGGTATTGAACTTTTCAGCAGCTTTTGCAACAGCCCTTTCCCCTTGGTGATGAAATAATCTCTGTAAAGCAGTTGGAGAACAAAAAATTGGTAATCCTAACTTGTAACCCATTACCTCTACTGACATATCAATATTTTCCACTCCAGCAAGGACATTTGGAACTAAATCAACATCTTGGAATGCTTCTGTATTTCTTTGATATGTAGTTTCATCTTCTGCTGCCCCATCTATATAATGAAAAATCGGGCCAGGTAATCTTCTTCTAGCTAAGTCTTTTAAATCTTGAAAGTTGTTACAGTTTTTTAGTGATCTAGGCATGATATTTTAAAAATCTATTTTAAACGGCAATCTTCTTATGTAATAGTAATGATTAAAAAAAACAGAGGTAAAAATGTCAGAATACAAAACACCAAACTTTTCTATAGATTTGTCAGGTCAGATTGCCTTGGTTACAGGGGCATCTTCAGGTCTGGGATACCGTTTTTCTAAAGTATTAGCTTCCTGTGGAGCGAAGGTTGCAATATCTGCTCGAAGGAAAGAGAAACTGGAATCGTTAGCTGAAGAAATAAAGTCTGCTGGAGGCGAATGCATGGTTGTGCCAATAGATATGACTGACAGAAAAAGTATTAAGTTAGCGGTAGATACTGTTTCTAAAGAAATGGGCACTATTGATACTTTAGTAAATAATGCTGGCATCCCAGATGCACAATGGGCTATTAAACAATCTGAAGAGTTGATCGATAATGTAATGGAAACCAACCTTACAGGTCCATACATTCTCTCTTGTGAAGTAGCAAGAAAATTAATTGAAGAAAAAAAATCTGGCAGGATGGTAAATATTGCTTCGGTCGCAGCTTTCAATACCACACCACAATCAGCAGCTTCTCTTTATTCGATAACTAAAAAAGCTGTAGTGAGAATGACTGAGGCTTTAGCTGTTGAATGGTCAAAAAGTTATATAAATGTGAATGCTATTGCCCCAGGTGCTTTTTCGTCAGAAATGCTAGATGGGATGATAGAAAGAGTCGGTGACTTTAGCCAAGCATTTCCAAGAAAAAGGATTTGTACTCCTGAGCAGATGGATTCAACTTTATTGTTTTTAGTGTCTCCTTCTTCAGAGTGCGTCACTGGAACTTGTATAAAGATTGATGATGGACAAGGTCCAAGGTAATTTTATACTTTAAGATTTATTACCTCTTTGACAGATCCATCATCTTCTTGAGACCCTTTGTGTCCTCCGCAGATATGAAGATTAATATTAACTTTTTGGCTTGTTATATTTATTAAAGAGAAACCGTTTTCCTCTTTGATTTTTAATTTTTCAGTTACCTCAAGAAATTCTGGCTTGTTTGCAACAATTCCTCTAGCTGCAGATGGCCAGGTACCTGTAGAACTACTGATAGGGCCGACTAAGGTTGATAATATTGGCTTCCTAAGTAAATAATCTCCACTTTTGACGATTTGATTAGATCCTACAGCGTGAATATCGCCAGAAAAAGTAAAGCTACTGTCTTTTCTATCAGATAGACCTTTCAAAAATCTTTGATGTTGTAAAAACCAACCCTTTTGCCATAAATATTTTTCTGCTTTGGTAGTTAGTTTCCCTTTTTTTCCAGATAAGAGTTCATTCATAATTATTCCCTCCTCTTCATCAGAAGCTACTACGTCTGGATACCATTCTCTCCACTTTCCTGCTGTGTATCCCAGAGGGTGTGAAGGAATAAATGCAAGGTGCTTTGCTGATGAGTTTTTAAAACGAGATAAAATCCAGTCTTCATTTTTTGAATTAATCAAACCTGCTTCTTTTCCTCCTAATGACATATCGCCAGCACAATCTGCAAGTAGGCCTTCAAAAAGATTCCCATAGCGAATTCTTCCAATTTTTCTTTCAGTTGCTTTGTTGGGACAATCTAAAAGAGGAGGATAAAACAAATCAGCCATTCTTTTGAAAGCACTTTTACTAAATTCATTTGCAGGGAAAGTAACTAAATTTTCTTCAGCATCATCGTTTTCAAAATAATCATGGTCATCGGGTAGAAAGAAGATTGGAATACTTTTGAAGCGTTTTCCATATAGAGATGCTATTTGATCATTACCAATATTTTTAAGAACCATTTCATTATGCTCACTTAGTCCATCTTCGTTTCTATTGAAAGACCCGTATAAAAACTTGAGCAAGCTGCCTATTAAAAATTTTATGAATGCTGATTGCTGTCTACCAAAAGGAGGTAAGTCTCCCCCCCTTAAGTCCCAATATACGTGGTCTCCTATTGCTATTGCTATGTCAGGTTTTTTGCTAATACCTTCATCAAACATTTTTTGTCTAAAAGCATAGGGTTTAAAAAATTCCTTTCCTCCAAAAGAAGATCCATCTCCTCCACCAGCACAAGTAAATGCCATTATTTTTAGATTACTAACTTTTTCATTTTTACTAGGTAAGGTTTTGAGCGGCCAGTCTGGTTCCAATATCTCATCTTTGGAGACTAAACAAAGGGAGTAAGTTTTATTGGATCTTAAGTTTTCACAAATAAACTGCCAATGTTTTCCTTCTCTATCTACCTTTGTGCCACTAAAAATCTCTTCATCAACTTTAAGAGATACTTCGCTAATTCCTATATTCAGAGATACCGTTGCCGATAATTTTTCACTGCTTGTAGAGCATAATATGTGGAGTACCTTTGGTTTTCTAAACCAGGAAAATAAAGATCTTGAGGCTAAGAGAACTATTAAAAGGCCAGATAACTTTAAAAAAGTTCTTCTTGAAATCAATTTACAAAACTAGCCTTGAGATGCTTTCAGCTTTTCAAGCATATCTTGCATTTGTTGGTGCAATTTATTGACTGCTTGAAGGGGTCTTATAATAACTTTGAACTCCGTGATTTTGTTTTCTTCGTTCCAAGTCATTAAATCAATACCATTTACATAAATTCCATCGATCTCTGTTTCAAATTCAAGAACTGCTGAGTTTTCACCAATGATTTCTTTAATGTATCTAAATTTCGATGGACTTTTTTCATCTAGGATTTCTTTGGGTGAATCTTCCCCTCCGAAAACTCCGCCTGCTGCCATCAAATACATTTTGGTTATCTCCCTTCCTCTTTGAGGTGTGTAGACTACTGGGGAATAAAAAATACAATCCTCAGCCAAAATCTCATCGTATTTATCTGGATTATCTGATTTGATAACCTCGTACCATTTTTCTATCGCATGCATTTTTATCTCCTAATATGAATTCAAAAAATTTTTGAAACTCTATGTTAATCTTAATTCAAACTTTCTTTTTTTGGGAGAGAATATGGACGAATTAGTAAAAAAAGGTGCTGTTGAATTAAGTCGACTTATTAAAAATGGAGAAACTTCAAGCGAAGAAGTCGTAAAAGCTCATCTGAAGAGAATAAAAGAAGTAAATCCAGAAATTAATGCTATTACAATTTCTTTGGAAGAATCTGCTTTGGAATTAGCTATCAAAAGTGATAATGCCTCTAAAGAAGAAAAAGCAAGACCTCTTCATGGAGTTCCTTTTACGATAAAAGAAAATATAGATTTTGAAGGCTTGCCTACAACTAATGGGTTACCATTTTTTGCCGAAGAATTTCCGCCAAAAAACGCTCCTATCGTTGATCGAATGTTGAGTGCTGGAGCTATTCCAATAGGCAGAACCAACTTGCCTGAGATGGGTTTGCGCTTGGATACCGATAATCCTCTAAGAGGTCGAACATTCAATCCGTGGAATAAAAAATTAACTCCAGGAGGATCAAGCGGTGGAGAAGCGGCGGCAATTGCAACTGGAATGTCTCCTATTGGACTAGGAAATGATGTTGGTGGTTCTCTTAGAAATCCTGCTTATTGCTGTGGGATAAGTTCAATCAAACCAACTGTAGGCAGAGTTCCAGGAGTACATAGCGGCGCTATGGAAAATATTGGTTTGATTGCACCTTTTTTGACTGATGGACCGATGGCAAGAAAGGTTGAGGATATTAAAGCTGGTCTTTCAATTTTAGCAGGCAGACATGTTGATGATCCAAATTCAGTTGACGTTCCATTGGAAGGAAAAATGCCAGAGAAATTTAAAGCTGCCCTAATAAAAGAAATAGATGGTATTGAACTTCCACCAGCGACAGTTAAAGAGATTGAAGAAGCTGGAAAAATTCTTTCTGAAAATGGTTGGGATGTTGAGGAAATACAGGCTCCAGAATTAGATAAGGTCTTTGACATGTGGGGAGTAATTCTTGCCGAGGGTGGTATGGAACTTGCTCCTAAAGAGCTTTTTAAACCAGAAACTGCTGCTTATCTAGATAGATGGTCTGAAACTTTCAGTCATATAAATTTGTCAATGGATGAAAAGTTCATTGAGAGATTTAGACTGAGAAAAGTTTGGTCAAATTTTCTGAACGAATATCAAGTTTGTATCGGTCCCACTTGGTGTAATTTACCTTGGCAAATTGACACAGATTTAGATCCAAAATTAGGAGATGATGCGCTAAAAAAAAGTTTTTACTTTATAGCCCCTGCTAATGGCTTGGGATTACCTGCCGTGGCTTTGGCTACTGGTGTTTCTGAGGGTATTCCCACAGGTATTCAAATATATGCTGATTTATTCAGAGACGATTTAGCTTTGTTAGCAGCAGAAATAATTGAAAAAGAAAAACCATGTCCTTCGCCAATAAATCCTGTGTAAGTAAAACTTTTAATTTATAATCTTTTTTTTAAAAAAATGATTATAAATTTTCATAACATAGAACTCGAAAGCTCTGAAGATGCATTTCGTCCTACTCTAATAAGCGAAGAATGTGCTCTGAAAGCTGATTTCAAAAACAAAAAAGTCTTGGATATGGGATGCGGCATTGGGCCTCTTGCAATTTATTTCGCAAAAAATGGAGCTGCTGAAGTAGATGCTTGTGATATCTATGATAAGCACTTAGAACTTACCAGACTTAATGCAAAACGAAATGATGTTTCAATAAACATTATTGAATCAGACTTATTTCAAAATGTGACCAGTAAATACGATTTAATTTGCTGTGATGTTTCAGGAGTATCAAAAAATATTGCCGAAGTAACTGGTTGGTTCCCGACAGAAGTTCCTAAGGCAGATGATACCGGATCAAATTTGATTGTAAGAGTTGTTGAAGGAAGTCCAGAACATCTTAAGGAAGGTGGCTGTTTAAATATTTGCACAACCTCTTTTTCAAATATTCAAGAAATTGAAAATACTATGCAAAAATCTTTTCCAGATAAATGGGAGAAGATCTTAGAAAAAGAGGTGCCTTTCTCAAAGCGTTTGATAGCAAATATAGATTTATTGAAAGATGAAATGTATTTAGAAAAAGATGGAAATTATTTCTGGATATTCTCTATGTACAAGTTAAGTAAATAAATTTTTAAGTTCTTTTAATTGTTCTTCGCTTAACTCACTCATATTTTCAGTATCTAAACATTCTTTTAACTCTTGAGTATTTTTTACCCCCAAAATCACTGAGCTTACTTTTTTTATCGAAAGAGCATAACGATGTGCAAGAGATGCTGGAGATTCGCCCCATTCTTTTGCAAGTTCTCTAAAAGGCTCTGCTCTTTCATAATCATCAAAGTCAGGTTTGTCTCTTCCTGATGGATGAGGTTCACGATCCATTTTTGACGTTAATGCTCCTGCTTGAACAGCTCTTATAGCTAAAATGGGGATATCTTTGTCCTGACACTCTTTAAGAATTCTATTTGGGTCGGGTTTTTTACTTATGTAGCCAATAGCTCCAATAGAATTTATCACATTCACTGCGCACTGCATGGCCTTGGGTTGTTTTTCATGATTTATTGCAGAAATTAAAGCTTCTTCTTCGCCCAACCCTATTCCCCAAGAATCTATCTTTCCTTCAGACTTTAATCTTTCGAAAGCTGGAATCACAGAATCATAATAACAAGACAAAGAAGTTGTAATTGAATTTCTTAAATCATTTAAAACAGGGAGCTGATAGTCATCCTTGATCAATTGAGAGTGTAAAAGGAATAAGTTCACCTTGTCTATTTTCATTCTCTCAAAACTTTCGATAAGAGATTCGTTGAGTCTTTCATAAACTTTATCGTGCGGAAGAGTGCCCAACTGACACTTGGTTGTAATGTTCAAATCTGATAAATCTCTATCTTTTAAAGCTTCTCCGACGACTAACTCAGCCTCTCCTCTACCATACATTGGAGCCATATCGAGATGATTGATACCTGAATCAATCGCATGAAGAACGGTATCAACTGCCTCTTTTCTGGTAGTTTTGCCCCAAACATTTCCTATCCCGCCTCCACCTAAAGTTAAAGTACTAACTGATCCAAAAGGCGTGAAGTCTCTGTATTTCATAAGTGTGTCCTAGTAAGAAATTTATTTTGAGATAGCATCGTATTTATAAAAACTATCCATAATTTTTTTTAGAAAAAATTTCATCACCACGTTTCTGAAAATAGCAAAGAAACCTGAAAGATGGAAAATTGTTGCGTTTCTGGTGGCAGTTCTTTGTGCACTTGCCGTTCTGTATTTTCTTTTATTCTCATAATCATTAAGTCCTAATTTAACACTATCAAAATAAGAGAGGCTTGAAGCCAAAACAATACCATCCTCAATAGCCATGGCAGCTCCTTGAGCAACAAACGGTAACATTGGATGAGCGGCATCCCCAAGTAAACTAATTCTTCCTTTACCCCATTTTTTCATCGGTGTCCTATCGTGTAACCCCCACTTATATAAGCTATCGGGTTTTGTGCTTTCTAAAATGTCTTGAATTTCAGGATGCCAGTCAGAAAAAATATGCTTAAGTTCAGAGATATCTCCTTTTTCAGACCAATCTTCATTTATCCAGTCGTTTTGTTCTACAAGACATACACAATTTAAAAAATTTCCACCTTTAACCAAATATTGTACAAAGTGCTTTTTAGGTCCCAGCCAAACTTTGGTATTTTGTTGTAAAAATTTTGAAGATATTTCTTCTTTAGGGACTAGCATTCGCCATGCTACATTTCCTGTATATCGAGCTTGATCATCCCCCCCAAAGCTTTTTTCTTACAATTGAATGAATCCCATCTGAACCGATCACAACATCCGAAGGAATCACCCTTTCTTTAGTTTTAATAAAGGCATGATTTGCATCTTCATATAAGTCTAAAATTTCAGAATTTTTTTCAATCTGAATTCCTTCTTTATTGATAATTTTTAAAAGAGCTTTTTGTAAATCAGCTCGGTGAATATCGTAATTTGGAGAACCATATATCTTTACTGAAGAATTTTTTAAAGCCCGTTGAGCTAAAACTTTTCCAGTTCGATAATGAACAAATTGAAAAGCCTCCGGTTCATAAACATCTGCCTGCAATTCCTCCATAACGCCAAGATGTTTGAGTACCTTGTTAGCATTTGGCGAAAGCTGAATTCCTGCCCCAAGTTCACTTAAAGATTCTGTCTTTTCGTAAATTATTGGTTTGTGCCCTCTTTTTTTCAAAGCCAAAGCAGCTACCAATCCTCCTATTCCAGCTCCAACAATTGAGATTTCTAATGATTTAGATTTCATAAAAATTAACAGTTAGAGAACAGGAGAAGAATGATGAATCTTTATCTTAACTTCTCCTTCTTCAAGACAAAAAACAAATGTGAAAGCAACTAAAGTCGTCTCGATTGATGAGACTGGTTTAAATGAAAACGTACCCATTGCAGTAGATAAGTTTTTCTCATTTAAAATATTCAATTCTTGGAGATTTATTTTTTCCCATGGCTTTAAAGCGAAGCCGTTATCTTCTGAAAATTTTCCCTTAACGAAATAAGATAAAGCATCTTCCAAGCTATTTCTAAATACTTTTTCTTTGGTAAAAGTAGGTTTAAAAAGTATCTCTTGAGTTTTAAAAGCGTAGTGCTTGGATAAAAATTTCAAAGCTTCTTTTTCAAAATCTTCTTTTTTTGAATAAGCTTTTCCTATCTCAATTACTCCTTTGGTCCATGAATCAAGAAACTCTTTAATTTTAGATTCGTTCATCAAATAATGATAATTAATTTATTTAGGTATTGAAACTTAGTAAGATGAATTCATGAGTACATATAAAGATAAAAAAGTCCTAATCACAGGCGCATCAACTGGAATAGGCTTTGCCTTGGCTGAAGAATTAAATAAACGAGGTGCAGAAGTTATTTTAACTGCAAGATCAAAGGATAAATTGCATGCACTTGCTAAAAAAATTAAGGAATCTGGTGGAAAAGCGCATGTCTTTATAGAAGATCTTTCTATTCAAGGTTCTGCTGAAGCTTTATACAACAAAATAAAATCCCAAAATTTATCTATCGATATCTTAATTAACAATGCGGGATACGGTAGATGGGGAGAATTAACTAACTTTGAAAGAGATGATTATGCAGAGATGCTGCAACTTAATGTTATAACGCTGACAGATCTTTGCCATTTGTATTTGCCAGATATGGTTCGACAAGGTGGTGGTGGCATCATAAATGTTGGCTCTATGGCCTCTTTAGCACCGATACCATATGCAAGTATTTATTCTTCTTCAAAAGCCTATGTTTTGATGTTCTCTGAGGCCATAAGGTATGAATATCAAGATAAAAATATCAAAGTTATGGCGCTTCTTCCTGGAGGAACTGAATCAGAGTTTGCCCGAGTAGCTACAGAAAAATCTGAGGAACTAACTGAAAGATATCAAAATCGAGATAGCTCAGCATCTGGAGTGTCTATGCAAACCTCTCATGATGTTGCTCTTGAATGTCTAGAGGGTTTTGAAAAAGATAAACAATTCGTCTTATGCGGCAGAAGCAATAGAATTTTGAATTTCGTTACTGGCTTTATGAGCAGAAAAGCTGTTCTTAATTTAACCGGTAAAATGTTTAAACGCATTGCAGGTTAGCAAAAACTTTAAAAATTTACTTTCAGCTCAAATTAGAAGCTATTTCATTCAAATGACTGAAAGTCTCTAAATTAGCTTTCATGATAATTTCCATTTCGGGGACTGTTTCACTTATATCTCCCATTTTTGTTAATACCATGTGAACGTCATCATGATAAGGAAGCTTGCTCATATCCTCGAGCCAACGACTTAAATTTTTAAAGTCGCTATAATCAAATAGATTAGTAAATTGCGAATTCAATTGAGCAATTTCAACATAAGCTGAAAAATCGGCAATAGTGACATAGTCTCCTGCAATAAATTTATTTTTTTTAAGCCACTGATTTTCTAATGCTTTGAGGGCATTATTAAACATTTTTTGAGACATATTGATTAGGTCTTCTGAAAGCCCCAAGTCAGGTCTTAAAATTGGTGCAAAATAACCAGTTGATGCCTCTTTAATGCTTCGATGATGATAGTGAAGGTAATGATCGACCTTTCCTCTCAGTTCAGGATCTTCTGGGTACAAATCATCCCATTTATGTTTGTTACACAAGTAACACATGATTGCTATCGATTCCGATAACAAATATCCAGTTTTAGGATCTTCCAAGCCGGGAATAGTTCCATTTGGATATTTTTCCAAAAAAGAAGGATGACGAGTACCATTTTCTTTTGGAGAACCTGGTGCAGTGATAATCAATTCGAAAGGTAATTTTTTATAAAGCATCATCCATAGAACTGTCCTTACAGCTTGAGACATTGGAACGCCAAAAATTTTAAGTTTACTGCTCATTTTTAATCAAGATCACTGGCATCATGCCTTTCAGGAATCGCATTGTCTTCTGGTCCACTTGGAGGTCGCCCTACTCTAGCTCCTCTTTTAAAGGCGGGTCTTTCGGAAATTTCCTCAGCCCAACGAACAACGTTTTTGTAAGATTTCACATCTAGAAATTCTGCTGCATTGTATGCATTTTTTAGTACCAAATAACCATACCAAGGATGAATTGCCATATCAGCAATGTTGTATTCATCTCCGCAAATGAATTTTCTATTTTCTAAATTTTTATCTAAGACGTCCAACTGACGTTTAACTTCCATGGCAAAATGATTAATGGGATATTCAAATTTTTCTGGAGCATAGGCATAAAAGTGTCCAAATCCTCCACCTAAGTATGGAGCGCTTCCCATTTGCCAAAAAAGCCAAGACATGCATTCAGCCTTAGCAGCTGGATCGTTTGGAATGAACTCCCCAAACTTCTCAGCAAGGTAAACCAAAATTGCGCCAGATTCAAAAACTCTCGTATGCGGCTCTGAACCTCTATCTAAGAGAGCAGGGATTTTAGAATTTGGATTTATTCCAACAAAACCACTTCCAAATTGATCGCCGTTTCCTATATTAATTAGATATGCATCATACTCCGCGCCTTCGTATCCTAAAGCCAAAAGTTCTTCTAGAAGAACAGTGACCTTAACTCCATTTGGAGTTCCAAGTGAATAGAGTTGTATGGGATGTTTTCCCACAGGCAAATCTTTATCATGCGTTGCACCAGAAATCGGTCTGTTTATATTTGCAAATTTACCGCCACTTTCTTGATCCCAAGTCCATACTTTTGGGGGTGAATACTTTTCATCTGACATTGGACCTCTCCGTTTTTTCTTGATTGAATTAATTATACTTAGTCATTCGTTCTGCATGCTAGGTCTTGAAGAAACCTCCTCATACCATCGCTTCAGATTCTTTAAATCTTCATCTGGTTTTAAATCTACCATTTCAGAAGCAAAATCTACTGCCGATACTAGAGAAATGTCTGCAATAGTAAAGCGTTCTCCTGCGACAAAACTATTTGAACTAAATTCTTGATTTAACCTCTGATAAAAAGATCTAACATTTTTATCGCTTGCTGCTTTTGCATCAGGTATTTGATCAAACAGATCCAAACTACCTACTATGGGGCCGTTTACCCAAGAAATTCCTATTTGGGTCCAAAGTTCGAATTCGATATGCCTATTTCGACTTTCAATGTAGGCAATTTCATAAGCGCCTTTACCAAACAAATTAGGCTCAGGCTTTATAAGTTCCAAGTAACGACAAATGGCAACAGATTCAGAGATACATTCACCATTATCAAGTTCCAGCACAGGAATCTTTCCGCTGGGATTTTTGATTAAAAACTCAGGAGTTTTGTGTTCTCTTTTTGTCATATCGCAATTTATAAGTTCCAATTCAATGTCCTTCTCATGAGCAAATATTTTTACTCTTCGGGGGTTCGGGGCTTTTGGAAAATCATGCAGTTTCATTTTTTTCATTCGTTTACTCCGAGCATCTTTCTATCTGCTTTAAAGGGTAACCCTTCTTCTTGATCGTCCATCAAAGGAAGGTTTTTATCTTTCCATAAAGGCTCCCAGCATCCAAACTCTTTAAGAAGAATTTTTACTTGAGTTTTGTCCTGTCCACTTAGTCTGTTGTAACGATCTCTTAACTCTTTCAGACACCATACTCTATATAGTGAGTATCTTGCATTTTTTAGAAAGACATTTCCAAATTTAAAATCAAATTTAGTTTTGTTATGTTTTACAGCATCCACATTTGCTGATAAATAGGGCAAATAGATCTTTCCTATTTCTCTAAACAATGGTTCCAGGTCTTTAGGAATCCCCTCTTCAAAACCATCATCTATTTTTGATAATCTTGCATTCCATAAATTACTCACCCAGCTCAAAACGTAAGGCGCCTTTTGGCGAATAATCTCTAATGGAACAGGGTCTAAAGCGAAATGTCTAAAGAAAGGACCAGAAAAACCAATATCAGCTATTGAAGGGCGATTTCCGAATAGAAACTTTCTTTTTTCCAAAATATTGCTGAGATTTTCTAATAATTTTAAAAAATCATCTTCAACTGTTTTTAAATTTTCTTTTGTTATCCCATCTCCGGTTGTATAACCATTCCTTTGCCTTCTGGTTAAGAATATTTTTTTCATCCAAATAGGCAAAGGTACAGAGCTTAATAATTCCTCAGCCAAATGTCTGGATGCGAAATGTGAACCTTCAGAATAATGCCAGCGGTAATGCATAGCGGTTCTCCACCACCACTCATCTGCCCAATCCTCTAATAAAAAAGCAAAAAAAGCTTGAACTGGATCTTCAGGAATGATTTTATTATTTGTAATTTTGGACTCAAACCATTGAATCATTTTAGTAGTATCGGTCATCCATCTGCCATCTGGTAACTCAACTGCTGGCATTTGATTGATACCGACTTTTTCTTTCATGGTTCTTTCAAATTTTGGATAATTCAAAACCTTTTGCTCGTAAGAAATTTCTTTAACTCTGAAGTAGTTTTCCATCTTGCCAGTAAAATAAGAAATATTTGAGCCATAAAGAAGAATTGGCTTAGAAAGATCTAGGTCATTCATGTAATTGTTCTATTCAGTTTGCAAGGTTAAACAATTTCCAAAATCTTGGAATGACCCAAGAAACAAAAATCGAGAAGAATAAACCTAAGGAATAACTGAACAAAACAGACATTAATCCGGATAACTCGATAAGTCCTTCAAGTTGAAAGAGAAATATCATAGTAAAAAAAACTGCTACTGTGCTTATTAAAGACAATAGGAGTTTAATTAAATTATTTGATGCAATGACTAAGTTTGATGCTCCCAGAAACCATCCAGTCATAGCTCCCAATAACCAATTGGATATCTCATGCCCCTCATGTGATGGATAGAACAAATGAATAAAAAGTTGAAAAGCGATAATAATAAAAAACCAAGTTAAATTATCAAATTTTTCATAAAGTTTATAAACGACAGCATAATGCCAAAGCAAAAGGATAAAACCACCAATTAAAAGTCCTGCAACCACATCTCCTAAATCATGCACGCCTAAATACATTCTGCTAAAGGCTACTAATAAGATAAAAGTTATAGCTCCTATGGATATGAATTTATTTTTTAGTTCGTAAGCCAAAAGTCCCCAAAGAGTTACGGCAATTTGAGCATGGCCACTAGGCCAACCATAACTAGTTCCAGTTCCTTCATCCAACATGAATTCTGCTGGAGGTCTTGGATCTTGAAAGAGATCTTTTAAAAAACTATTTATTACTGCAGAGATGAATAAGAGCATAGCAACTCTAGAAAATCTTTGAGGCGACCAAAAAAAATACCCAAAGGCTATAAATAGAAATAAAAAGATTGGGTATCCAGTTAAAGATACATTGTAAAAAAAGAAATTGAAAAAAGGAGTTCTTATTCCTTCAACCCATGATAAATCGTTCCAAATGGACATTTTTTCCTTTAAAGCTCCGCTTAAATATTTAAGAGTAAATTAAACATATTAAAGATTATTTACAAGGATAATTTCTAAAAGAATTAGGAACTTCGATCGCATAATAACTTTTCTTTTATAGTAAGATTATTAAAAAATAGAAAGAATTTGTTGTGATCGAGCTAGAAAAAAAAGATTCCATTTATCATTTGTGTATGAACGCTGGCGAAAACCGCTGGAATACTTCATTTGTGAAAGAGTTTGCTAAAGCATTAGATGAGATTGAAAAAGACGAAGGCCCAGGGGCATTAATAACTTCTTCTAATGATCCAAAATTTTTTTCAAATGGTTTAGATCTTGATTGGATGCAAGATCCAGAGAAATACTCTGAAGGAGGAGCAAGAGAAGTTTTTGGCGAAGAATTTATGTATTTGATGGGAAGAATAATTACCCTTCCCATTCCAAGTATTTGTGCAATCAATGGTCATGCCTTTGGGGCAGGATTTATGCTTGCTCTTTCTCACGATGTAAGATTGATGAGAGAGGATAGAGGTTTTTTGTGTGCTAATGAAATGCAACTTGGTTTTAAAATCCCTAGACCAGAATTAGCATTATTTCGTCATAAAATTCCCGCTAATTATTTTTTTGAAACTGTTCAATTATCTAAACGCTGGACTGGAATAGCTGCTTTAGAAGCTGGCATTATTCAGGGAATCGGGTCTTATGAAGATTTACCTGATATAGCAACTGAAAAAGCCTTAGAATTGGCTCCGCTTGCAAAAGACAGAGATCACTATTCAGAACAAAAAGAGATGCTGTATGGAGAAAATGCAGCTATAAATTTAGCTCATGGTCCTGCTCATATGCTAAAAAATTCAAAAAAATTTGAAACTTAAAATTATTTCTACCTATTTATAAAACTGGTTTGTGAAATCGATTTATCAAAACTTTATAAAATAAAATATAAAAATCTTAATTTTGTCTAGGGTCATATAAATTTATTTAAGCTTGGACTCTTATCTATTTCAGAGAATATATCCTCTTTGATAGGCGCATCTAAAGACTGAACTAGTTTTATGGCTTTTTTAGAACAATCTTTATCTAAATTGAATAATCTTTTTTTCAAAAAAGGAAAATTAAGTTCTTTTATTAAAAAATCAATTAATGAAAAAACAATTATCTGCCTTGAAATTACAGTCATGATAAGAGAAATTAATTCTTCTTTTGAAAAAATTTCTATAGATTTTGAAAATTTGTTTAATAACTTTTTCACTGAAACTGAGTTTACAATCATATTTTGTGTAACTTCGAACAGTTTTTCTCTTGAATGGTTGTTCAATAGCTCAGAGATTTTTGAAGAGTCAATTAGTGAGCCATGCGTATAACTGCCATTCTTTATAACCCATTGGGATATTCCAATTTCACAATTTCTAACTATTACATTGTAAGTATTGGATAATCTTAATTTTTTCCAGAATCTAAAAAAATTCTTATCTTTCGTGATCTTATTTGAAAAACTTAGTGCATAAGAAGCGTAATGAAAGTTCTTACTTTTTAAATTGAATTTAAATTTAGTTTTTAATTTTTCTCTTTTAGTAGGTATTCGTGGTCTTTCCAACCCATAATGTGAAGTAGCCCCAACGAAGTCTAGTTTTGATTCTTGAATAAAATTTACAAAATCATTGCCCTTGGTCACAGGAAACCATGTTGAATCATTCATGAGGATTAAATTTTCTAGCATTGTAAGTTTTTCCCTTAAAAAGATGATCCCATCGCGCCATCCACCAAAGTCATAGCCATAGTTTTCTCTTTCGATTAAGAAGCTGCTTTTATTTTTTATTTTTTCTTGATCTTCTTTTTTAAGCTTTATGTTTGATACTACGATTGGAGAATATCCTCTATTTAGAAAATAATTGAGAGTTCTTAAATGAAACTCATTCAAACCATTTGTTGGGAAAATTACATAGATTAATATTTTTGCCTTTAAAGAAATACTTCCTGAATAAATCTTTTTTTTATTAGAAAGAAAAAAATCATAAAAGTAAGTACTAAAAAGGTATCCAAAAATATTAAATGGAAGGAAAAAAAATTGTTTGAATATCCTTTTAATCTCTCTCAAAAACTTCATTGTTCAGATTAAAAAATTAAAAACTCCTTTCAACTTTTACCAAAATTATCAAATCTGGTTTATCTTGGCTTTCTGCCAGCAATGATGGTGCTTCATTAAGTTTATCATCTAAGTGTCCGATATAATGGACTTCAGAAAAAGTTCTGTTTAAAAAAGGTCTTATCCTATCAGTAAACGAATCTCCTATAACCCAGACTTTTTTATTTGAGGCTGGATTTGAGTTAACAACAATTTCTTGCTTGCCAAATGGGGTTGCATTTTCTCGGGGAAGAGAAACCCAACCAAAAACCAATGTAGCAATCAAAACGACAATAAGTGCAGGAAAAATTCTTCTTATTCGGCGTTGGAAGAAATTAATTAGGCTAAATTGTTTTCTATCTAAACTTTCAAAAATATGGCTGGTTATCAAAAAACCACTTATTACAAAAAAAATATCTACCCCGACAAAGCCTCCTTCAAATAAATTAGGAAAGGCATGAAATGCAATCACCGATAAAACAGCAAATGCACGTAGTCCGTCTATTTCAGAACGATAATCTTGAGTTTGCATTGTTTCTGCTTTCAAATCATCTAAAAAATAATTAAAAAATAAAATCTTTGAAGATAACTTATTATAAATAAATTAGAATAATTAAAATGCAAATAAAAGATGAATTGAAAGAAGTTTTTAGAGTTGTTGCTTCTGAAATTCCTGATCCAAAAGATTGGATTCATTATCTCAAACCATCAATTGATAAAAATTGGTATACAAACTTTGGTCCAGTTAATGAAGATTTTGAAGAACGTATTAAAAATAAATATTGTGAAAAAAATGAAGTTGCAATTACTGCTTCAAGCGCTACGTCTGCGTTGAGTGCTTGTTTAATTTCTGAAGGCATCTCTGGTGAAGTACTGTGTCCAGGTTTTACATTTCAAGCAACAGCTTCGTCAATATTGGGAGCAAACTGTAATCCGATAATAATTGATGTAGACAAAAATTCTGGAGTCGTATCTCCTCAGATTTTAAAGGAAGGTTTTTTAAATTCTAAAGCCAAGGCTGCCATTTTACTTGCGCCTTATGGAATCTCTGTTGATTTCCATGAGCATGAAAAAATTTGTCATGAAATGGAGAAAATATTAATCATAGATAACGCTGCGGGTCTTGGAATAAAAAGGGAATCTAAGTTTTTCAGTGGGAGTTATGAAAATGTAATAGAAGTATTTTCTTTACATGCTACCAAACCCTTTGGAATCGGTGAGGGAGGATTGATAATTGCCCCTTCCTCAAAAGAATTTTCTATAAGGTCGGCAATGAATTTTGGATTACAGACGCACGCCAATACAGGAAGTACTTCTTCTCCTTTTTGGGGTATTAATGGGAAAATGTCTGAATTTCATGCTGCAATAGGTCTAGCGGTTCTTGAAACAATAGATAAGAGAATATTCCAAAGACAAGAAATGGCAAAAAAATGGATAGATAGTCTTATAAATATTGATCTTAATCTTAATATTTTTACTCATGAAATTGATAATTCTCCTTGGCAAATCTTTCCCATAGTTCTTGAATCTGAAAAAATAGTAGAAAAAGTTTTAAAAATTGCCTTAAAAAATAAATATGAACTTAGGAGATATTATTATCCTAGCCTAGGAAATTGTCATGGAATGAAAAGCATTGGTATGTGTGAAAATTCAAATAATCTTTCAGCAAGGGTATTAACTTTGCCTGTAAGGTCATGGATAAAAAAAAATGATCAAGAAAATTTAATTACAAGCATCATGGATATTCTTAAAGAAGGATATGGTTAAAATAGTGGTAGTCTCTTCAGTAGTTTTTAATTAAAAAATCTAATATTTCTATATGAACGAACCCCTGAGAAATAAAATCTTTTCTGATGAAGAAATAAAGATTTCAATATGTTGTATCACTTATAACCATGAAAAGTTTATTGAAAAATGCATAGAAGGTTTTTTAGAGCAAGAATGTAATTTCAGAGTTGAAATTATAATTTATGATGATGCTTCAACTGATCAAACTTCAAAGATAGTTAAACAATTTGCCGAAAAATATCCCTCCATAATTCAACCAATTTTTTCAGAAAAAAATCAATTCTCTCTCGGTGTAAATCCTTATTATGCTTATGTTTTTCCAAAGGCGAGAGGAAAATACATAGCAATCTGTGATGGTGACGATTTTTGGAGTGATAAAAGAAAATTGTCAATCCAGTATGAAGAACTAGATAGAGATCCTAATCTAGTTATAACTTACGGTAGAACAAGAGCAATCAAGGCTGATAAGGTAATAGAAAATTTTAAATCGGGAGCGGAGAAAAATTTAACTTCTGAAGATCTTATGTTGGGGGTGGGAATAAATACTCTAACAACTTGCTTTAGAAATGTTTTTAAAGATAAAAAGCCACCTAAATTTCTTCGAAATTCTCCGATCGGTGATATAACTGTTTGGGGCATACTTGGATATTATGGATATGGAAAATTTTTACCTAACTTAAAAAAAACAAATTATAGAATACACGAAGATGGAATTCTGTCTTTGGTAAATAAAGAAAAAGCAAATTTAATGACAGCATTA
Organism: uncultured SAR86 cluster bacterium; assembly: GCA_902514645.1. Taxonomy (GTDB): domain Bacteria; phylum Pseudomonadota; class Gammaproteobacteria; order Magnimaribacterales; family AG-339-G14; genus MEDG-81. The sequence goes on from CABXRO010000005.1 coordinate 47,134, forward strand.
GCTCAACTTAGTCTAGCTGCCTATCATTATGAAAATGGTAAAATTAACGAATCACAGAAATGTATTGTTCGCGTTCCAAAGTATTTAAACGTAATTAAAAAAATATACCTATTTAATCTAGGTTATTTGAGGCCTTTTAGAAGTATTATTAGACTTTTCCAAAAATAGCTTCAGGTTCATATCTTTTCAGTTTAATATTTAAAAAACTATATCTTCTTATTGAAGTCATAAAAAATATTTAATTTAATCGCAATATAAAATCGTTTCTCCACCGAAGCCGGTAGTACAATCTAAGTAAAACTTATAGTCATCTCTTATTCGATTTATCAGTTCAGGAATGACTATAAAATCATCCTTTAAATGATAAATACTTATAGCAAGCTTAGGCTTAAATTTTCTTATTGTCTTTTCTGCTCCTTTTAAAGCATCTCTCTCAGCTCCTTCTATATCCATCTTTATGAAATCTATTATAGAAATACCTTTTTTCTCAACAAAAGTATCAATTTTGATGGAAGATACTTTGAACTTAGTCTCATAATCTACAATTTTTGCGCCTGGACTAGGATCGGTCGTGTAAAAAAATCTATCATCTTGATCTGTAACTGCTTTGTGAACCTTTTCTATGTTTTTTACTTCTGGATTAATTAACATTTGTTGATCTAAGGCATCAAAAGAATCTTGCAATATATCAAAAGCAAATAACTTTCCTCCGCTTTTGGAGCTGGATAAAGATGCTAAGTACATTGTAGTATCGCCCCAGCCAACTCCACAGTCTATAACGTTATCGCCGGATTTTACTGAAATAGATGTGCCTTTATTGTTATAAGCATAACATCTATTAGACTCAATCATATTCAGGATCTCAGGAGCAGTATATATTTTAAAATTTGTCTCATTAGGACTGATTTTTTTTAAAATCCACTTAAATACTTTCAAAGATTCTGTTGATGTTGTCAGTCTTTCAGATGCGCTTTCATAATTGTTAATAAAATCACTTGTGAAAGAAGAAAGTTCAACTTTACTCTCTCCAAAATATCTAGAAATAAGAATCTCACAATATAAATTTTTTGAATAGTCATCTGATAATAAGTTATAAGTAGGTAAAAATTTCTTAAATTTATTTTCCAGGAAAGAAAGAGAAGATTTATTTTTTCTCAAATGAAAACTTAAAAAATTAGTAATTTTTTTTAGGATTGGGTTTCGATTTGCCTTGTTGAAAAGAATATCTTCTGAATTGTCTACTACATGTCTTGAATCTCGACCCCAACTAAAATAGTCGGTATCAACTTCTCCATAATTTTTAGTTTTATTGACAATTTTTTTTAAGTGAGTTGCAAAGGCTTTGTCATTCATAAACTAATTGTAATTTATTTTTATTAAGCTAAGGATAGCTAATTCATAAAATCCTTTTCAAGAAATTAGCAAGATATTTTAAGAAACTTTGATTATAAGTATTTCTGGCCTAACGTGTGATCTCTAACAAATTTTGCGGGTGTACCGAAATAAACTGAGTTAGATTTTGTATTTTTATTAACCATGCTGCCTGCACCAATAATACAGTTGTCTTCAATTGAAATGTTCTGAAGGATAGAGGCACTAATTCCAATCGCTGAAAATTCTCCAACCTTAACGTTTCCAGCCGTGACAGCATTTGGAGCCAAGCTTGAAAAATCTAATAGTTTATTATCGTGATCAACAGAACAATTTGTGTTTAAAATGCAATGATTTCCAATCTTTGATGAAGTGTTTATTGTTGCTCCTGCCATTACTACATTTCCTTCTCCTAGTGATACATCGAAAGCAATTGATGACATAGGATGAATGCAGTTTATAAATTTAAACTCTTTGCGAAGCTTTTTTATTTTTTTTGCTAGAAGACTCCTAGAGTAATTATCCCCAATTGCAATAATTCCGCCAAAAATATCATGCTTTGACATTAAAACATTTAGGTCATCTTCATTACCAAGGACCTCATAACCTAAAATCTTTTTTCCTTTTTTTAAAGAATTATCTAAAAACCCTAAAATTTCGAATTTGTTTTCTTTTTTGATAATATCAATTACAACTTTGGCATGACCACCAGCACCTATAATTAAAATTTTCATGTTAATTTTTTTTGATAATAATTAATTATTTTAAATTGAAATTTTTTTTGCAAGAGCATAAAAATCTCTTTCTGTAGAACCGATATCAATTATTTCGAAATTAGTATAAGCAAGTATTTCCTTCAATAATTTATTACTATACACGTGATGATGTAAACATCTATTTTGAAAGTTAAGTAGACTTCTTTTTCTAAACTCTTCGAATGTTCTTACTCCAGGGTCAAGATCTATATCATGACAATCTAATATTTCCTGTAAATTAGATAAATCTGACTCGTCAAAATTATTTGTATAAGCGTTAAGGATAGTTTCAAACTTTGTATCTAATCTTTTATGATCAAAATTTGACTCTTTGCATGGAACCACCAAAATTATTTTTCCATGATCCTTAAGAACTCTTCTCCACTCTAAAATAGCTTTTAGGGGATTAGCAGAATGTTCTAAGCAGTTTGATGATACGAGAAATTCATAATGGCCATCGCTTATTTTACTAAGATCGGTTGCTTCTGAAATATATTGATATCCTGGTGGCTTCTTTTTGTAAAAATTATAATTTTCTCCCTCCGAGATAGAGCCCTGCCAAATGGTATTATTGCTAAAATTCACTCCATCCAGCTTTTTTATAAATCTATAAACCGGAATTTCCTTGTGAAAAATTTTACTGGGACCCCCTACTTCTATTCCACTTTTATTTTGTATAGCTTGTTTATACAGATCAAAGTTAGCGATATTTTTTATTAAAATATCTCTGTAAATTCTTAACTCTTCGCGAAAATTTTTTATTAAGCTTTTCATCGGAAATCTTGATTCGTCTATTTTAACAGTCTTTCTATAAAATTTTGCCTATCCTGGAAAGACCAATCAATGGGGAAAACCTGCTGATACTTTACTTGTTTCTTTAAAGTTAAATTCCTGATAACCGGTTTTTAGTTTTTCTATATAAACAACTTCGCCGGTTATATTTATAACCGGTGAGTTTTTTGTATCTATGATCTTTCCTCTTATATCAAAAATTTTTTGACTTGGATTGCTTTTAAAATGAGCATTTTTTTCACTAGACCAAATAGCCTCAATAATTGTTTCTTCTTTCTCAATGACAAAACAAAATAGGTTTTTCTTTCGTAACAATTTTTTAGTTTTACCGCCTGTAAGTAATGCGACTAAGAACTTAAAGCAATAGTAAGCATCTCGTTTAATTATTTTTCCATTAAGATTATTAATAAGGCCATAGCCTGGTGCAATCAATTGGTGCCAATAACACTTTTTTACTTTTCCAGAGGCTAACATTAAGAGAAAATAACGAACTAGGTAACTTGACTGAAGAGATTCCTCTATTAAGAAGTTTTTTGCAGGAGCCCAAGGTGCCATATTGGCTAAGGGCCAATTAACTTCAGTAATGTATATGTTATTTGATGTTTTAACACTTGCATCAGCCAAAGCAGCATATGTCCTAATTTTTGCTAAAGTGTCGAATCCAAACTGTAAGTTTTCTGGATTTCCTCTTCGGTCAACATAAAGCTGGGTTGCAACCCCATCATAAAATATAGACTTGAAATGAAAGACTGACCTAGCAAAGAAAGGAACATCGAAATCAATAATATTGCTCCCCAGCAGCTTTATTTTTGTAAATTTATTTTTTTTTAGATCATATGCAACTTTAAAAAATGAAAAGTATTCATCGACGGATAAAAATGCCCATTTTTTTCGGTTTATTGAATTTCCTATTTGGAATTCGCTAACAAAACCTTCAAGCCTACTAAAAATAAAGTCTAATCTTTGTTTCAATAAATCTAAATTACAAATATGCTCCCTGTCTTGTAACAGGCAAACTAAAACATTTTTATTATGAAGTTGTTCGATGAAATTGAAATATTTTTCAATATTACTGAAATCGGATAAAGGTATTCTGACTAAAATATTATCGATAGATAGTTCTTCTATCATTTCGATAAGTTCATCATTGTTTATTAATTTTTGCGATTCAATTGGCTTATCGATGTTGACGCACAAACCAAAGCTATCAATTTTGTTCCCATATGCCTTGCTATTTTTTAAATAAAAAATAGGAATCATCAATAATGCATAAAAAGTGGCTAATAAGATTTTTATATTTGAGTACCATGTTAAAAGATAAATTTTTATTTTAAGACGCCTATTATTTATTGCATGTGGCTGATTAGAGTGGTGATCCCAAGCGTAAATTGAATATGGGATTCTTTTTTTACCTTGGAAAAGATTTTTTAAAAAACTTTTAAGCTTTAACCTTTGTTCGTCACGGTTTGCAGACTTTATGAGATATTTGTAGGAATTTGAAAAAGGAATAGAGGTTTTATTTGCATACTCATCGGCAAGAATTTTAAAAATTTCTGAATTCTTACTTATTCGAGCTAGATTTTTTACACCTGTTTTTGGCTTAACGATACCTTTATAAAATCTGTTTAGGTCTACTAGGTAGAAATCATATCCTTTTTTCGTTCTCTTAATACATACATTCCCTACCACATAATCAAGATGCATTAGATTTTTTTTATGCATCATATATGTGAAGTCAATAAAACTTTTAAGAATACTTTTATAGTCTGTTACTTTTTTTTCTGTTGCAAAATCAAGAGTGAAGTCATATTCAATTTTACGAGATATGTAATAACTCTGAAGAAGTCTAAATTTATCGAACACTTCAATATAACCGAGCGGCTCTGGGGTTTTGATCCCATTTTTATTCAAAAGGAATGAATACTCATACGATCGTCTTGCTTTACTTTTTCTAAAGAACTTGTAAATGACTCCTTGTATAAAGTTTGGAGTCTTGAACGATTTCGTAACTGTTTCTATTTCGCCGAGGCGTAAAACTTTTACGACGTTTCTGTCATTTTTTAGAATATTTTGATCTCGGTCAAATTCCTTTTCAAAAACTTCAAGAGAAAAACCATTTGGGAAGATATCTCTGGCATAGTGAGCGTTTTTGGACTTTTCTGTTTTCAATTGCAGTTACATCCTTAGTTAAAATGACAGTGAAATATTTTTGGATTAATAAAATTTTAGTTTAGAACCCTTTGAATCTCAATATCTCATTGAGAAAAATACTAGTTTGAAGGGTATTTACATATTCTCTCAGTTCGAGTTTCTGTCCCATCAATAAAAGTAAAAATCATTTCTTCTCCATCCATCTTACGGGAGACCGTATCAAATAAATTAAATAATCTAAAAATCATTACTTCATCTTCAACGTGAATTGCTGAACTAAAGTTATTACAAACTACACCTACATCTCTAGCTCCGTTTTTTAATGTCCCATCAAGACGAAAATCATGGATGACATGCTCGACTGTAATTACGACACGATTTCCGCATTGCTCTATTCTTTCTAGATGACCATTACGTCCAGATACTTTTTGCCAAAGACCCCTTATATCGACTACTCCCTTTGCGAGTGGTTCAGTGCATTCGGATAAAATAGGCATTGGTATCTCTGTAAAACCGCATCCAGGGGTGTATGCCTTAGGAATTTCATCGGCTAACTTTCCAGTACCATCAAGCTTTGGAAGTTTACAGTAGTCAATTGTTTTACCATCATTGAGAAAAATTGAAGGATCGGTTGTATCTAAGGGTCTTGGAATGATAAAAGCATAAATCAGCAGATAAATGACTAAAAAAAATAATAAACCCAAAAAAAATAAAAATGTTCTAAATATCATTACTACACAGCCTAATTATCTGAAAAATTATTCTTATCATAGTGGATCTCCGCCTAAGACTGCTGGAGTTTCGCAATATGTTTTCAAAATGTATTGCTGATGTAGCTCAATTCTCTTTGAAAGAGCATCCTTGATCAAAGTAAGTTTTGCGTTTGACTTAAAATACATGAGCATTCCCTGATTCTGCTGAGTTCTTGGCATTATTTCAGGAGGAGCAGGAAGTACAGTCATACTCATTGTCGCCCAATAAATATCAGCTGCCGAAAGCGAATCGCCTAAAAGGTAGGGAGAACCAAGCATTTCTTGCTCTTTAAGACAATTATCAATCAAGGTTAGCACCTCAGCAATCTTTTTAGGAGCAACATTACTTGCTTCTTCGCTGTATCCATACTTCGCTCCCAAAGGACTATCTATAAGAATTCTCATATTCCAAACCAATCCATCTTCAGCCAAAATGATTGCACAAAGACCGAACATTTCTGCTCGTAACTTAAAATTTTCTGGAATAAGAGACGGGCTGTCTTTTGAGCCAATCTTTTCGGCTAAAGCAAGCTGCTCAATCCAAACATTTCTCGGTCGCTCTTTATTATGAAACATAGTTGGTAAGCTTGTCTGACTGGTGAGTTCATAAAGTTTTGCTTGCCGATCCCTTCCAGTTTTTTTATCGAAACCCATTTGAGGATGAAGTACTCTAATAAGCGGTATTTTTTTTACATAGCAAATATTTTTTAATGCTTCTGCATACATAGCCTGCATTCCAGGGACAAAGGTCACTCTGGTTCCTTTTTCCATTTCAGCGGCTTCCTCTATTGTTATAAAATTAAGATCGCCTGTATGTTTAGTTTCATTCATGATTTTTTACCTTTTTTTATTTATATTGTTCAGTTATATTTTTCTGAAAATGATTTTGTCTATTTTTTTAGCGTCAAATAGAATTGATTAGTTTATTTTAAAATTACTATCGAATATATTTGATTTGTTATGAATCTTCTAGTTAATTTGTTTCGTGGAAAATAAAAAAACTGCTTTGATTATAGAGGGTGGTGGTCAAAGGGGAGTATTTTCCTTTGGAATAACTGATACTTTTATAAATAGGAATTATGATCCATTTAGTATTTATATTGGCGTTTCAAACGGCGTAACTGTTCTTTACTGGTACCTTATTAAAGAAACGGATAATAATTTAGATAAAATGTTATATGCTGCTTCGGGTAATTACTTTAGTTATAAAAATATTTTTCTTGGTAAAGACATATTTAAATTTCATCAGATGTACGAAGACGGTGAAAAAATATTTAAACCAAATATTGAAAAGATTAAACATAACTTAAATGGAAAAGATTACTTTGCGGTTGTAACAGATGCGATGGACGCAAATCCTGAATATTATGCTTTTGGAGATGATAATTGGATGCCAAAAATGATTGCATCTGGAACTCTTCCTGTATTAGTAAGAACACCGAGCTTAATAAATGGTCGCAGAAAATTTGATGGAGGTATCGCAGACCCCTTACCGGTAAAAAAAGCTTATGAAATGGGAGCGAAAAAGATAATTGTAATCAGAACACATGAAAAAGAATTTAGAAGGAAGCTAAAGCTTGAAAATTACATTGGCGCTTTAATGTTACGAGAATATCCTAAACTGAGAAAAGCGTTATTAGAACATGATAAAACTTATAATCGAGCACTGGATTTTATGAAGGATCCTCCGCATGATTGTAAAATTGTCCAGCTATGTCCTCCAACAAAGTTAAGGTCAAAAAGAGATTCAAAAAATATTGAGATTTTAAAAGCGGACTATAAATTAGGAAAAACAGTTGCTGAAGATTATTTAGTTAGTCTTTAAGACTCTCTATCAATTTTTTTTATAGGTTAAGATTATTATCATAAAAAAAATAATATCTATAACTTAAAATTATAATCTTTGTAATAAAGTAAATAAAACATATACAATTAATTTGTGAAGCAATTTTTTGTAGCAAGTAAATTAAACACTCTCATTCATTCTTTGAACAGTTTTGGTTTATCTATTGTATACACTATTGGGCATATTATAATTTCTTGGATTTGTGCAACCATAATATTTGACGTTGATTTTCTCCTAGCGTCTGCAGATGCCATCATCGAACCAGTGATAAATGGGTTCTGGTTTTTTATTCTTCACAAATACGCACATGACAAATTAAGACCTACCGCACTTGCGGTCGTTTATACTCTTGGTCATATTAGTATCGCAACGGCTTGGAGTTATACTTTTATAGATGTTACCCTGAACCTTGCAGTCTTAGATGCCATTATTGAGCCTATCCTTAACGGTTTTTGGTTTTTTGCACTTATGCACTATTGGAATCTCCAGGAAAAGACAAGTCAACAATTTATCAAGAATTGATTCCAAGGTTTTTACTTATTGCATTATTATTCTCAGCCAATAATTTAAATCCTTATGATAATTAGGTTTTCAGGGCGCTGAAAAATTTAATGAATTTTGTGTGATTTAATATCTATAGAGACTGTCTCATCTCTTCTCCAACTTTTATGAAACCATATTTTTCATAAAAAGTTTGATTGTGTTTTGTAGATTCAAGTAAGTAAAGTCCAAATTCCTTGCAGCCTCTATTTTTGGCTAATCTAAGAGTTTCTTCGATTAATAGTCCTCCAACATTCTTTCCTCTGGCATCTTGATCAACAACTAACTCTTCCAATTGGCAATATTCTCCGTTATATCTTAGAGCAAGATTGAAAGAAATAGATGCCATGCCAAGGATGATTCCATTGTCCTCCGCAATAATTAAACTACCTCTCTCGTTGGAAATTAAATTACTAAAAGTATCTGAATCAAAAATTTTATGTGGATCTGATGTGGCTTTAGCCAAAATATTAAGTAACTCTGAGCATCTTAGCTGATCTTCTGGTTTAGCAAGTCTTATATTTATTGACATTACTTATCCTCTTACTTCTTAATAAATAATTCAACCTGAAACCGTATCAAAAAGTTTTCAAAAAATTTTGTATTAACAATACGAACTCTCATTTAAAAATCTAAATCCGAAAATTACTCAAAATAGCAGGAATTATTTTAGGTAAAAGTTGGTCAGGGATCTCGTGACCAACTCCATCAAGGATTAATTTTTTTGAATTTGGAATGTTGTCGAACAAATATATTCCATGATCAACTGGTATTAGGGGATCTTCAGTGCCATGGATAACTATAGTGGGTTTTTTAATAAGTTTTAAATTAGAGGCTCTATTTGGGCTAGCTCCCACTGCAGCTATTTGAGCATTTGCTGTATTTATTCCTTGTTCTATCCTAATTTTTGCATCATTAACGAAAAGTTCTTCATCAAATAGAAAGCGAGAACCTCTGAGAGATCTTTCAGTTACTATTAAGGCTTCTTCTTCTTTACCATTCAAATTTAAAATAAAAGATTCTTTCATAGACTTCTTAAAGCGGACACTTGGGCCAGACAAGCCGGGGGTGTCGAACCCTGGAGTTGTAAAAAAAAGTGTTAGTGACTTAACCCTTTCAGGATGCTCTAAGGCCATTACCTGAGCAATCATTCCACCCATAGATGCTCCAATGATGTGGGCTTCATCAATACCAATATTCTCAAGCAACAAGACTCCATCATTTGCCATATCACTTAAGTTATATTCTGCTGGAGCTGGATTTTCCATGTTGAATTGACCGTCTTCATTAAAAATAAAACCAAAAATAAATTCAACAAAATATTCTTTCAGAAAATTAGGTAATATTTTGATAAAGCTTATCAATCCTGGTTCTTCTGTAACCCAGGTACTCTTTCCAATGTCTCGATTGTCAAAAACAATGACATGCAAATCATTACTAACTAATTCCTGGATGAACTTTTCAGACCAAACTTTACTGTTTGAATTCAATCCCATGATCATCAAAACTGCAGGATCTTCTGGATTTCCAAAGGCGTTCCACCAAATGTCTAAACCATTTATTTTTGAAATATTTCCCTCTTCTGAAGCAAGATTCATGCAGACAAGAGTACAAATTAAAATAAATGATTTCTTCATAGTTAATTTACTCCCGCTCAATAGGACTATCACTCCGTAACCATTTATTTATTGGATTTTAATAAAAAATTTGTACAGATTGATTATACAATGCTTTCTTCTTGCAGACTTTACAGTTACTAAGTTAAAATTTTTAAGATGAATTTGCTCAAAAATACAAATCTCAAGTGGAAGCACTATAATGAAGGCGATAAATTTGATTATCCGATAAATTACTCTGAATCTATTCTTGATGCGAGAGAAGATGGGCGTTTGGAGATATTAGTTAAGTGGGAACCAAATTGTTATTGTCATTTTCACAGACATACTGCAGAAATTAGTTCTGTAGTTTTAGAAGGCGAGCTTCATGTCACCGATATCGACATTAAAACTGGAAAAGAGCTTGGCAAGCGAGTAAGAGTTGTGGGAGATTTTGTACATAAAGAATCAGGTGATGTACACATGGAACAAGGAGGGCCAAACGGAGCTCTAGTTCTTTTCAATATCTATGCTCCTGAAGGCGAAGGCAAACTAGCAGAATCTTTGAAAAAAGATGGAAGCGTAATAAGCGCCTCTACTATGGCTAGAATTCTAAGAAAACGAAAATAATTACCTTTAGTTACTCCCACTCAATGAGTAATATCCTCTGAAACCCTTGAATACCAATACTTTCAAAAAAGTTTGTATGAAGTTTGTATGAAAGAAAGTCTTATTTTATAGGGGTTTCAGACCGAAACACTACTCCCACTCAATAGTTGCAGGAGGTTTGCTAGAAACATCGTAAACAACTCTAGAAACCTTTGGAATTTCATTAATTATCCTATCTGAAACTTTATTTAATAAATTATGGTTTAGTTGTGAAGCTTTTGCGGTCATGAAATCAATAGTATCTGCAGCTCTTAGGGCAATCACATATTCATATCGTCTGGCATCCCCCACTACACCAACACTTTTAATAGGTAAAAATACTGCAAAAGCTTGGCTGACTTTATTGTAAAGATTTGCCGCTGATAGCTCTTCCATAAAGATATTGTCTGCTTCCCTTAAGATATCCAATTTTTCTTTAGTAATTTCCCCTATTGTCCTTACAGCTAAGCCTGGACCTGGAAAGGGATGTCTGCCGATCAAAGATTTTGGCAAGCCTAACGAAAGGCCTATTTTCCTAACCTCATCCTTAAATAAAAAATTGAGGGGCTCTACCAGAGGTAATTTTAAATAGGATGGTAAGCCTCCTACATTGTGGTGAGATTTAATCACGTGCGCCTTTCCACCTTTGATGCCAGATGATTCAATGACGTCAGGATAAATAGTGCCTTGTGCCAAAAAAGAAACATCTTTTATTTTTTTGGCTTCCTTCAAAAAAACATCTATGAAATTTTTTCCTATAACTATTCTCTTTTCTTCGGGATCCTTTTTGCCTTTTAGGTTTTTAAGAAAAAATTTTTCAGAATTAGCAAAGTGAATCTTGATTTTTAAAGCTTTTTTTAAATCTCTAAGAACCTGTTTGGATTCATTTTTTCGTAACAAACCATTATCAACAAAAATACATTCCAATTGCTTGCCAATTGCCTTTGATAAAAGTGCAGCAACCACGGAAGAATCAACTCCACCAGAAATACCCAATAGTACTTTTTTCTTACCTACCTGTTTTTTTATATCATCAACAAGTTTATCTACTATATTTTTTGGTCTCCATTTCGTCTGACAGCCACATATTTCTCTGACAAAAGTTTTTAAAATTTGAGCGCCTTTTTCAGTATGTGTTACTTCTGGATGAAACTGTAAGCCATATTTTTTAATTGAATTATTTTCAAAAGCTGCAGTTGGACTATTTTTAGAAGAAGCAATTTTTTTAAAGCCTTTGGGTAATTTGGTTACTTTGTCCCCATGACTCATCCAAACATTGAGTGTTGATAGTTTTATAGCTTGAAATAACTTGCTTTTGTTTAATTTAATTTCAGCATGACCAAATTCTCTTTCCTTAGAAGAACTTACCGTCCCTTTAAAGTGTTTTGCCATCAATTGCATGCCATAACAAATCCCCAAAACAGGTATCTCACTGTCTAAAATTTTAGAATCAACTCTAAGAGTATTTTTTGCATTCACAGACTCTGGACCGCCAGAAATAATAATACCCATGGGATTGGTTTCCAGAATCTTTTTATAAGAGGTATTGCAAGAAACAATTTCTGAGAAAACCCCAAGTTCTCTAATACGCCTTGCGATCAATTGAGTATATTGCGAGCCAAAATCCAGAATGATTATTTTTTCTGAATCAATAGCGGTATTCACTTTTAACTTATTCTGTAGTTTGGCGCTTCTTTAGTTACGCTAACGTCATGCACATGACTTTCATTAATTCCTGCCGATGTAATTTGTACGAATTTCGTTTTGGTTCTCATTGTTTTTATATCTTTGCTTCCGGTATAACCCATGCTTTGTCTTAAACCGCCAAGCATTTGATGAATGGTAGTTTCCACCCAGCCTTTATATGGCACTCTTCCTTCAATTCCTTCAGGAACAAGTTTCTCAGAACTTGAAACATCCTCTTGAAAATATCGATCTCCCGAATTTGTCTCGCCTGACATCGCGCCAACTGAACCCATACCTCTATAAGATTTATAACTTCTTCCTTGAAAGAGCTCTACCTGTCCCGGAGCTTCCTCTGTTCCAGCTAAAATACTTCCCAACATTACAGTGCTAGCTCCAGCAGCTATAGCTTTTGCAATATCGCCTGAAAATCTTATTCCCCCATCAGCAATAACTGGAATGTTCTGTTTGCCAATAGCTTTGACTACATTTGCGATAGCAGATATTTGAGGAACACCAACACCAGTAACAATTCTTGTCGTACAAATTGATCCTGGCCCTATTCCAACTTTTATAGCGTCAGCTCCAGCTTTTATTAAATCCAAGGCACCATCGCCTGTCGCGACGTTTCCGCCAATAACTTGAATACCTTTTTTTATCTTCTTAATTCTTTTGACACGATCAATGATGCCTTTAGAATGGCCATGGGCACTATCCACAACTAGGACATCAACACCAGCATCAACAAGAGCATCCACCCTTTCATCAGTCTCTTCACCATTACCAACGGCAGCACCCACGAGAAGTCTGCCCTCAGCATCTTTTGAGGCTAGAGGAAAATCTTTATTCTTATTGATATCTTTCAAAGTTACGAGACCTTTTAAGGAAAAATTTTTATCGACCAGTAAAATTTTTTCTATTCTATTTTTGTAAAGAAGATTTTTAATGATATCTAACTTTGCATCTTCATCTGCAGTAACCAAACGTTTTTTTGGCGTCATGATGGATTCAACTGGAGCAGACAAGTCAGAAACATTTCGAAAATCTCTAGAAGTCACAATTCCAACTAAATCTCCATTATTCACTACAGGCATTCCTGAAATATTCAATTCTTGTGTAAGTTTTACTAATTCCCCGACGCTTTTTTTAGAGGAAATAGTTATTGGGTCTCTCACTACCCCGCTTTCAAATTTTTTAACTAAAGAAACTTCTTTTGCTTGATCAGCAATTGAAATATTTTTGTGAATTATTCCAATTCCGCCTAATTCAGCCAAGGCAATAGACATTCTGCTTTCTGTTACCGTATCCATTGCTGCGGACACTATTGGAATTTTTAAATTAACCTCTTTAGTTAATTTTGTGCTTAAATCGGTTTCTTGAGGAAGGACGCTAGAATATTGCGGTACCAAAAGGACATCGTCGAAGG
>CABXRO010000006.1 GCA_902514645.1 uncultured SAR86 cluster bacterium
TCTAATTTCGGTAAAAAAGTTTTCAGAAACTTATGAAACCTTCCATTTAATGTTTTTTTCTGCATTATTTGGATGTATTCCACTTTATTTGGGAAGTCTTTTAGAGATTGGTCATTCTTTTCCTGAAACAGTCTTAGGGTGGTTAAATATTTTCTTTCAAGGCTTGTTCATTCAAATCGCAGGACAAGGCTTAATTATTTATGGACTGTCTCTAATAAGAGTACAATTTTCTTCATTAATACTTTTAGTCCAGCCGCTCACAGCAGCTTTTCTGGCTTTGTTACTATTTCAAGAAATGTTCTTAATGCAGCAGATTTTCGGTGCTATTATTCTTTTAATTGGGATTTATTTAGCAGGAATTTCCGATCAGAAAACTATAAAGAATTAAATGTCAGAAGTAATAAAGATAGCAAATTGCAGTGGATTTTATGGAGACAATCTGTCCATCGCAAAAAAAATGGTTGAAGCCGGACCAATAGATGTTTTAACGGGAGATTATCTTGCTGAATTGACGATGACTATTTTGTATAACCAGAAAATGAAAAGGGGAGAAGATCTAGGATATGTAGGAACCTTTTTAAAACAATTTAGAGATGTAGCAAAACTCTGTGATGACAAAAAAATTAAGATTGTATCTAATGCAGGAGGTTTGAATCCTGCTTCAATGGCAGCTGAAGTTGAAAATATAATCAAAGAATTGAAGCTTGATTTGAAGGTCGCTTACATTGAAGGTGACGATCTGATGCCTAGATTTGATGAATTATCTTCATCTGGAGAAAAGTTAAAAAATATTGATAAGAATAACGATCTTTTTTCTTATGAGAAAAAACCACTAACTGCGAATGCTTATTTAGGAGCTTGGGGCATTAAAGAGGCTCTAGATAATGGCGCTGATGTGGTCATTTGCCCGAGAGTTACAGATGCTGCTGTAGTAATAGGTCCTGCAGCATGGAAATTTAATTGGTCAAGAAATGATTATGATCAGCTTGCCGGAGCCCTTGCAGCTGGACACATAATCGAATGCGGTGCTCAAGCCACTGGCGGTAATTATTCTTTTTTCAAAGAAGTTCCTTCTTTTAAAGACATTGGTTATCCAATAGCCGAAATAAACCAAGATGGTAGCTTTATAATTACTAAACATCCAAATACTGGAGGATTGGTTTCGGTTGGCACGGTCACAGCACAGCTTCTCTATGAGATAGGTTCGCCTGCTTATGTAAATCCAGATGTTGTTTCCCATTTTGATACTTTAAAAATTGAACAAGAGTCTGAAGATAGAGTATTTATTTCTGGTTGTAGAGGAAGTAGTCCACCTAAAGATCACAAAGTTTGTATTAACCTTGCTGGAGGTTTTAGAAATGGTACTGAGTTGCTTCTAACAGGTTTAGATATTGAAGAAAAAGCTAAATTAATTACTGAAACTATTTTTGATTCGGTTGGTGGTAAAGAGCAGTTTGATAAGGTAGATATACAGTTACACAGAACTGACAAAGAAAATCCAGAAAGCAATGAACAGGCACAAGCCTTTCTTAGAATTGATGTGATGTCTCAAAACTCAGATTTAGTGGGAAGATTATTTAGCGCTAAAATAATTGAATTAGCTTTAGCAAACTTTCCAGGCTGGACAGGAAGAAGTGGAGTTGTCCCTAGCGGTCCTTATATTGAGTATTGGCCAGCTTTGGTTGATAGTAAATTTATAAAGGAAAAAGTGCATTTTGATGGCAAGATCATTGAAGTTATTCCAACTAGCCAACTGGGCTTTGAAGAAGTTTATTATCAAAAGGAACCTGCTGAAGTAAAACAAATAGCTGAAAATCCTGATACGGAAATATTTTTTGGAGATATCTTTGGCACCAGATCTGGAGATAAAGGGGGTTGCGCTAATCTTGGTGTATGGAGTAAAAATCCAGAAGCTTATGGATTTTTATTTGATTTTTTAACTGTTGATAAATTGAAAGAATTACTTCCAGATTTAAAATCTTTTGAAATTGATAGATTTGAATTACCCAATATTTTATCTTTAAATTTTTATATTCATGGAATTTTGCAAGATGGAGTTTCTTCATCAACAAGGATGGATGGGCAGGCAAAGTCGTTAGGGGAATATTTAAGAGCAAAAAAAATAAATGTACCTAAAATTATTTTAAAATAAGATGAAATGACAAGTAAAAAACTTTCAATAGAAAATCTAACTTTTCAAGCAACAAAAATAGATGTTTCTAACCACATTTTAACTATTATCCTGAACAGACCCGAAAAGAAAAATGCGCTAAACAATGTAATGATGAATGAAATTAATTATGCTCTTGCATATGCCAAACAAGAAAGAGCCATAAGAGTTGTAATTATTGCAGCGGAAGGAGATGTTTTTTGTGCAGGAGCAGATTTAAATAGAAAACAGGAAGAATCTAACGTTCCTAGACTTGAGGGATCAGACGACATAAGTCTCTCAATTAGGCATTTGTATAAACCTGTTATTTGTAAGATTCAAGGATCGGTTCATGCTGGTGCTCTTTTGATGGTTACAAATTGCACTCATGCAATTGCTGTTGAATCTGCAAAGTTTTCGGCTCCTGAAATTCTTCGTGGGGTTTGGCCTCATATGGTTATGGCAGGATTATTTAGAGTTATGCCTAAGAGAGTTGGATTAGATTTTTGTATGCGTGGTCAAGCGATAGATGCTAATAAAGCTCAAGAGTGGGGATTGATTAATGAATCTGTAAAATCTGAAGCTTTAGACGAAACTGTTGCTAAATTAGCAAAGGATTTAGCCAGTCTTGCACCCGGCACAATGCAATTTGGTCTTGAAGCATATATAAATCAAGATAATATGAATTTTGATGAAGCATTACCTTATTTAGGAAAAAAAAGCGCTGAAACTTTTGCTGGTCCTGATGCCAAAGAGGGAATTGCTGCTTTTTTAGAGAAAAGAGAGCCCAAATGGGATTAATCCAAAACAACTAAGGTCTGGCCATTTTCTACTTGTTCACCTTTAGAAACTAAAATATTTTTAATTTTTCCAGAAGACGGAGCACTTACTTTATGCTCCATTTTCATCGCCTCTAAGATAATCAAAGTATCTCCTTTTTTAACGGAGGAACCTTTTTTAATTTGAACTTCTACTACCTTTCCTGGCATTGGTGCATTTAGACCACCTTCAATTGTTCCTGAATCTTTAACTTCAAATTTAGGTAAAACATTAAAAAGCAAATCTCCCTTATAGGTATGAATCAATAAAAGATTATCTTCAAAAGATACTTTTGATCTAAGTCTGGATCCTGATATTTCTACATCTATGAAATTATCTTGCCAATCATAAACGGTTGCTAATTCTGAATCAGAAAATTCAAACTTACCATCTCTTGATTTTTTATAGTTAATAACGAAATTTGTATCCTTTAAAGAAAGTTTAACTTCCTGAAAAGGTAACCTTGCATTGTTCCATCCTGAATCCATATTGGTTAAAACAGAAGCGTTTTCTCTATTCAATCCTTGAATCCATAAACTTGCTGCTTTTGCATAATTTTTTATTTCTTCTGCGGAAAGGTCTACTTCTCCACTTAGTTTTTCTTTTTCGATGAAATCAGTAGTAGTAGCACCTTTTAGAAATTTCTCAGATCTTAAAATAGCTATTAAGAATTCTCGATTTGTTTGCATTCCACCAAAGTGACTATTTTCTAAAGCAAGAGCCAATTTTTTTGCAGCTTCTGTTCTAGTTTCTCCATAAGAAATAACTTTAGCTAGCATTGGATCAAAATCAGGAGTAATGATTGATCCTGATTCAATTCCTACATCCCATCTAACGAGAGGATCATCTGCCGGTAAAAAAGAAATCATTTTTCCAGTTACTGGTAAAAAATCATTATTTGGATCTTCAGCATACAGTCTCACTTCTATAGAACTTCCAAACCAATCTATATCGGATTGGTCAAAACCTAGAGACTCACCTTCGGCTATTCTGAGCTGTTCTTTTACAAGATCAATTCCGGTAACTTCTTCAGTAACAGGGTGTTCAACTTGAAGCCTAGTATTAACCTCAAGAAACCAAAATTCTTTTGTCTTTTCATCAACCAGAAATTCTACAGTCCCAGCCGATTCATACTTTAATTTGGAAGCTAACTTTATGGCAGCATCTCCCATCTTTTCTCTCATGGAATCATCAACCATAGGCGAGGGCGACTCTTCAACTACCTTTTGATGTCTCCTTTGAATTGAACATTCTCTTTCTCCTAAATGAACCAAATTACCATAGGAATCACCGAGGATTTGTATTTCTATGTGTCTAGATTTTTTAATGTATCTTTCTAAAAAAACTCTCTTATCGCCAAAGCCACCCTCAGCTTCTCTCTCTGCAGAAGCAATGGATTCTTTCAAATCCTTTGAACTTTTGACAATACGCATACCCTTACCACCACCTCCTGCGGCAGCTTTAACAAGAATAGGATAACCAATTTTGTTTGCATCTTTAGCCGAAGAACCTGAAGGTAAGATGGGGACACCGGCTTTTTCTGCTAATGTTTTAGCAGTAATTTTATCTCCCATTTTTTTTATGGCATTTGCAGAAGGACCTACCCACTTCATTCCTGCCTTTTTTACATTATTAGCAAAATTAGCATTTTCAGATAAAAATCCATATCCAGGATGAATTGCATCTACATTATTTTCTTTAGCGATTTCTAAAATTTCTTTAGCATTAAGATATGAATCTGAAAGTTTAAAAGACTGATCTGCCTCTCTAACATAAGGAGTATTTTTATCAGCCTCTGTATAAATAGCTACACAGGTTATTCCCATGTCGTGAGCACTTTTTATGATTCTACTTGCGATTTCTCCTCTGTTTGAAATTAACAATTTTTTAATTGTCATAACCTAAATACCCCAAATCCTTCTGATCCTTTAACTTCTTTATTATTTACAATCGATAAACACATTCCCAATACATTTCTCGTATCTCGGGGATCTATAATTCCATCATCACTAATAACGCTTGTAGCTCTCAAAGCTTTGGAACCCTTGTCATGAGAGATTTGTTGATTCTTAACAATTTCTGCGTCAGCTTTTTCATCAAATTTAAGACCTTTTCTTGCAGCTTGACCTCTTCTTACGATAGACATCACACCTGCAATAACTTCTCCACCCATTACCGCAATTTTTGCCGTTGGCCATAGAAAAGTGAAAGAATTCCCAAATTCTCTTCCAGACATTGCATAAGTTCCAGCCCCATATGAATTACCTACTATCACGGTAAGATGTGGAACGTTTGAATTTGAAACAGCATTTAACATTTGAGCTCCTTTTTTGATGGAACCATCTTGTTCATAATCTTTTCCAACCATAAATCCAGTAATATTTTGAAGAAAAACTAAAGGCAAATTTCTTTTGTTACATAGTTGTATGAAGTGGGCTGCTTTTTGAGAAGCATCAGGAAAAAGCATACCGTTATTTCCAAGCACGCCTACTGGGTATCCATGAATGGAAATAAAACCACAAATTATTGTCGGTCCAAAAAGCGGTTTGAATTCTTCGAACTTTGATCCGTCAGAGATACGACCGATTATTTCTCTGATATCAAAAGGAGTCTTTAAACTTGGCTCGATAATCCCCAATAAGTCTTCTTGACTGTATTTTGGAGGAGCTATTTCAAATCGAGGATTATTTCCTTCTTTATCCCAATTTAAATGAGACATCACCTCTCGGGCAATTCTTATTCCGTCTAAATCATCTTCAGCTAAATATTCAGCTAAACCAGATTTTTCTGCATGCATTTTTGCGCCCCCAATATCTTCTCTGGAAGAAATTTCACCAGTTGCCATTTGAACTAAGGGCGGACCTGCGAGAGCAACATCTGCTTGGTTTTTAACAAAAATATTATAGTCTGACATCCCAGGTTGATAAGCTCCACCGGCGGTAGCAGTTCCGAAAGCAACAGTTACAGTTGGAATGTTTAGCTTTGAAAGCTCCGTGATTTCATAAAATTGTCTACCTGATTCAGCAAAATGACCCATTCCACCAACAGCAGCTCCAGCTCTAGGACGTAAATCACCTCCAGCAGACTCAACAAATTGAATGAAAGGAATTCGACAATCTCGTGCAATTTGCATGCATCTCATCCATTTTTTTACAGAGTAAAAATGCATTGCTCCTGCAAGAACAGTAGGGTCATTAGCAAAAATTACACATTCGATTCCTGAAGATACTCCAATACCGGCAAAAGCACCGCCACCGATAGGGTATTCAGATTTATAGGCCGCTAAACCGCTAATTTCTAAAAAAGGACTATCTGGGTCCAAGAAGTGGAAAACTCTTTCTCGAACTGGAAGTTTTCCCCTTGCTGCCAACCTTTTATGATGATCTGGACCACCACCTGCTTCAGCTTCATCTAATAGTCCATTTAATTCGGAAATCATCTCAAGCATGGATGACTTGTTGTTCTCAAATTCTTCAGAATTTAAATTTAGTTTAGATTGAAAAGGTTGAGATTCTAGTTGTTTCATTACTTCTTTATAAAGGAAAAAATATGCACTAATTTGTTCACATTGTCCATTTGATTATATTTAATTTGGGTATAATGCTTTCTCTTTTGGGCGACTAACTCAATTGGTAGAGTGCCACCCTTACAAGGTGGAAGTTACAGGTTCAAGTCCTGTGTCGCCCACCATCTATAAAAATATAATTTTTTAATTGGCATATTTTTTTTGAGTGTTAAATTAACCTTGTGAATAAATACAGAAGAAAATTTCTAAAAAGTTTAGCCTTACTTTTACTTTTTTTACCCATACGTATTTTTCCCTCACTAAATAAGGAATCAGTTATTTCTTTTAAGTATGGTGTGGCAAGCGGGGATCCTACAAATACTAATGTAATTTTATGGACAAAAATCTTACCAATGGGTAATCCAGAAATTCGAGTTAGGTGGGAACTTTCAAGTGCCAATGATTTTTCAAACCTCATTACTTATGGACATGTCAGGACAAATTCTAAAAAAGACTATTCGGTGAAGGTTGATGTAAAAATTCCAAAACAATTCAATGGTAAAAAGCTTTATTACCGATTCTTAGCAGACGGTAAAACTTCTGATATCGGAATGACCTCCACCTTACCAAATGAAAATCCAAATAATTTTAATATTGCTTTTTGCAGCTGCTCAAATTATCCAGCAGGATATTTTAATGCATATAAAGAGATAGCAAAAAATAAAAAAATTGATTTAGTCCTGCATCTTGGAGACTATCTCTATGAATATGGACATGGCGGTTATGCCTCAAAAGATGCAGAAAAAATGGGCAGAGTGGTAAATCCAAAACATGAAATGGTTTCATTAGATGATTATCGAAAAAGGTATGCGACTTATAGATCTGATCCCGATCTGAAATTATTACATCAAAAAAAACCCATGATTTCTGTTTGGGACGATCATGAATTTACTAATGATAGTTGGCAGAAAGGCGCTCAAAACCATTCAAACGACGAAGGAACATTTGCTGATAGAAAAAAGAATGCTTTTCAGGCTTATTTCGAATGGATGCCAATTCGTGAAAAAGGTAGAAAAGATAAAATTTGGAGAAATTTTAGAGTCGGGAACCTATTAAATTTGATGATGTTGGATACCAGGTCCTACGAAAGAGATAGACAATTGGACATAGAAAAATACTTTATTGGAAATTCTTTTAATAAAAATTCTTATTTAAAAGATCTTAACAAACCAAGAAAACTTCTTGGCAAAGAGCAATTCAACTGGATAAGAACAAAAGTAGATAATTCTTTTAAGTGGTCTATTTTTGGACAGCAAATTTTAATAGGACCAAAATATTTACCTAAGATATTTCAAGCTGTTGACAAAGAAAACTTCCCTAAATTTCTCCATAAATATTTATCATTAGCTGGTACTGAAATTCCTTATAATACTGATCAATGGGATGGATACCCTAAAGAGAGGGAAAAGTTTTACAAAGCTATAAGCAATTCTCAATCCAACCTCATTCTTGCCGGAGATTCCCATAACTCTTGGCTTTCAAATTTATTTGATAAAAATAATAACTTTGTTGGTATTGAAATAGGGGCTCCCTCTATCACATCTCCAAACTTTGTTGATACATTCGGAGAATTTACAGATTCTCTGGACAAATCATTTGTTGACTCTAACAAAGATCTTATTTGGACTAACGGAAAGAATAAAGGCTATGTAGAACTTAATATTTATTCAGAATTTGTAAATGTTAAATTCAATTTTGTTTCTTCGGTTAAGTCTAAAAATTATAAAAATTTAAAGCCTGTAACTTTTAAAATTAATCATAGCGAAGCTATCAGTTAGATATGATTTTTAAATTATTTTTGTAAGTTACTTTCCTTTCATACTATGTATAATTGTTTTCCTAAATTGGACCGGTAGTTCAGTTCTGGTTAGAACGCCGCCCTGTCACGGCGGAGGTCGCGGGTTCGAGCCCCGTCCGGTCCGCCATTAAAATATGTACATTACTGTTCTTAAATCTAAGTTACATAGAGTAAAGGTTTCTTCTACAAACATTGACTACGATGGTTCTTGCGGAATTGATAAGGACTGGATGGTCGCTCTTGATATAAAAGAATATGAACAAGTTCATATCTATAATATTTCAAACGGGAATAGATTTGTTACCTATGCCTTTTCTGAAGAGCCCGGAAGCAAAAAGATTTCTCTAAATGGCGCTGCTGCCCATAAAGCAAATACTGGAGATTTAATAATCGTATGTACCTACATGATGGGTAATAAAGATGATAAATTTCAAGAACCAAAGATTTTAAAAATTGAAGATTAGGAGATTAGGATGAAAATTGAAGAACTTTTTTCAGTAAAAGACAAGGTTGCTGTTGTTACTGGAGGGTCTAGAGGGATAGGCGAAATGATTGCATCCGCATATTTAGCAAACGGCGCAACTGTTTATATTACTTCCAGAAAGGCTGATGTTTGTGACGCAAAAGCAATAGAACTCTCAGAAAGATATAATGCTCAATGTACATCTCTTCCTTCTGACTTATCTTCTTTGGAAGGTATAGAGAATTTCGTAAAAGAAGTAGAGGCGTTAGAACCTGGAATTGAT
Source organism: uncultured SAR86 cluster bacterium (assembly GCA_902514645.1). Taxonomy (GTDB): domain Bacteria; phylum Pseudomonadota; class Gammaproteobacteria; order Magnimaribacterales; family AG-339-G14; genus MEDG-81. The sequence goes on from CABXRO010000006.1 coordinate 9,078, forward strand.
ATTTTAGTAAATAATGCTGGAGCAGCTTGGGCAGAACCTATCGATGTCTTTTCTGAAAAAGGATGGGATAAAGTCATGGATTTGAACGTTAAAAGTGTATTTTTCTCTACTCAAAAATTTCTTCCTCTGTTGAAGAAGAACGCTTCAAAAGAAGATCCTTCAAGAGTCATCAACATAGGTTCAATTGATGGAATCGGTACTCCTATTTTTGAAACATATCCTTACAGCGCTTCAAAAGCGTCTGTTCATCACATGACAAGAGTTCTTGCAGCAAGACTTGTTAGAGAAAATATATTAGTAAATGCAATTGCTCCAGGACCCTTTCCTAGTGATATGTTAGGTTCAGCAGTAGCCCATAATTATGAGGGTATTATTTCCAGAAACCCAGTTCATAGAATGGGAAGAGCCGAGGATGTTGGCGGTTTAGCTTTATATTTATCTTCAAAAGCAGGTTCTTACACAGTAGGAGAAACTATTACCTGCGATGGTGGAACCATCTCTGCAACTGGTCACGATTTGAGCGAATAAAAAAAACCCCGCCATTCCTGACGGGGCTTAAGAATAAGTATTTCAACTTAATTCTTACCTTAAGCGGGCGAACCGGCAAAAGGTCGGAATCGGGTTAACCCGTTGTCAAGAGGCATCCCCTGAAATTCCTGCTAATTCGTTAATACTAATTTGGACCACCTCCTTCACAGGGTAAGAATAAAACGCACTTTGCTAGGAACCCCTGATATTGAACCTAAGTGCAACACTTGATATATATTTTACTATAAGACGAGTGGGTAATAAAAGACCGATAAAAGAAGGATATATAGAAATGAAAATATGTTAATAAAAATTCCTGCTCTGACCATTTGTTGAATAGGAACTAAGTTTGAAGCAAAGACTATAGAGTTGGGAGGAGTTGCAACTGGCAGCATGAAAGCACAACTTGCAACAACAGTAAGAGGTAAAGTGAGAAGCAAGGGATTTATATCCAAATTTAAACCCACGCTAGCAATTACTGGCATGAAAGTAATCGTTGTTGTGAGATTGCTTGTAAGTTCTGTAAGAAATAAGACCAATAATATAATTAAAGCAACCACTATAATGGGATTTACATCAGCGGGTATCAAATTAGCTAACCATGAAGCAAGGCCTGTAGAATTTACTTCATAAGCTAAAGCCATACCTCCACCGAATAAAAAGATCAGTCCCCAAGGAAACTTTTGTTGTAAATCATCCCAATTAAGCAAATAATCTTCTCTATTTTTAGAACTCACAAAGAATAATGAAATACCCCCAATCATTGCAATGACTGCATCTTCTAGAAACCCAAGTCCTGGTAAATCATCCAATAATTTTCTAAATACCCAACAAAAAGCTGTTATCGAGAAAATAATTGCAACCATTTTTTGTTCCGAAGTTATTTTTCCTAAATCTTCAAGCATCGACCTCAGTTTAGAATTTGTTTCAGGAGAAGCTTTAAAATTTATTGGAAAAATTAGAGAAGTTAAAATAAACCATACGAGAGGTACCATAACAAGAGTCACAGGCAAACCTATTGCTAACCAGCTAATAAAGCCTATATCTTGATTAAAATTTTCATTTGCATATTGAATTAAATAACCATTAGGCGAAGTTCCAATTGGAGTTGAGATTCCTCCAAGAGATGCTGAATAAGCAATTCCAAGAAGTAAAGCAAATTGAAAATTTTTACTTTCGCTTGGAAGTAAGTCTTTTACAGTTTCATTAATTACCGCGATGACTGATACACCAATTGGCAAAAGCATAATTGCTGTAGAAGTATTCATAACCCACATACTCAAAATAGCACTTGTAAACATAAAAGCAGCAACAATATTTTTTGCTTGCAAGCCGCTATATTTAAGAATGTTTAAAGCTATTCTCTTGTGCAAATTCCATTTTTGCATAGCAATTCCTATCATAAATCCACCAGCAAAAAGGAATTGAACTTTATTCATATATTCTTTGCTGATAATTCCAATTGGGTCTATCCCCAATAAAGGAAAGAAAATCAAAGGTAAAAGAGCAGTTGCATAGAGAGGCATTGCTTCAGTAGCCCACCAGACTCCCATCAGTAAAAAAATAGCAGCGGTCAGCTTACCTTCGTTTGATAATCCCTCTGGAGTAGGTAATAAATAGATGCAAATAAAAATCGTAAGCCCTATCCAAAAACCTATTTTTTTGGCATTAAATGAATTCATTTAAAATACTAAGTATAGTTCCGTCATAATATGCTGAATTTATTTAAAAATAACAATGACTAAATTTGTTTTGTCCATAGATGGAGGTGGTGTGAGGGGACTAGCTTCTGCAACTTTTCTGAGTGAATTGGACAAAGCAGTTCCAAAAAAACTTTCAGAAAGTTTTGATTTGATTGTGGGAACTTCAACGGGAGGCATTATTGCTCTTGCTATATCAATTCTAGATTTACAAAAGGATGATTTAATAAAGATTTACTCTAAAGAAAATATAAAAAAAATTTTTTCACCATACAGGTACAGAATCCTTGGTTCAAAATATGCAGGAAGAGTAAAAAGAAAAGTATTTAAAGATTATTTCAAATCAGAAACTCTTGATTCAGCAAAAACTGCAACTATGATCACAGCCTTCGATTTAGAAAAAAGAAGAGTAAAAATGTTTAAATCTTGGATAGACGGATACTTGCCTGCAAGAAGAGTAGCTGCAGCAACTTCTGCAGCTCCAACATATTTTCCTGCCGAATCAATCGAAGATCAGTGGTATATAGATGGCGCAGTCTCAACTAATAATCCTGTGTTAATTGCGTATGCTGAAGCAAAGAAACTATGGCCAAATGAAGAAATTAAGATTTTAAGTATTGGGACAGGTTATAACTCTAAAAGATTGGATGGAAGGCGCGCTAGAAAATGGGGCTCAATTTCTTGGCTAAATGCAGGAATTATTCAGATTTTAATGGAATCAAATATAGAGCATGTTATTGCACAATCGCTTTTCAAAGAAAATTATTTAAGGGTAGATTCATCTTTATCAGGCATTAAATCTTCTTTTGATAATACTTCTAAAAGAAATTTAAAATCTATAAAACTTTTGGGTGAAAGTTGGTGGAAAAGATTTGGTGAAAAATCTTTAAACTTCATTTCTTAAATTTAATATGAACAAAGTTTTAGTTTTAGGAGGAGGTTCATGGGGTACGACATTGGCGAACTTGCTAGCTGAAAAGGATCATGATGTATCTTTATGGGCCAGAAATTCAAAAATATTTAGTAAAGAAAAAACACATTGGATAAATAATAAATATCTTCCAAAATATAAACTTTCAAAACAACTAACGATAATTTCTAATCTTAAGAATGCTTTTAGAGATGTAGATTTAATAATTATTGCAATTCCGTCAAAAGGTTTTAGGTCAATTTCATCAAAAATTTCTAAATATTTAGATAAGCAAAAGATTTTGATTGCATCTAAGGGAATTGAAAACCAATCTTTTATGACTATGAGCGAAATATTTGTAGATGAAACAAATTATTCAAAAAAAAATATTATGGTCCTTTCAGGCCCAAATATTGCAGATGAAATAATGAGGAAAAACATATCTGCATCAGTTATTGCTGGAGATGATAAAAAAACTTTAGGCTATGTATCAGACTTATTTAATACAGATTTTTTTAAAATATTTTTATCAAATGATACAAAAGGAGTAGAAATGGCAGGGGCTTTAAAAAATTTATACGCAATATGCTCAGGTCTCTCTGATGGATTAGGTTTTGAATCAAACACAAAAGCCATGTTGTTAACTAGATCACTTTCAGAGATGTCCGATCTTTTTAAAAAAATAAATGCTAATCCATTAACTCTTCTTGGGCTGTCAGGAGTTGGTGATTTAATAGCGACAAGTAGTTCTAAAAAAAGCAGAAATTATTCTTTTGGAAAGCTTCTAGGAAAAGGAAACAGTTCTAATAAAGCTCTAGGAATGATTAATCAGTCGGTAGAAGGCCATAGGACTTTAAAAGTTATATATTTTGAAAAGAAAAAACTTTCTTTGAATATGCCTATAATTGAAGCTCTTTATAAGATTGTTTATCTCAAACAAGAGCCAAGAAAATGTTTTTTAAAGTTTATTCACGAAAGTGGTAATATTGACACCGCATATGACTGAAAAAAACGATGATTCTTCGGTAATAGTTGAAACTGAATCAGAAGAAACAAAAAATTTTAAAGATGTTATACCTGAAAAGGTGAAACATCCTTCAACTTGGATTACAGCTGGATTGGTTGTTTTCTACCTTTTTCTATTAGGATTCTTAGATTTAGTTTTATGGGTTATCGCAGGAGCACAATTCCTGTTTACTGTCTTTACAAAAGAACCAAATTCGCACTTATCAACTTTTTCAATTAGATTGAGGAATTATATTGTTCAAATAGTTGATTTTGTAACTTATAGTAGTCAAGAAAGACCATTTCCTTTTAATCCCTTTCCTGAAGAAGATAATGATTAAAAGTTATAAAAAAGTCTGTAAAATAAATATTTGTTTTTAAAGGATTAATAATGAGTAAGAAAAATTTTGCCAAAAAAGAACTACCTATTTCAAGACCATCGTCTGAGGAGGCCATGGAAGCAGTCAAGACGCTTCTAGCTTTTGCTGGAGATGATCCTACCAGAGAAGGTCTAGTGGAGACTCCAAAAAGAGTAATTAAAGCTTATGGAGAGTTTTTTGCTGGATATGATGAAGATCCTGAAGAAGTTCTATCTAAAACTTTTGAACAAGTTGAGGGCTATGACGAAATGGTCATAGTCAAGGGTATAAGAGTAGAGTCTCACTGTGAACATCATATGGTACCCATTTTAGGTGTCGCACACGTAGGCTACATTCCAGATCAAAGAGTAGTAGGTATTAGTAAATTGGCTAGAATAATTGATATTTTTGGGAAAAGGTTACAGACTCAAGAAACTATGACTGCACAAGTTGCAGACACTATCAATAATGTTTTAAAACCGAAAGGGGTTGCAGTAGTAATTGATGCCGCTCATCAATGCATGACCACAAGAGGAATTCATAAGACTGAAACAAGCACAGTGACAAGTAGAATGTTGGGCGTTTTCAAAGAAAATGCTATTACACGTACAGAATTTATGAATCTCATACATTCTAACTCCAACCAATCTTGAGTTCGGAATCAACATCTGAAGACAAAATTATCCTTGCATCAAGTTCTTCTATAAGAAAAAAAATCTTAGAAGACTCCGGAATTACTTTTGAAGTTGTGTCATCAGAAGTGGATGAGGAAAAATTAAAGAATTCTTTTTCAAACAGCAATTTCAAAGACTTTTGTCTTGCTTTAGCAAAAGCTAAGGCTCTAGACGTAAGTAATAAAAAGAAAAATGCATATGTAATTGGTTCAGATCAAATATGTTGTTACGAGGATGAAATTTTTAGCAAACCTTTAACAAAGGAAAATTGTTTTATAACTTTGTCAAAATTATCAGGAAATACGCATTATCAAAATTGCGGTATAAGTATTTGCAGGGAAGGAGTAGAAATTTGGTCTCATTATGCTCAAGCAGCTCTTACAATGAAGACCCTATCTGACAAAGAAATAATGAACTATATTGATGAAGATGAACCTTTTATGGCTTGTGGAGCATATAGATTTGAATCCCTAGGAAAGAATTTATTTTTATCTACCAAGGGCGATGAAACTACAATTCAAGGGTTGACTTTAGATCCAATATTAAAATTCTTAAGTTCCGAAAAAGTTATCGATATTTAAATCATTTATTAAAGATTGGACAGTCCTACTGTCATAAATTATATTAATTAAGAGGAGATACATATGAAAAATTTCGAAGGAAAAGTTGCTGTTATAACTGGAGCAGGATCTGGAATGGGCAGAGAACTTGCTATAGAACTAGCTAAATTAGGATCTAATATAGCTTTAGCAGAATGGAATGAAGACACGCTTAACGAAACTGCTGAACTTTTAAAAAACTATAATGTGGGCGTATCTAAGCATGTAATAGATGTAAGTGACAAAGAAGCTGTTTTTGCCTTACCTCAAAAGGTGATCGATGAACATGGCGCTGTTGATATGGTTTTTAATAATGCAGGAGTCGCATTATCTCAAACAGTAGAAGATTCAACAGATGAAGATTGGGATTGGGGTTTAGGAATTCTTCTCCATGGTGTAATAAATGGAACTAGAGCTTTTTTACCTCATCTAAAAACAAGACCAGAAGCAGCCATAATAAATACTTCATCTATTTTTGGACTCTTATCCGTTCCTACACAATCTATTTATCATGTCGGTAAATATGGAGTGAGAGCTTTCACAGAAACTCTAGCCTTAGAAATGAAAATGGAAGATTCTCCGGTTGAGGTATATTCAGTTCATCCAGGTCATATCGGTACAAACATTGCTAATTATGGTGTGAAAAACGATAAATTAGAAATAGATCTTGATAAAGAGGACGAAAGACCAAATTTGTTTGGACCTAAGGCAAAAACAAAAGAGGAGGTGGGAGAGATATTCAAAAATCAAGCTCCTATTAATGCTAATACAGCAGCAAAAATTATTTTAAAAAATATCAAGAAAAAAAATAAAAGAATTTTAGTCGGGGGAGATGCTCATTGGTATGACAGAATTCAGAGATTTTTTCCAAAAAAATATATTTACTTGTTACCTCTTATTCCTTTAATTGGGAGGTTATTTCCCAAAGACAAGCTTTTAGATAGATAGTTTATAAGTCAATATCCTTGTAATTGGAAATAGAAATTTTTTCTTTTGTAATTTTCATATCTTCTTCAGGGTCAAGAATTTCTTCTTTAAAACGATAAATTAAATCGTAATTACCATTATTACTATTTTCAAAATAAGCAGTTCTCTTCTCTTCAGTTTCTAGAAGTTTTGATTCATAATTTTTTAGGTCTTTTTGATTTATTTTTGATTTAATAAAACTTGGACTCACCACACCACAAGAGCCATTATTACCTCCAAAACCCTTAGCATTTAGATAGATTGCATCAATTTTTTCTATATCTACTTCTCGGGTATTTAGACAAAAATCTAAATTATCTGATAACACATCATCACCTAATTTCTTAGTTGTATTTATTCCTGGAATAAAACCATAATTCCATATTCCTATAGCTGTCATTAATTCATCTCCAGCAGCAGGACCCATGGTGTGACCCAACATGCCCTTCAAAGCCGTAACTTTCCAATTTTTAAGTTTAAATCCTTCAGCAACTCTATTTAGAACATCTGATTCAGTACTTCGATTCTGGAAGGTACCCGTTCCATGAGCTATAACAATACTTTCTTGAATGGAACATCCTATTTTTAAAGTATTAGATAGAGATTGAGCCATGGTGATGTAGTTGCCAATACCTGGAGAACTTATTGATTTTTTGAATCCATCCGCATTTATTGCAACATCTGTAAAGCCACCAAGTATCTTAAGTCCATTATCTAAAGCAAACTCTAGAGTAGTAACAGCTACAAATTGAGCTGCTTCACCTAAAATCATTCCAGCATTATCTCCAAAAGGTCTACAAGCATTTTTATGATCTACTTCTTCAGGCTTATCATCATTATTTCTGATTTGCATTTCTAGAATTTTTTTATCATCTGCAATTCCTGTAGTTGCTAAAAAGCCATCTGTTATTTCTGGATTGATAGGAGCCTCAGCAGATCCGACAATTGTAAAATCTAATTCATTATTTTTAATTCCTTTTAAAGCCAAATCTAAGTTATAAAGAAAAGTTGCACATGCCCCAGCAACGGTACCCGTTTTTCCTAAAGAGCCTAATACATAGGCATTAATGAAATCTGCTGACATACCTATCAAAGACATTGATAGATGTTTAGAACTAGCTCTTTTACCTATTTTTCTAGACTGCAAAAGACCTCCCATTCCTTCATAATCAAGTTGTCCTATAGCAGGTCCTGAAAAAACACCTATTTTTTTTGGATCTAATAGTGGTTTCAGTTCAGTATCCCAATCCTTACCGAGATTTTTTAAACAATCGGTAACACCAAAAATAGTCATCTGAATCCCTTTAGGATGTTGTCTAGAGTTATACATCCCTGAAAGATTTATTCCTTCAGGCAGTTGTCCTGCAGCATTCACATTCATGACATCTTTCATAAGTAATTCAGGATCAAAAAGATCTGAATTAACCTTTCTTACCAAAGTTTTTTCTAAAATATCTTTTTCCGATGAAATTTCAGAATTAGTTAATGAATTTAAATCTTTTAGTAATATTTTTTTTGATGGACTATCGAGTTTGTCCATAACAAGTCGTTTGTATGAAAAATCAAAAGAAGATCTTCCGGCCGAGTTTATGCCACCAACGCTACAAATAACTGGAAATCTTTTAAAATCTTGCATGTAATTTTTATTTAAATTAACTTATAGGGATAATTTTACATTATTTAAGGGAGAGGACATGCATCCAGGAATAAACGGGCCAAAATTAAAAGATAAACCAGCAATTATCATGGCAGGTAGTGGAGAAGTTATCACGCATCAAGAATTAAATGAATTATCAAATCAAGGCGCTCAATTATTTAGATCTTTAGGCCTAAAGCCTGGAGATAGCATAGCTTTTATGATGGAGAATCATAAATTATTTTTTCCAATTGCTTTTGCTGCTTATCGAAGTGGATTGAAGTATACAGCTATAAGTTGGAGACTTCAGGCAAGTGAAGTTGAGTATATTGTTAAGGACTGTGGTGCGAAAGTTTTCATAACCAGTAAATTCCTCGAGGATTCTGCAAAGTCTTTATCCAATTCTTTAGAAGGCGTTCAGAAATTTATGCTTGATGGAATAACAGATGATTTTCAGTCTTATGAAGAAGAAATAAATAATATGCCAGTCACTCCTATAAAAGACGAGTGTCAGGGAGCTGCCATGTTGTATTCTTCTGGAACAACTGGAAAGCCAAAAGGCGTTAGCCGCGAAATAAACCTAAATCCTTTACCTTATAAAGCAGATGAAGATGACTTAGGTTTAACCCGAGTTGTTCAGGGATTGTATTCTGCTGACGAAGATTCTGTTTATTTATCTCCAGCTCCTCTTTATCATTCAGCACCTATGGGCTTCAATACAGGATTTCTTGCCTTAGGAGCCACTAGTATTATTTTAGAAAAATTTGATCCTGAAGCTGCACTGGCTGCAATAGAAGAATATAAAATTACACATAGTCAATGGGTCCCAACAATGTTTATTAGATTTTTAAAAAGTGATCCTGAAATATTTGATAAATATGATCTATCGTCACATCGAATAGCTATTCATGCTGCTGCACCATGCCCGGTAGAAGTGAAAGAAAAAATGATAGATTGGTGGGGCCCTATTATTCATGAATACTACGCAGGAACAGAGTTTAACGGCTTTGTAGCATGTAATTCAGAACAATGGCTCTCTCATAAAGGTACAGTTGGTCAGTCCTTACTTGGGCCAATACATATTTTGGATGATGATCAAAATGAAGTACCTGTTGGAGAAGAGGGTACAATTTACTTTGAAGGACCTACTGCCAATGGTTTTTCTTATCACAATGACAAAGAAAAAACTAAAGGAGCCACTTCAAAACAAGGATATACAACTTTAGGAGATATAGGTTACTTAGATGAAGAAGGTTTTCTATACTTAACTGACAGAAAGGCTTTCATGATCATTTCTGGAGGCGTGAATATTTATCCAAAAGAGACAGAAGATGCATTGATCATGCATCCTAAAGTTGCTGATGTTGCTGTTTTTGGCGTTCCCAATGAAGAAATGGGTGAAGAAGTTAAAGCTGTAGTTCAACCTGAAGATATGAGTCTTGCTGGAGATGATCTAGAAGCTGAACTTATGGCTTATTGTCGAGAACACATATCTCATGTGAAGTGCCCTAAAACTATCGATTTTAGGGAAGAGCTGCCTAGACATCCAACTGGAAAGCTTTATAAAAGACTTCTCAAAGACGAATATTGGAAAAATTAATCAAGACCTAATTGAGCTTCACAACTTTCTAAAGTTTGCATAATCAAAGTATTGATAGTCATTGGACCAACACCTCCTGGAACGGGAGTATAAGCGTATGACCTTGAAATGATACCCTCAAGATCAATGTCACCACATTTCTCGGGATGATATCCCGCATCAACTACAACTGCATTATCTTTGATCCAATCACTTTTGATAAACTTCGGAATACCAACTGCTCCTACTAAGATATCTGCAGTAGATACAATTTCAGGTAAATTTGTTGTTCTAGAATGACAAATTGTTACTGTTGCATTTTCATTTAATAACATCATTGCCATAGGCTTTCCCAATATAGGACTTCTTCCAACAATAACTGCTGATTTTCCTTCCAAAGGAATTTTATATTCTTTCAATAAACGCATTATTCCATAAGGAGTGCAAGAACCATATGCTCTTTCTTGCATACTCATTCTTCCAAATCCCAAACTAGTTACTCCATCAACGTCTTTATTTATATCTATCGCATCAAAACAAGATCTCTCATCGATATGAACTGGAACAGGATGTTGTAACAAAATTCCATGTACATCCTTATTGGCATTTAGTTCTTCAATTTTTTTTATTAACTCCGAAGTAGTTGTAGCTTCATCAAGTTCAATTTTCAAAGAGTCCATTCCGACCCTTTTGCAAGCATTACCTTTCATTTTTACATAAGTTGCTGAAGCAGGATCACTTCCAACTAAAATTGTAGCCAATATAGGTGTGGAAAAATTTCTAGCTTTAATTTTTTCAACACGTTTAGAAAAATCTTTTTCAGATTCAAGAGACAATTTTTTTCCGTCGAGTACTATAGCCATCTTTATTTGTTATCATACCACCCCTTATTTAAAAATTAACGGGGTGTAGCGCAGCCTGGTAGCGCGCCTGCTTTGGGAGCAGGATGTCGGGGGTTCAAATCCCTCCACCCCGACCAAAATATAATGAGTTATTTAAGAAATAGAACAGCCCTCGTTACAGGTTCGTCATCAGGAATTGGCTTTGAAATAGTCAAATATCTTTCAAAGTTTGATATGGAAATAATTGTTACTGCAAGAAGAGAAGATAAATTAACAAAACTAAAAGAGGAAGTAGAGTCTAATTCAAACTCAAAAGTAATAGTTTTGGTAAAAGATTTGGCTAAATCTGACAGCCCTCAAGAGATTTATGATTTCTGTAAAAAAAATAACTATAAAGTTGATTTTTTAGTCAATAATGCTGGATATGGATTTACTGAAGACTTTGATTCATATGATCTTGATAAACTCGATGATTTTTTAAATGTTTTGTTGAATTCTTTGGTCAAGTTAACGCGTCTTTTCATAAAAGATATGAAAGAGAGAAAATCTGGAAAGATTCTGCAGGTATCCTCAATAGCAGGAATAATTCCGAGTGGAAGCGGAGCAATTGGCATTTATGGAAATATTAAGAATTTTGTGAATGAATTCACTATCACGTTGAACAGTACCTATAAAAAATACAATGTTCATGTTTGTGCTCTTTGTCCAGGCTTTACTGAAACAGGCTTCAATGAAAGAGCTGGATTTAATATGCAATACTCAGATGTACCTTCCTTATTTCTAATGTCAGCTGAGCAAGTCGCAGTTCAGGGAGTAGATGCTTGTTTAAAAGGAAAAGAAATTTATGTAGTAAGAGGCGGTTTTAATAAAACAATGATATTAATATCAAAATTCATTCCTAACAGGGTTTTAAGATTTCTTTTTGGTTCATTAGTCAATTTTGGTAAGTAAAGACTAATCGTAAGTATTTTTATACAATAGCAAATTCACTCCCGGTAGCTCAGCTGGATAGAGCATCTGCCTTCTAAGCAGAGGGTCGCAGGTTCGAATCCTGCCCGGGAGGCCACTAATGGTGGGCGTAGCTCAGTTGGTAGAGCACTGGTTTGTGGTACCGGTTGTCGTGGGTTCGAGCCCCATCGCCCACCCCAAAAAAAGAAGGAAATTATGTTTGGTAAAAAAAATAATCTAGAAAAAAAAATAAAGTTAAATATTTTGTCTAAAGATCTTGAAGACGACTTTAAAAAAAGGCTTTTATCTCAGCAATCATCCTCTGACCTTAAGGGATTCAGAAAAGGTAAAGCTCCATTAGATGTAATCGAAAAGTACTATGGGGATCAAATTAAACAAAGGTTAATTATGGATAAGATGGGAGATATTTTTTATAAGAAAATTTCTGAAGAAAATATACCAGTCGTTGGTCAGCCTAATTTTGTCCCAGAATCTTTTGATATTAAAAAAGATATTAAATTTGAAGTATCGTATGAAATTTATCCAGAATTTTCTTTAACAAAAATGGGCTCTCTATCCTTTAAAAAGCCTGTTTCAAAAATTACAAATGAAGATATTAAAAAAGCTACTGATCTAGTTTTAAAAAGATATGGAAAAGCCGAGCCAACAAACGAAGAAAGCAGGGAAGGAAATCTAGTAAAAATTGATTTTGAAGGATTTTTAAATGAAGAAAAATTTGAAGGTGGTGAGGCACAAGATTATTCTCTTGAACTTGGATCAAAAACTATGATTCCAGGCTTTGAAGAACAAATAATTGGTATGAAAGCCTTGGAAACCAGAGAAATCCAAGTAACTTTTCCGGAAGACTATCAAGCAGAAAATTTAAAAGGACAAAATGTAATGTTTAAAATAAACATGAAAGAAGTTTCAGAAGTAAAAATCCCTAATCTTGATGAGGAATTTTTTAAGTCCATAAATATGGATGTTAAAACAAAGGAAGAATTTGAGAAAAAAATTGAAGAACAGCTACAAACTGATTTAAAAGAAAATTTAAAAATAAAAACTAAACAAAGAATATTCGATGCTTTTGAAAGCTCAAATCAAGTTGATATTCCTAAAAGTATGATTATTTCTGAGGCAAATAATTTAAGAAAAAACTCTGCTCAACAAATAGGATTAGATATAAGCAAATTAGAGGATGACCAATTCCCAATTGAAAATTTTAAAGAAAATGCTCTTAAAAGAGTTAGGTTGGGCGTCTTGATAAATAAATTAATTGAAGAAAACAATATTGCCGTAGATAAAGATACTTTGAAGGAAGAAATTGAAGACAAATCTAAATCATTTAAAGATCCAGAGCAATATGTCAATTGGATATATGGTAATGAAGAACAACTAAAAAATATTGAGTCTCTTGTTTTAGAAGATAAAGTAGCTGAATACTTAGAAAGCAAATCTAAAGTAGAAGAGGAGTCGTTAAGTTTTGAAGAAGTAGTTTCTATGGGTTAAATTAAGAATATGACAAACATAAAAAATCAGCTTGTTCCAATGGTTGTGGAACAAACACCAAGAGGAGAGAGGGCTTTTGATATTTACTCCAGGCTTCTTAAAGAAAGAGTTATTTTCATTACTGGTCCGATAGAAGACCATATGGCAAATTTAGTTGTGGCTCAATTGCTTTTTCTAGAAGCAGAAAATCCAGAAAAAGACATTAATATTTACATAAATTCACCAGGAGGGTCAGTAACTTCAGGCATGTCAATATACGACACAATGTCTTATATTAAACCTGATATAAGTACTTTATGTATAGGCCAAGCTTCTAGCATGGGGGCAATTTTGCTCACTGGCGGTACTAAAGGTAAGAGATTTGCTCTCCCAAATTCTAGAATAATGATCCATCAACCCTTAGGAGGATTTCAGGGGCAGGCAACCGATATTGAAATTCATGCTCAAGAAATACTTAAAATCAGAACTAAATTGAATGAAATTCTGTCTCATCATAGCGGGAAAGATATTGACAAAGTTAGTCAAGATACTGAAAGAGATAATTTTATGAGCGGTGAAGAAGCTGTAAAGTATGGTTTAATAGATAAAGTTATTGATAAAAGAGATAAATAGATATGTCTGAAAATCAAGAAACAGATAAAAAATTATTTTGTTCTTTCTGCGGAAAGAATCAGTCCGAGGTAAAAAAACTAATTGCCGGACCTTCTGTTTACATATGCGATGAATGTGTGTCTCTTTGTAACGATATTATTAAAGAAGATTTTGCAGAAGCCAACCAAGAATCTTCTGACGAAAAATTACCCGTTCCAGAGGAAATCAAAGAAATTCTTGACGATTATGTTATTGGCCAAGAATCTGCAAAAAAGACCCTAGCTGTAGCTGTTTATAACCATTATAAAAAATTAAAAAGTTCGCAATCTTCTAGTTCCGATGTCGAATTAGGAAAAAGCAATATTCTTCTTCTAGGGCCTACAGGCAGTGGAAAAACTCTATTGGCACAGACTTTAGCCAGACTCTTAGATGTTCCATTTACCATTGCTGACGCAACTACTTTAACTGAAGCAGGTTATGTTGGTGAAGACGTAGAAAATATTATTCAAAAACTTCTTCAAAAATGTGATTACGATGTTGAAAAAGCTCAAGTAGGTATCGTTTACATTGATGAAATAGATAAAATTGCGAGGAAATCAGACAATCCATCGATAACTAGAGATGTTTCTGGTGAAGGTGTACAACAAGCATTGCTTAAACTTGTTGAAGGTACTACCGCTGCAGTTCCACCTCAAGGAGGTAGAAAACATCCTCAGCAAGAGTTTTTACAAGTCGATACTTCTAATATCTTATTCATTTGTGGCGGAGCTTTCTCAGGCCTTGAAGATATCATTAAAGCAAGATCTGAAGAGAGAGGTATGGGCTTTGAAGCATCTGTTAAGAGAAAAACACAAGGATTTGATTCAAAAGTTATTAAAAACTCTCAACCAGAGGATTTAATTAAATATGGCTTAATCCCAGAGTTTGTAGGAAGGTTACCTGTAATGGCTACTTTGGATGAATTAGATGAGGATGCACTTATTACAATTCTTACAGAGCCTAAAAACTCCCTAACTAAACAATTCAAAAAACTTTTTGAAATGGAAAACGTAGAACTTGATATAAGAAAGGATGCTCTTTCTGAAATAGCTAAGCTGGCAATTGAAATGAAAACTGGGGCCAGAGGTCTTAGGTCAATTTTAGAAAAATCTCTTCTTGATACCATGTATGAAGTTCCTTCTGTGGATAATCTTGAAAAGGTTGTTTTGGACGCCTCCTCTATTAAAGGCGACTCTAAGCCTTTACTAGTTTACGAAACTGATTTGGATTCAAAAAAATTACAATAACTTGTTTTTTTTTGAATTGTCCTTATATAAAGATGAGAGGTCATTATGAATATTCCACTAGTCCCCCTTAGAGATGTTGTAATTTTTCCTGGCGTAGTAACACCCTTATTTGTTGGAAGAGAATCCTCAATTAATTCTCTTCAAAAGGCTATGTCAGATGATAAATCCGTAATGCTTGTTGCACAGCGAGAAGCTAATACTGAAAATCCAAATAAAAAAGATTTATATGATATTGGTACTGTATCCACCATATTACAATTGATTAAGCTTCCAGACGGTACATACAAAGTTCTCGTAGAAGGCATTAAACGAGCAAAACTACAAAACTTAGTTTCTGGAAAAGATATTCTCGAAGCAGAGGTAGATATCCTTGAGGATTCTGAAATGGAAGAAGATCTTAAAAAAAGTTATGTAAATACTTTGCAATCACAATTTAGAGAACTTTCTAAAACGTCACAAAAAATTAGACCTGAAATTGCTAATCAGGTCAGGTCAGTTGAAAGATTGGAAAAATTAATCGACACTCTTGTAGGTCATCTATCTATTTCTATTGCGGACAGACAAATTTTATTAGAAGAACTTGACTTAGAAGAGAGGGCAAAAAACTTGGTTAATCTTCTTGAAACACAACTTGATCTTACTCAAATGGAGAAAAAAATCCGAAATAGAGTTAAGAAACAAATGGAAAAGAGTCAAAAAGAATATTACTTGAGTGAACAAATGAAGGCTCTCAAAAAAGAAATGGGAGAGGGCGAAGATTTAGATGATGAAGTAGAAATTCTTGAAAAGAAAATAAGCGATTCTGGAATGCCTGATGATGCAAAGGAAAAGGTAAATACAGAATTAAATAAATTTAAGTTAATGCCCCCAATGTCAGCAGAAGCTTCCGTTGTGCGTGGATATATAGATTGGATGACCAGTATTCCTTGGAAAAAGAAATCTAAAATCCAAAAAAACATCGAAAATGCAAGTAAAGTCTTGGAAACAGATCATCATGGCCTTGAAGAGGTTAAAGAAAGAATTCTCGAATATCTTGCTGTTCAAAAAAGAGTTTCAAAACTCAAAGGCCCTGTCCTATGTTTAGTAGGACCTCCTGGAGTTGGTAAGACTTCTTTAGGAGAATCAATTGCGAGAGCAACTGGTAGAAAGTTCACTAGAGTATCTCTTGGTGGAGTAAGAGACGAAGCAGAAATTAGAGGTCATAGAAGAACTTACATTGGCTCGATGCCTGGAAAAATACTCCAGAAGATGTCAAAAGTAGGTGTAAAAAATCCGTTATTTCTTCTTGATGAGATAGATAAAATGGGAATGGATTACAGAGGAGACCCTTCATCTGCTCTTCTTGAGGTTTTAGACCCAGAACAAAATCACACGTTCAATGATCATTATCTCGAAGTTGATTATGATTTATCGGATGTTATGTTTGTTTGTACAGCAAATTCGTTAGATATTCCTGCTCCTCTTCTGGACAGAATGGAAATCATTAGACTTCCTGGCTATACGGAAGATGAAAAATTGAGCATTGCCAAAGATTACCTAGTAAAAAAACAATTGAAAAATAACGGTTTAGACGAGACCGAAATTAATATTTCAGATAAATCTATTTTAGATGTAATTAGGTATTACACCAGAGAAGCCGGAGTAAGATCTTTAGAAAGAGAAATAGCAAAAATTTGTAGGAAGACAATTAAAAAAATTGCTGATCTTAAAGAAAAAAAACTCATTAATGTAACACCAAAAATACTAGAAGATATTTTAGGAGTTAAAAAATTTGATTATGGCGAAGCTAAGGATAAAGACCGTATTGGACAAGTGACTGGATTAGCATGGACTCAAGTTGGCGGAGAGCTTCTTACTATTGAGGCTTCTGCATTCAAAGGAAAAGGTAAAATCATTAAAACTGGAAAACTGGGAGATGTAATGCAGGAGTCTATCCAAGCTGCAATCTCAGTAATAAGAGCAAGAGCAGAAACTCTAGGAATTAATCCTGATTTTCATGAATTAAATGATCTTCACATACACGTGCCAGAAGGAGCAACTCCAAAGGATGGACCAAGTGCTGGCATAGGAATGTGTACAGCCGTTGCTTCTGTACTTTCCGAAATTCCTGTAAGAGCTGATGTTGCCATGACAGGAGAAATTACTCTAAGAGGAGAAGTTCTTAAGATTGGAGGCTTAAAGGAAAAGCTTTTGGCAGCTAAAAGAGGCGGTATAAAGACAGTTTTAATCCCAGAGGGAAATGTAGGAGATCTTAGAGAAATTCCTGACAAAATAAAAACAAAACTAGAAATAAGACCAGTTAAATGGATTGATGAAGTTTTTGATCTCGTTTTGACGGAAAAGCCAAAGATTTGGGAAGATAAAGAAGAAAATTCATCTAAAGGAACGAGAAGAAAAAAAACTCGAAAACATAAGCTTGAAACCCATTAAAAAAAGGTGTTTAAGCTTTAAAACTCGCTTGACAGATATATATCTACATGTCTAAATCTCTTTATTGACTTCATGTCTTAAGAATTTTAACAACTTTATTTAGGAGAGAGACTAGTGAATAAAGCCGAATTAATAGAAGCAGTTGCTGATGCGACTGATACCTCAAAAGCCGAAGCCAGCAGAACATTAGATGCTGTGCTTGATTCAATTTCAGGAGCTTTAAGTAACGGAGACTCCGTTGCACTTGTTGGATTTGGAACTTTTAACGTAAGAGAGAGAGCAGCAAGAATGGGTCGTAATCCTGCTACCGGTGAAACAATCCAAATTGCAGCCTCAAAAGGGGTTGGCTTTAAAGCCGGAAAAAGTCTCAAAGATAGTTTATAAACTTATTTTTTTAAAACGCGTCCTATTTTTAGGGCGCGTTTTTATTTTATAATCGCACAATGTCAGCTCTTAAAAATATTCGAAAAGGTCTTTCTTCTTCGGGCTCCTCAATTATTGTTGCCATAATTATATTTGGTCTTGTCGCAACTTTTGGAGGATTTTTAACCGATCCTTCAGCGCCGGCAAATTCTCCATTAAGCGTGAATGGCAAGAAAATTTCCTTTGGCGAATTTAATTTAGAATTCAATAGAATAGCTTCTCTTTTCTCTCAAAGTGAGGTTTCTGAAGAAGTTGTTACAGATATTGCAAAAAACTCTATTGTCTCTAAAGAACTTCTATATCAGAAGGCCTCAGATCTTAGAATGAATCTCTCCGAAGAGTTTGTTAATAACGCTATAGCCAAAGATATATCTTTCCAAACAGATGGCGAATTTGATACCGCATTGTTTTCTGGATACATGGCTCGTCTTGGACTTTCTGTGAATGATTATAGAGAATTAGTTAAGTCAAAATATTTAGCAAATATATTAAGTGACTTTATTTCTAAATCTGAATTTTCTTTAGAATCATCTGCTTTGAGTTATATCAGAGCAATAAATCAACAAAGATCATTAAGTTTTTATAAATTAGATCTAGATAAAATTGCTAATAAGGAAAAAATACCTGAGTCTGACATTTTGAACTTTTATCAACAAAATCAATTTAGATTTATAGAGCCAAAAAAAGTTTCAATAAAATATATCTATTTAAGTAATGATGTACTTAAAGAATCTTTAATTGTAAGTAAAGAAGAAATCACCCAGGAAAGAAATTTATTAGAGGAGGGTAATCAAGATTCTCAAACTCGCGTAAGCCATATTCAATTAAGCTTTTCTTCTGAAGAAGAAAAGATTGAAAAATTAAATATTGCTGACTCTATTTTAGAGCAACTTTCAAACTCTAAGTCTTTTGAGGAATTAGTTTTGGAATATTCAGATGATTTTGGTAGTAATAATCTTGGAGGAGATTTAGGTTTTACTGATGGCACAGTTTTTCCTGAAGAATTTGAAAAGGAAATAGGAAATTTAACAGTAGATGAGCTCTCAGGCGTTATTGTAATGTCTAGTTCGCTTCATATTTTGAAAATAACTGAAAAAAATGAATTATTACTTACAGATTCTGAAATTGAAGATCTTATTTTATTTGAAAAGTCTCAGTTAAAACTCGATACAGTATTATCAACAATCGAAGATAGTTATTTAGCTTCAAACCTTAGTCTAGTCTCCTCGGATCTTGACTTAGAAATTAAAGAAACCAATCTGTTTAATAAATCGAATATTCCTGAAAGACTTCTTTCTTTTGATTTAGCTGATGATTTATTAAGCCAATCTGAAATTAGCAAAGAATTTTTTGGACCATTCGAAGATGGCAATGGTAATTTTATCCTTTACGAAGTTAGTGAAGTTAAAGGTGAAACTTTGCTTTCTCTTTCTGAATCTGAACCTGAAATTATAGGAATTCTTCAAAATGAACAAGCACAAATTACTATTTTAGATGAACTAAAAATATTTGAACAAAAAGCAAAAGAAAATGAAATTTCAGATTTTAATTCTTATTCTTTAATAAAAAGAGATAGCAGTCTCTTGCCTGATAATTTGCTAAGAGATTTATTTGCAGTAAGCTTAGACAGCCCAGTTTTTATCTCTTCTCAAGATAATGGTGACATTTACATCGTTAGACTAACGAAAATTAAGAATTCAACAAATCTAGCTAAAAAAGAAGAAAGGGTAACTGCTAAAAACTCTTTGAAATCCTTAAACGCAAGATCTTATATAGAGACATTTTTTAAAGAATTAGAGTCTAATTCTTATATTAATTAGCTTCTGATAAGTCGCCCATAGCAGTAATGTTGAAACCAGCATCAACATAAAGGATTTCTCCAGTAATACCGCTTGCAAGGTCTGAACACAAAAAAGCTGCAGCATTGCCAACTTCCTCAGTGGTAATATTTCTTTTTAGGGGAGCTCGTGACTCATTATAAGAAAGCATCTTTTTAAAACTTTTCACTCCTGAAGCAGCTAAAGTTTTTACTGGACCTGCTGATATTGCATTAACTCTTATTTGATCTTCACCCAGACTATTTGCAAGGTATCTTGTCGTTGATTCTAATGCTGCTTTTGCAACTCCCATGACATTATAATTTGGCAGGGTTCTTTGAGCACCTAAATAAGAAAGAGTTAATAAAGCTGCATTTCTACCTTTCATTAAATATTTTGCTTTCTGAGCTAGCGCTGTAAAACTGAAGACACTTATATCATGTGCAATCTTAAAGCCTTCTCTTGTAGCTACATCAACAAAACTACCTTCTAATTCATTTGCAGGTGCAAAACCTACTGCATGGATAATTCCATCTAAAAATCCCCATTTATTCTCGATTTCTTTTATTAAGTTATCAATTGAGTTGTCATTACCTACATCACACTCAAAATAATTTTTACAACCTAAAGGCTCTCCGACTTGCAAAACTTTTTTATAAAGTCTGTCACTTTGATAAGACAAGAATAATTCTGCTCCTTGATCTGCCATAGATTTAGCTATTCCAGATGCAATAGAAAATTTATTAGCAACTCCTACAATTAAGAATTTTTTATCTTTAAGAAAGGACATAAAAATCAATATTAACATTTCACATGAAAAAAAAATTTTTTATCGTAATTTAAATCAAATATAATCGTTTTCTCCTATGAGAAATTCATTTTCCTTTTTTGTAGCTTTTTTCTTTGGCTGTTTATTAATTGCAGACGTTAATGAGGATCTTTATGTAACAGGAAGTCTAATTAAAAAAGATTCTCTACTTATTGCGAACCCAATATCTTCATTCGATAAAGAAGATATTAAAAGCCGAGGATCTCTATATATTGAGAATTTTTTAAGTTTTCTTCCTCAAATAAATCCAAGTAACTCCTCTTATCATTCTAATAAAGCTTCTGGAACTGCATCGGTCAGTTTACGAGGCTTGGGAGGAACCAGAACACTAATTTTGCTAAATGGAAAAAGACTTTCTCCTGGAATGCCCATGAGCGGTACTTCCGAACAAGATTTAAGCCAAATCCCTATGTCTTTGATAAAGCAAGTTGATGTACTTACAGGTGGGAAATCAACTATTTATGGATCAGACGCAATCGGGGGAGTTATTAATTTTCAATTAGATAGAAAATTCTCTGGTATTGATATTTCTTATCAACATTCTTTTTATAATCACCAAAATGATGATACAAGATTACGTTCTTTACATACTTCAAATAATTATAACTTGGCACCTAAATCAGTTTCAGATGGACACAACGATACAGTTCAAATCTCTTTAGGCTATGAAATTTTTCAGAATATATACTTAACCTCCTATATAAATTATAGAAATACCGAAGAAGTTAACTGGTCTCAACGAGATATCAGTGTTTGTGCTTTGAGTGGAAATGCAACTTGTCGAGGTTCTTCAATATCTCCTGAAGGAAAATTTACTGAAAATGCATTAGGCGGAAGCACTTTTCATGTTCAAAATGATTCTTTCGCTTCAGGCGCTACTCGATATAATTTTGCATCCAAAAATCATCTTCTTCGTCCAGATAAAAAACATGATTTTGGAATTTTACTAACATTCGAAAATTCAAATAAACATACTTTTAATATTGATTATTTCAGCTCCTCCTATAAAACAATAGCGCAACTTGATTATTCTGGAATTTTTGGATTATCTGTAGATCTGCCTTGCAACAATCCATTTTTATCTAACCAACAATTTACTACCATTTGTACTGATAATGGTCTTGGATTAACTGACACTACACCTCTATATATAAGTAGAAGAAATATTGAAGGGAATCCAAGACAGAGAAGTTTTAAAAACTCAACAGATAGATTTATGTTCAATGTGGAAGGAGAATTATCTAACGAATGGACATATAGCCTAGATTATCAAAATTCAAAAACTAAAATTAATTTTTCATATTTAAACGATATTTCTAAATCAAAAGCAGCCCAGGCTTTAAATGTAACTGGAACAGCTTTAAATCCATCTTGCGTTACAGGTAATGACTGCAAACCTTGGAATATATTCACTGTAACTGATGGAAAAATAAAAGAATCCGCTTCATTAGGAGTTACCCAAGAGGCCTTAAATTACATATCTACTGAATTAAACGTTGATGCTAAATTGTCAGAAGATCAATTTAGATTTCTTTCCTCAAAATCATTTTCTTTGGATAATAAAAATTTACAGTTTTTAGATTTTTCTATAGGTATTGAATATCGAAAACTAAATTTAAATAAGATTGCAGATGATTTTACTGATGGAGCTGGACAACAATATCCAGAATATAATTTAAGAGGTGATTCAAGGGTCAGGGAAATCTTTTCAGAGCTTTACCTTCCTTTTTTGTCAGATACAAATCTGAACTTTAGTATTCGATATTCAGATTACTCCTTACAGAAAAATGCTTTGACTTATGATTTTGGCATTGTCCAGCTTTTTGAAGATAAATATACATTTAAGTTTTCACACCAACGAGCAGTAAGAATGCCGGATATAAATGACTTATACGGACCCTCTAGAATTGCCCAAGCTTTCCTTGATGTTGATCCTTGTTCTGGTGCAAATCCAATAAAAACTTTTAATGAATGCTCTTTAACAGGAGTAACTCTTGCACAATACGGAACAATTCCTAACACAAGAGATCAAATTAACACCCTTATATCTGGTGATGTAGGTTTGAAACCTGAAACTGCCACAACAAATAGTATAAGTCTCAATTACATTGACGAATTAGATTTAAAGATGGATTTTTACTCTATTCTCATTAAAGACAAAATTGATTTTTTACAAGCATCTTTTATATTAAATAGTTGTTTGGAATCAGGAGAGGCTTACTTTTGTGACCTTATACAAAGGAATACATCAACCGGGACTTTCTACCAAGGAACTGGAAAAATATCTACACCAACTCTAAATACTTCAAGGCAGGAAATTTTTGGTTTAGATATTAGTATTAACAAAAATATATCCACATCATTTGGTGAAATTCGTTTATCTAATATCTTTTCATATCTTCATAAGAATAATAAAAAACTTTTTCCAACTTCCGTAGTGAATAATTGTAAAGGTAAATATGAAAATATTTGCGGTCTTCCTTCACCAGAAATACAAAACATCTTATCTCTAAATTTTATCTACAAAATATCAAAATTCGATTCATCGACAAACTTATCTTTAAGATATTTAGATAGTGTTAAAGATTCAAATTCAACAAATCCAATTGACTTCAATAGTTTTTATTATTTAGATATGAATTTTTCAATTGATTTAGTCGATGATATAAATTTTTCTTTTGGAATAAATAACTTATTAGATAAAAATCCTCCTCTAAATGGAAAATCCATCGATTATGTTCCCGGTAATGCAAACACTTATCCATCTTATTACGACCCATTAGGTAGATTTATTTTTCTTAATATTTCTAAGAGGATAAATTAATGAGGTTTTTAGTAGTTTTTTTTGTATTTCTTATTAGTTGTTCAGGAAGTGCTGATCAAAAATCTAAAGTTGATATATATTCTGAAAAAGGAATTCTTCTTTTAGGAAACGGTACTGAGCCATCTGGAATTGATCCTCATCTAGTAACTGGTGTTCCAGAACATAAAATTCTTCTTGCTTTGTTAGAAGGATTGGTAGTTTTTAATCCAAAAAATAATGGGGTTCTTCCTGGCGTCGCTGAAGATTGGAGCGTTAGCGATGATGGACTGTCTTATACATTTATTTTCAATCCTGATGCTAAATGGACAAATGGAGATTCAGTCAAACCAGAACATTTTGCTTATTCTTGGGAGAGAATTCTTTCTCCTGATTTAGGAGCTCAATATGCTGACATGCTCTATGTTATTAAGAACGCAGAAAAATTTCATAAAGGAGATATAAAGGATTTTAATAAGGTAGGAATTTCGATAACTAAAAATATGCTTATGGTTGAGCTAGAAAATCCGACTCCGTACTTCTTAAATATCTTAACCCATTATTCAACTTGGCCAGTACATCCAGACACAGTTGAAAAATATGGAGGAATGATTAGCAGAAATAACCAATGGACAAGAGTAAACAATTTTGTTGGTAATGGTCCTTTCAAACTCGAATCATGGGAAATTAATAAAGCTCTTAAAGTCTCTAGAAATGAACTTTATTGGGGAAACTCATCAAATAAAATTAATGGCATTGAGTTCATTCCAATAGAAAATGAACTTACTCAAGACAGACTTTTTAGATCAGGTGGTATTCATTTAGCGAATACTGTTCCTACTGAAAAAATAAAAAGATATAGAGATGAAAGACCCAATGAATTTAATGAGCATAATTATTTTGGTACCTACTACTACAGGATAAATACAAATAAATATCCTCTAAACAATCTTAATTTTAGAAAGGCTTTATCGTTGTCTATAGATAGAGAGTTGATTGTCAAAAGCATCTTAAAAGGAAATCAAAAAATTTCTTATTCTTTTACTCCTCCTGATAATAATGGGTACAACCCAAAAACTAAGTTAGATTTTAACCCTGTAAAAGCTAAGCAGTTTCTTGAAAAAAGTGGATACGACATGAATAATCCGTCTTTAGAAATTTTATACAACACATCAGAGGGACATCAAAAAATAGCACAAGCTATTCAAGAAATGTGGAAGAAGAACTTGGGTCTTAATGTTATTTTAACCAATGTTGATTGGAAAGTTTATCTAGCTAGGGAAACTCAAGGAGAATTTGATATCTCTAGAGCTGGATGGATTGGAGATTATCCAGATCCATTTACCTTTCTAGATATGATGGTTACAAATAGAGGCAACAATAAAACTGGCTGGAGTAATTCTGAATTCGACAAAATTTTGAAGAATGCTTCGTCACAAATTTCAACAATTGAAAGATATAATCTTTACGAAAAAGCAGAAAAAATATTAATTGATGAATTGCCTGTGATTCCTTTATATACTTACACAAGAACTTATCTTCTTAGTGAGAGGGTTAAAAATTGGCAAAACAATATATTAGATACCAACCCTTACCAATTCTTAAGCTTGGAATGAAATATTGATTCAATTAATCTTAAAAAGATTATTAACTTACATCCCAGTTTTATTAATAGTTACTATTGTTACCTTTTTAATGATTCATGCCGCTCCAGGCGGTCCTTTTGATGCTGAAAGGGTAGCTTCACCAGAAATTATCGAAAAACTTAATGAGGCTTATAATTTAGACAAACCTTTGCATATTCAGATCTTTAACTATTTGTATAGTGCGATACAAGGTGATTTTGGCCCATCGTTTAAATATCCAGGAAGAAGTGTTAGTGAGCTCATCATGTCTGGATTACCTACAACTATCGAACTTGCTGTCTATTCTATTCTTTTTGCAATTTTTTTGGGTGTATTGTCCGGACTCATCGCCTCTCTAAATCCAGGAAAATTTTTAGATGTTTTTCCTATGTCTATTTCATTACTAGGAATATGTATTCCTTCAATAATTTTAGGTCCGATACTAGTTTTGATATTTGGAATTTGGTACGAATTTCTTCCAGTTTATGGATGGGGGGATAATCCTGGAGATAAAATTCTTCCAACTATTACTTTGGGAACTGCTTATGCTGCAATTTTTGCAAGACTTACTAGGGGAGGTATGTTAGAAATTTTGGGTCAGGATTTTATTAGAACAGCTAGGGCAAAAGGGCTATCAGAAATTAGAATAATTTTTATTCATGCACTAAGAGGAGGAATAATTCCTGTTATTAGTTTTTTAGGGCCAGCTATTGCAGGACTTTTGGCAGGATCATTTGTTGTTGAAACAATATTTCAAATCAATGGTATTGGGCGTTTCTATGTCCAAGCTGCTTTCAATAGAGACTATACGATGATTTTAGGCACATCTATTTTATTTACTTTTATGACCTTAACCTTTGTATTAATTTCAGATATTTTGGCATCGTTTTTAAATCCTACTTTGAGAGATTCAGGTGGTCTCGAATAAATGTGGAAAGATATATTTAGTGAGATAAAACAGAGAAAGATTCTTTTATTTTCTCTTTTGTATACTTCTTTTCTTATCGTTATTGCGCTTTTCGCTCCATTAATAGCTCCCTACGATGTGTCAGATCAAAATTTACTTTTAGGTGCATCAAGCCCTTCACTTCAAAACATCTTTGGCACAGATGTTTTGGGGAGAGATCTCTTCTCAAGAATATTATATGGCAGCAGGATCTCATTACTTGTCGGTTTTTTAGCTACTTTCGTTGCTATTACTATTGGCTTATCTTACGGAGCTATATCTGGATACTTTGGAGGTAAAGTAGACGTATTGATGATGAGGATAGTGGATATCTTAGATGGACTACCTTTTGTAATTTTTATTATTTTAATCCTAGTTATTTTTGGAAGAGATATTTATTTTTTATTTATTTCAATAGGTGCTTTCGGCTGGCTCTCAATGGCAAGAATTGTTCGATTGCAAGTACTAGGTTTAAGAAAAAAAGAATTTGTCATTTCTGCGCAGATTATGGGTGCTAGCTCATTTAGAGTTTTATCAAGACATTTAATCCCAAATGTTTTAGGAACCGTAATTATCTATTCAACATTATTAGTACCTCAATTTATGCTTTTGGAAGCTTTCTTAAGTTTTCTAGGTCTTGGTGTACAACCTCCTGATAGTTCGTGGGGTATCTTGATAAGAGAGGGTGCCAATACTATGGAAGAGTATTGGTGGTTACTTATCTTTCCAGCTTCTTTATTTTCTTTAACATTGTTTGCATTAAATTTCCTAGGAGACGGACTAAGGGATATTTTAGATCCGAGGGATACGCAAAAACTGGAAAATTAATTCAATTCTGAAAGTTTTAATTCAATTATTTGGCCGGGATATATTAATGTTTCATCCGGTATATCATTCCATTCAAGTATCCATTCTTTGGGTATCCCAAATTTATTAGATATTTTAATAATACTATCGCCTCTTTTTACAGGATAAGCTATATTATTTCTAGGAACAGGTTTTGGCTTTATCTCTTTGAAGTACTTGGGATATATTAAGATTTTAGTATCAGTAAGAAGAAATTTTTCTGGGTTTAGATCATTCCAAATTGATAAATCTCTTATCGTTACATTAAATTTTTTAGCAATCGACCACATACTATCTCCTGCTTTTACATAATAAATATCTGGTTTATTAAGATAGTCTTTAATCCAGCTAGGACCTCTCGGTACAATTAATTCTTCATTTTCATATATCGTGTCATCCTTGAAGCCATTTATTTCCTTTAACAGGGCAAAATCAATTAAATATTTTTTAGCTATTGAGGTAAGTGTGTCTCCCTTTTTAACTAAATATTTATCCCACTGAACGAGTTCTGATGGGTCAGTATTGTCAAGGATTACTTGAAATCTATCAGCAATTCCAACTGGAAGTAAAATATGAAAAGGACCATTTGGATCGGTTGCCCATTGATTAAAGCCTGGATTGAGCTCATATATAACCTCTAATTTAAGTCCGGAAATATTTGCAACTTGCATAAGGTCAACTTGAGACGGAAGAGTAACAAGTTGAAAATAAGGTCTATTAGGTAAAAAAGGAATATTGACACTGAATTTTGATGGATTTTTAATTACCTCTACTAACGCTAGAAGCTTGGGAACATAGGCTTTAGTTTCCTTTGGAAGATTGAGTGACCAAAAATCAGCAGGAAGGCCTACTGCTAAATTTTTCTTAATTTCTTTCGAAATTCTATTGGGGCCAGCATTATAAGCAGCTATTGCAAGTAACCAGTCGTTGTATTTGGAATGCAACTTGGTTAGATAATTATAGGCAGCACCAGTTGAGGCAACAATATCTCTTCTGCCGTCATACCACCAGTTTTTTTTAAGTTTTTGCTCTCTTGCAGTACTTAAAATAAACTGCCAAATTCCTGATGCACCAGTAGATGACTGAGCATAAGGATCAAACTGACTTTCTATAAAAGGCAGCAAAGCAAGCTCAACTGGAAGGTTTCTGTTTATAGATTCACTAACAGTATAAAAAAGATATCTTTGGCCATTTTTTGCTAGTCGATTTATGACATATTGATTTTCGGTATATTTTTCCAATTCATATTGAACTGAGGGATGATCTAAAACGTGATCAAAGACCATTCTATCTCTGATTTCGCCCCATAAATCATTGGAGGATTGAGCTAATAATGAAAAGCTTAAAAAGAATCCAAACAAAAGAAGATATTTTTTCATTCTAAAAATTGTCTTTCCAATCTCTAATTGCTGCTAGGATTTCAACGGGCTGTAAATTTTTTTTATTAGCATAATTTTCAGCATTATTTTTTACTTGGTCAATAGAAGTTCTTAAAAAAGGATTAATTTTATTCTCCAAGCTAATGCTCGATGGTAAAGATATTAGGTTGGAATCTCTAAGTAAACTAACTTCTTCGAAATATTTTTTTAGATCAACATTATCAGGCTCTACCTCTAAAGCAAAAGTTAAATTACTTAATGTATATTCGTGAGTACAATAAACCCTAGTATCTTCTGGTAAATCAGTAAATTTTTTTAATGAATCAAACATTTGAAGAGGAGTTCCCTCAAACAGTCTTCCACATCCTCCAGAAAAAAGAGTATCTCCACAAAACAAGGAATCAATATCTTTAGAATAGTAGGCAATATGATCCAGTGTATGTCCTGGAGTCTCAAAAATACGGAATTCGGTATTTAAAATTTTAATAATTGAGTTTTCTGATAACTCTAAGTCTATTCCATTAATATGACCTCCCGAAGGACCATATACTTTTGGATTCCATTTAGAAGCAAGATCTAATATTCCACCAGTATGATCAAAGTGATGATGAGTAATTAATATCGCTTCGAGAGTTAAATTATTTTTGCTTAGAAAATTTTCAACCGCTGATGCATCGCCAGGATCAACCACTGCCACTGAATTACCCTCGATAAGAATCCAAATATAGTTATCTGAAAATGCTGGAATAGCTTCTATATTAGATATCATTTTTAAAGTAATATTAACATCTATCTCTTTTCTTATAGATGTCTGAAAATACAATTAAGATTTTTACAGATGGAGCCTGTAAAGGCAATCCTGGATTAGGTGGCTGGGGAGCTCTTATTATTGTAGATGGAATAGAGAAAGAAATTTACGGGGGCAGTTTCAACACAACAAACAATAAAATGGAGCTGATTGCAACTATAAAGGCATTGAAGTTTTTTAAAGATCCTAAAATTATTGAACTTTATACAGATTCAAAATACGTTAAAGACGGAATTACTGAATGGATTATAAATTGGAAAAAAAATGGCTGGAAAAATGCTTCAAAAAAACCAGTCAAAAACTCAGAACTGTGGAAAGAGCTTGACCAAATGACAAATCATCATAAAGTTAGTTGGTTTTGGGTGAAAGGTCATAGTAACCATAGAGAAAATGATATTGCCGATGCTTTAGCTAATAAAGGAATAGATGAGTTGATATGAGACAAATAGTTTTAGATACAGAAACGACAGGTTTAGATATTGCTAACGACCATAGAATCATAGAAATTGCTGGAGTCGAATTAGTGAATAGAAAATTAACAAAAAATTCTTATCAAATTTACTTGAATCCGGAGAGAACAGTTGGACCATCTTTTAAGATTCATGGACTATCAGATGATTTTTTATCTGATAAACCACTCTTTAAAGACGTTTATCAAGATTTTTTAGATTTTATTAAAGACTCAGAATTATTAATTCACAATGCTGAATTCGATGTGGGATTTTTAAATCATGAGCTAAAACTTGCAGATATTGATATAAACATCGAAGCTCATGTAAGTAAAATTACAGACACCTTATCAATTGCAAGAGAAAAACATCCAGGCCAAAGAAATAGCCTAGAAGTTCTTACAGACAGATATCAAATATCCGGTTATGACAGAAGTTACCATGGGGCTTTGATTGATTCCGAAATTTTAGCTGATGTATATCTTGCTATGACAGGAGGCCAAAAAGATTTAGGATTTGATGATAATTCTTCAAAAGAATTTAAATCAAAATCTTTTAATGGAACATCAAACGATTTCAATTTAGTAAAAATTCAAGCTTCAGTAGATGATGTTAATCATCATAAAATTTATCTAAATTCCTTAAACATAGACCATGATAATAACTAGATTTGCTCCAAGCCCAACCGGACATTTACATTTGGGTGGAGCAAGAACCGCACTATTTTCTTATTTATTTGCTAAAGCAAATAAGGGAAAGTTTCTTCTAAGGTTTGAGGATACAGATAAAGAGCGTTCCAAAGAAGAATATGTTGAATCTATTCTCAAATCTCTTGACTGGATGAAAATTAAACTGGATTCAGATCCTGTTTATCAATCTAGATTGGTAAATAAACATAAAGAACTCGCATTTGACCTTTATAAAAAAGGGTTTGCATATGCTTGTGATTGTAATGAGAAAACTCTTACTAAGATGAGAGAAGAACAAATAGCTAAGAGACAAAAACCTAAGTACAACGGGTTGAATAGAAATAGAAATATAAAATACGAAGAAGGTATGGTTTTAAGATTTAAATTTCCTCTAAAGGGAGTATCAAAATTTAATGATTTAATTTTAGGCGATATCGCTATAAATAATAAAGAATTTGACGATTTTATAATTTTAAGAAGTGATGGGTCTCCAACTTATAATTTTTCTGCCGCTGTTGATGATATGGATATGAATATTACAACTGTAATAAGAGGTGACGATCATATTACTAATACGCATAAACAAATTAATGTACTTGATGCATTGGGCGCGACAATTCCTAGCTATGCACATCTACCCATGGTTTTAGCTGAATCAGGTAAAAGACTTTCTAAAAGAGATGGAGCAAAAGATATCTTGGATTATAAAAAGGACGGTTATTTAAGCGACGCTTTAATAAATTATCTAGTACGATTAGGATGGTCTTACGGAGAAGAAGAAATATTTTCTTTAGATAAGCTTACAAAAATATTCAAACTAGACCATGTAAATTCTTCTCCATCAAAATATTCTCAAGATCTTTTAGATTGGTATAACAACAAATATTTAAATCTTTTAACATCCGAAGAATTAATATTAAAAGTTAAAGAAAATTCAGGAACTGATTTCAATCAAATTGACAAAGGCGATTTAGCCATCTCTTTACTAGCTAAAGGAGCAAATTCTTTAAATCAGATTTCAGATGAATCAATTTATTTTTTCGAAGAACCTAAAATTAAGTTCGATTCTCTTAATATCGATACTAACAAAAGAAAATTATTTGCTGAATTTAACAAGCAGCTAAAAGAGATAGATTTTGAAAAAATTTCAATTGAAAGATATATCAAAGAATTTTTGCAAGCAAATGATCTTAAATTTCCTGAATTGGGCAAACCTTTGAGAATAATCTTGACCGGAAAAGAGAATGCACCATCCATTTCTGAACTTTTATTAATATTAGGTAAAGAAACTTCTTTAAAAAGGATAGAATATAGTTTGGATGATTGATCAAAAATTATTAGAAATTCTGGTTTGTCCAAAGACACATTCGTCTCTTGTGCTTCTTGGAGATGAATTGATCAGTAAAGAAGCTAAATTGGCTTTTCCAATTAGAGATGGCATTCCTATCATGCTCATAAATGAAGCAAGAGAGTTATCACAAGAAGAGCTTTCTAAGCTTTAATCTTCAGAGGCAAGATCTCTTTTTAATTCATTAGATGATAATGCGGCATGATTCAATATATTCCTTGCCATAGAGGAGTCCTGAATTTTAGAAAAAGATGTATAAATTTCTTTTCTGGCGGCGTGAAGCTTTTTATTTTGTTTGTCAGCATAATAAGCTACTTCAATAAGGTGAGCTGCTAATTCAAGCTTTTTTTTACTTAAATTTTCAAGCGCTTTATCGATTATCGAATCTATACCCCCGCAAAGATTTACCCATTCTTTAGCTTCATTTTCTCTTGTGTCAGGTAACAGTCTGTCGTATTCTCCATCCCACCAACCACCATATCTTTTCCAAATCATTTTTATTAAAAATTTAGGATCATCATATACCGGTCTTAACCAAGGTTTTTTTTGAATTTCAGAGGGTATTTTCACTTGATGAAAAATTTCATTTAAAGATTTACCTTGATTCATAAGTTTGAGTGTGTCTTTTTCTAAATCTTCCAAAAAATTAGCTGTTGTGGATAAAGCTTCTTGTATTCTCTCTTTTCCAAAAATAGGAAATCCATGACCAGGAATCATAATTTCAGCATTTTTTTTCATCATATTTTTCAAAGCCATCGACCAATCGCTTATATATCTTTGAACTTTTTGTGGGTTGCCACCATTTGGTATTGCCCAAATGAATAAATCACCCGGCGCTAAAATCTTTCTTTCAGGAATAAAAACCCAAGTATGATCGTCTGTTTCGCCTCTTCCATGAAACAATTCAAAAGTACAACTTCCCAAAGTGAAAGAAGTATTTTCTTCGTATGTAATATCTGGATAACGGTATTCTTCCGGCCACTTAAAATGAGGAACATTTATGGCAAACTGCCTTCGGTTAATCGCCGTATTCCATCCAAGAGTTTTTTTATATCGATCTAAATGTTCAGGTAATAATTTATGACTATAAACAACAGGACGCGTACGATTTGATTGATTAGCATCTTCATCAAACCTCTGAGTACCAAAAATATGATCAACATGATGATGTGTGAAAATGGCAGCTTTGACATCTTCTTCTGGACGCCACTTATTAATTTCATTGTAAGCAGAATCAATATCTAAATGACTTCCGGAATCTATCATTACTAATCCATCTTTTGTATCGACTATATAAAAGCCTGCTATGCCTTTGAGACCTAGTAAATTTTCAGCTAGCTCAGTTGAACCCTCATAAAAGGTGTGAACTGGATGATGCTCAAATTTTGTATCCAATTCACCTTTCCATGCAAGTTCTGATAATTCTTTTAAATTGTTCATTATTTTCCCCATTGAATATGTCTACGAGACGAAGTATCTTAATTATAGATAATTTCAGGAGGAAGAGAATGAGTTATAGCAAACCATTAGAGGGAGTAAAAATTGTTGAAATTTCTACAATCGTCACAGCCTCATTAGCAACTATGATGATGGCTGATCAAGGTGCTGAAGTAGTAAAAATTGAACAATCTGGTATTGGAGATCCTATGCGCTACTTGGGAACGCAGAAAGGCGGGATATCTGCATTGTTTGCAAGCTGCAACAGAGGTAAAAAATCAATAGATTTAAATTTAAAAGAGAAAAATGATTTAGAAATAGTTAAAAAACTAATTTCCAATGCAGATATTTTAATAAATAACTTTAGGCCAGGCGTCATGGAAAAAATAGGTATTGGAGAGAATGATTGTAAAAAAATAAATAACAAATTAATTTATGCTTCTATAAATGGCTTTGGTAATTCAGGTCCTTACTCCACTGCACCAGCATATGATCATGTTGTGCAGGCTATGGCAGGAGCTACAGATATTCAATCTGATTTAGATGAACCGGCTTATATAAAAACACTCTTGTGCGATAAGATTACTGCTTATACAGTTTGTCAGTCTTTATCATCTGCTCTTTTTAAAAGAGAAAGAACTGGCATTGCTGATCGTCTAAACTTATCAATGATTGATTCAGCAGTTTTTTTTCTTTGGCCAGATGGCATGATGAATCATACTTTATTAGATGATGACGTGGTAACGTTGCCTCCTTTAACAAAGTCCTACAGTCTTTATAAATGCAAAGATGGTTTTCTTTCAATTGCGGCTTTATCCGATGCTCAATGGTTTGGAATTTTCAGAGCTTTAGGTTTACCGGAATACATCGAAGATGAAAGATTCAATAACGCCTTTGCCAGAAGCGAGAATATGGTTGAATTGGTTAAATCTTTGACAATTTTTGAATCAATAACAGTGGATGATGCTCTTGCAAAATTACAGAAGGAAGATGTACCTTGCTCTAAAACAATTTCTTTAGATGAATTAATGACACATCCTCAGATCGAAGCAAATAATCTTATAAAATCTATAAACAGTAATTGGCAAGGAATGGTTCGGGCATTAAGATATCCAACTAAATTTGATGATAATGAATTGTTTAATGATAAACCTGCCCCAGCATTGGGTGAACATAAACAAGAGATCATAGAATCTATAAGTAATTGAATCCATTATCTAATAGACAAAGAATCGGCTACGGAATCGGTGATATTGCTATATGCTTTTATTGGTCAGGAGTTGGTCTTTATCTTTTATATTTTTATACAGATATTGTGGGAATCACTCCTTATTTAGCTGGATGGATATATGCTCTTGGCATTGCTTGGGATGCAATTACTGACCCATTTATGGGTTATTTAGCAGAAAGAACTTCCTCAAAGAGAGGTAAATATCGACCATATATTTATTTTGGAACGATTCCTCTAGCTCTATCTTTTGTTCTATTATTTTGGGTACCACCTTTTTCAGGATTATCCCTATTTTTATGTTTGTTAATTATTAATGTTTTTCATCGGACTTGTTTTACGATTGTAAGCGTTCCTTATTCTTCTTTAACTCCAAGAATAACTTCTGATAGTGAAGAAAGAACAAAGTTGACTACAGCAAGGATGATAGGAGCATCTTTTGGAACGTTATTAATGTCATCTTTAGGTTTTCCAATAATTAATTACTTTGGTCAAAACGATGAATCTCTTGGAATAATTTATTTATCAAGCTTTGCTGCTTTTTTTGCTGTAATTATTCTCTACATTACTTATTCATCTGTTAAAGAATCCTCGACCGAAGAAGTAAAGGAAATTTATCCTTCAATATCAAAAATAATTTTATCAATTTTAAAAAATTACCCTTTCTGGATAGTCTTTTCTTCAATCTTAATCTTAGGTTCTACTACAATAATGTTTAATAAAAATTTAATTTATTACATAAAATATGGTTTGGACTTACATAGTTATCAAGGATTGGTTTTAGGCCTTAGCGGGTTGAGTAGTTTTGGATCAATTCCTTTTTGGTCATACGTATCTTTAAAAATTGGTAAAAGAAATACATGGCAAATATCTATGTCCTTGCTTCTTCTTGCATTTGCTTTATTTTATTTTTATCAAATAAACTCATTGCTAGAATTGATTGTTATAGTTTGTCTGATAGGCTTAGCTTCAGGAGCGGGGGGCGTATTATTTTGGTCAATGTTGCCTGACACCATAGAATACGGTGAGTGGAAATCGGGTATTAGAAGTGAGTCGTCTTTATATGGATTTATGACATTTGCTCAAAAATCGTCTATTGCTGTTGCCGCCTTAATACTAGGAGTTTTATTAACCTCAATTAACTTTACTCCAAACGAAGTTCAAACTCTTGACACTCTTTCTAGTTTGAAAAATATTATGTCTTTAATACCTGCATCAGGTATCGCTATTTCTATCTTCTTAATGTATTTTTATCCAATAAATTCCGAATATCACAAAAAATTACTTATCAATATTGAGGCAAGAAAAAATGGTTAAATGGGGAGTAATCAGTACAGGAACAATTTCTAAGGCTTTTTGTGACTCTATTAGATATTCCAAAGAAGGAGAATTATTTGCAGTTGCAAGTAGATCTTCTAAAAATCTAAAACATTTTTCTGATAAATATGGTGTAAGTACTTATGATTCATATGATGCTTTATTAAATGATTCTTCAATAGATGCTATTTATATTGGTACACCACATAACAGCCATTTTGATTTAAGTCTAAAAACTCTCAGAAGCGGTAAACATCTTCTGTGTGAAAAACCTATGACGATGAATTCAACAGAGGCAATGATTCTGCTAAATGAATCGAGAAGACTTAATTTGTTTTTTATGGAAGCTTTTATGTATAGATGCCACCCACTTACTCATAAAATGATTGAACTAGTTAAACAGGAATTTACTAACCAGGAAGTATTGATAGAGTCTTCTTTTGGCTTTATTGCAGATGTTGATGAAAAACATCGTCTTAAAAATCCAGAATTAGGTGGAGGTTCCATTCTAGATATAGGTTGCTATCCATTATCTATGGCTAGATTGATAGCAGGTAATTTACTTGGAAATCCCTTTGCAGATCCTCTTGCAATATCTGCATCCGGAGAACTATCTCCAAATAATATTGATTTGAATGCAAAAGCAGAGCTAGAATTTAGTCCAAAAATTAAAGCTTCAATCAAATCAGCAATTAATGAAGAATACGAAAATTCGTTAAAAGTTTCATCTGGTAACAAGCACATTTTTGTAAAAGAGCCATGGCACTGTGGCCAATTTCAAGGACAAAAAGCAGAAATTAAAATTGTAGAAAATAATCAAGAGAAAGTTATCGAAGTAATAGATGATACGGGTCTATTTACTCGAGAAATTGATGAAGCTAGTTCTTGTATTAATGCAAAAAAAATTGAATCTTCATTTATGCCTCATGCTGATTCTTTAAGTAATTCGATTTGGCTTGATAAATGGCTGAACGAATTAAAAGTAGTTTATCCTGCTAACTCAATAAATAAATCGTCACTAAAAAGTTCAGTTTTTTTAAAACCATCAAAAGATTTAAACTCATTAAAAATTCCTGAATTGGATAAAGAAATTTCTCCAATAGTTTTCGGGTGTGATAACCAGATAAACGAAGTCCATGCGTTTGCCATGTTTGATTATTACTACAGCAAGGGCGGCAGGGTTTTTGATACTGCCTATATTTATAATCATGGATTGAGTGATAAATATTTAGGTGATTGGATAAACTCTAGAAACTTAAAAGATGTTGTTGCTCTGGGCAAAGGCGCTCACACTCCTGATTGCTTTCCTGAAAAAATTAGACCTCAAATTGAAGAATCGCTCTCTAGGGGCAATATTGATAAGTTAGATATTTACTGTTTGCATCGAGATAATCTTGATGTTCCTGTAACTGAATTTATCGATGCTCTTAATGAGTGTAAGAAAGAGGGATTAATTGATGTGTTAGGTGCATCTAATTGGGAACTAGAGCGTTTTAAATTGGCAAATGACTATGCAAATGAACACGAAAAAGCTGGCTTCAAAGTTTTAAGTAACAATTTTAGTTTAGCTAAAATGATTGATCCTGTTTGGCCTGGATGTTTTTCTTGTGACGAGACTTATCTTAAATATCTCAAGGATAATAATATCCATCTTTTTCCCTGGTCTTCGCAAGCGAGAGGTTTTTTTGTCAATCAAGTTGAATTTGCTGCGAATGAACATTTTGCTAATCCGACAAA
The DNA here is from genome assembly GCA_902514645.1 of uncultured SAR86 cluster bacterium. Lineage (GTDB taxonomy): Bacteria > Pseudomonadota > Gammaproteobacteria > Magnimaribacterales > AG-339-G14 > MEDG-81. The sequence goes on from CABXRO010000006.1 coordinate 46,318, forward strand.
TGAAGAAGAAAAAAGAGTTTGGCATGATGAGCTTAATCTTGCTCGAAGAGAGAGAGCTATCGAGTTAGCTAAAAAAAAGGGTTGTCAACCAATCCAAATTGCTCTTTCTTATGTAGTAAACTTTGAAATATCTGCCTATCCTTTAGTTGGGCCAAGAAATTTTTTCGAGCTAGACAGTTGTATTGAGGCAACAAATATTAAGCTATCAACGGAAGATCTGAGATACCTTGAAAGAGGTAACTAGTTTTTAAATCGCAGCAAGTGTTATGCGATGCAATAGTCTATCGTAACCATCGTAACCACCCATTGCCTGGTGCATAACAGTCCGATTGTCCCACATGATTAACATATCTTCGTTCCAGACATGCTCATAAACAAATTGATCTTGAATCATGTGTTCATAAAGCTCCCATAAAAGCTGTTGAGATTCGTCTTCTGAGAAACCCTCGATGTTGATGGTATACACAGGATTAATAAATAAGCATTCTTTTTTGGTTTCAGGATGAATTTTTATCATTGGATGAGAGAAAGTAGCTTTAGCATCCTCAGACGGTAGGATTTTCATTGAGCGCTTTTCTTTTTCGAGAGCATAAAAGCCATCGTCGGCATAAGGAATTTTTGCAGAATGAATTACTTTGAGATTCCTTAATTTATCTTTCATCTCCTTTGGTAGAGCAGCGAAGGCTTTTTCAGTATTAGCAAACAAAGTATTGCCTCCAACTGGAGGTATAATTTTTGAATGCAATAACGTCGCAGAAGGGGGTTTTTTCATGAAAGACCAGTCCGAATGCCATGTTCCTCCAAATGGTGTGGCCTTTTCATTAGCACTTCTCTTTATTTCAGCAATATTTGGATAATCTGGTAGAGATGAAATAAATGGATCATCTCCAAAATTGCCAAAGCTTAAGGCAAAGTCTTTAAATTCATCATGAGATAAAGGAAGTTTAGGAAAAACAATCAAACCATATTCCACCCATTTAGATCTTAAAAAAGCTACATTTTCTGCTGTCAAATCGGATAGCGAAAACTCAGTGACTTCTACTCCAATACCATTTTTAGATAAATTCTCATTTACTCTCATATACTTTTTCTATAAATGTTGTTGCAGTTTCCCAAGCAGTTATTCCTGGATGCATTTGATTCATAACAAAACCAATTGAAACATGGTTATCCGGATCTCCAAAACCAAGAGATCCTCCAGCTCCACCATGACCAAAAGCACCTTCGGCCGGCCCCATTGAGATATCTTTGGAGCCCAGCATAAAGCCTAATCCAAAACGAGTCTGAAGATTAGCTAAGACCAAGTCAGAACCTTCAGATTCAGTTTGACGTGCCATATCTATGGTTTCTGGATCAAGCAAATGCACTCCATCACGTTCACCTCCATTTGCTAAGACTCCATAGAATTTAGCGATAGCTCTAGCACTTCCATGACCGTTTGCTGCAGGTATTTCTGCCTTTCGCCATTCTCTGGAGTTTGCATAAAAAGGATTCTTCATTTCCATTTTAGGATTATTGAATGCTGAGCCTGCAATTGTTGAAGGATCATCAAAATCTTTAATCAAAGCAAGATCACCACTTAACATACTCTTGGGGACAATTTTAAAAATTGGTGCAAGAATCTTAGTCCAAGCTGGAAAAAGACTTGGCTGAATATCTGTTACTTTATCAAACTGTTCATCCGGTAAACCAATCCAGAAATCTAGATTTAAAGGCTCTGCAATTTTTTCATTGAAATATTGTCCTATGGTTTGACCTGTTACTCTTCTCACCATTTCACCAATCAAATGACCATAGGTTAGAGCATGATATCCGTGTCGACTCCCAGGTTCCCATTGAGGTTTTTGGGCAGCTAATGCATCAACCATGACATCCCAGTTGTAATAAGCATCGTCTGGCAAAGGTTTAGTAACACCACATAAACCGGATTTGTGGCAGAACAAATATCTTACTGGAATTTTATCTTTACCTTCTTGAGAAAATTCTGGCCAATACTTAGCAACTGGATCATCCAAATTAACTTTGCCTTCTTCTACCAACTGCAAAAGACAAACTGCTGCCAATCCCTTGGTGGTAGAGAAAACATTAACTATTGTATCCTCCTGCCAAGTCGTATTTTTTTCTTCTGAGTCAATTCCTCCCCAAAGATCGATGACTTTTTCTCCCTCAATTTCAACGGTAATCGCTGCTCCTCTTTCAAAGCCTGATTTAAGATTTTTTTCAAATAATTCTCTAGCAGAAGAGAATTTTTCATCGCAGTATCCACTTATCATTTTATCTCCTAAAAAAGATAGAATACCTTTAATTTGTGTATAAATGAAAGTAAAAAAAGCAGATGATTATCAATCTTGGTATGTGCAAGAGGGTAATCGAGCATTGTTGATAGATCCATGGTTTGATTCTGCATTGGCTGAAGGAAAAGGGTGGTTTCTTCAAAGAAGGAAAGAGAAAAAAACTGAATTGTCCAAGGAGGAAATCTCAGCAGTTCAAGACATCATAATCACCGCACCTTTTGAAGATCATTTGCATTTGAAAACTCTCAAAGATTTCCCAACGGTAAATATATGGTGTTCCAATAAAGTAAAAAAAATTCTCTTAAAGAAAAAATTAAAGAACAAAATTTTTGAACTTTCATCCGATTCACAAATGATCGGAAATTTAAACGTTCAAGCTTTACCGGCCGGGTTTCCTTACAATACCACAGCGCATTGTTTGCTTATTTCAAACAAAAATGGTTTCAAAGTTTTTCACGAAGGACATGTAGTAAACAAAAAACTTATCACTGAAAATAATATTGAAGCAGATATTGCAATACTTACTGGAGAAGAGGTTAAGATTTTTGGTTTGATGACCTTGAGTATGAGTACGAGAAAAGCCATTGAGTCCTGTAAATTATTAAAAGCAAAAAAATTATTCATCACAGGTTCAAATCCTTTAAAAAATTCAGGCTTTATAAATAATTTTCTTAAATTAAAAAAAATGGATAATGATGCGCTAGATAATAATATTGAGGTTTTTTACGATGCGGGAAGTACTTTATCTTCTTAAGATACTTGTTTTAGGAATCTTTTTTTCCGGTATGACTTTCACAAAAAATATCATTCTTGATTGCGAGGTAACCTTGGTGGGTATCGAAGGGAAAGATAAGGCCTCAAATAATACTGAGATTATTGATATCAATTTAAAAGCCAAAACCATCTTCTTTGGTGCAGAAGCAATACCTTATAAATTAAGAAACAAAATTAGGGTTTACGAGGGTATATATTTCAAGGGTAACAAAAGAACTTTTGCTATTGAAAATAAACTGGTTATAGACAAAAAGAGTTTTCAATCATCTTTGAATAAAAATGTTTGGGATAATAAAGTAATCAGTGTAAATTCTTATTCTTATTTTGATTGCAAACGAAGAAATTAATGGGGCTATAGCTCAGCTGGGAGAGCGCTTGCATGGCATGCAAGAGGTCGGCGGTTCGATCCCGCCTAGCTCCACCAAATTATTAATAAATATTCTAGATTTTTATATTCTTGATAAGAATAGCCTGATCTCCCCTATGAACAGGTGAAAATATTCCAGTACGTGCTTGATATAATTTATCAAGATGTTTGGGTAATTTTGTACTGATATCTAAAAGGAACCCTTCAATTTCGTTCGTATATTCTTCAAAATTAAGGGTTAAATCTACTTTCTTATCATAAATTCCAATTAAATAAATTAAGTAATATCCTTTATAAGGTCCCTCAGAAGAGACTGATACTTCAACTTCTTGAGATCCAATATTAAAAGATTTTAGTTTTGACGATTCAGGTAATAAGAGAACCACCCGACTTGCTTGTCTATTACTTTTTAATCTCAATTTAACTGAATTGGTACCTATAATTTTCTTTTTAAGTTCAATTGAAGGTTCTATCCATCCACTTGAAATACTATTTGCCCAATATCTAAATTCATGTTCAGGAGCAAAAGAGGCAATTGCTCTGGTATTTACCACGTCAACATAAGAAGACAAAGGTTCAATTAGAGGTTCTGGATCTGATGCTGCAACATTTTTATAATTTCCTGAGAGGTGGATAAAAGATTTTTCACTATTCAAATTCTCATAAAAATGAATATTCACATGTTGAGGTCTCATTTCCGTATATAGATTAAATGTACTCCCAGTCACAAGAGCCAATATTATTGCAGCGCTGACAGTTGAGAACCCGTATTTCATATTAATTGAAAGTAAGAATGGCGAAATCAATATCGCGTACAGCCCTGCAAATGGTAAAACCGCCAAAACAAGTTTGTAACCCTGACTTTGTTCTAAGGAAAAAATTAAACCCAACGTACTAGGTAAAGCTACTACTAAGGTAAGAAGCAAGAAATTAAGTCTATGCCGTTCTTTTAAGAATGTTGAAATCAGTGTCACTACACTTCCAAAAACTAAAGGAAGAATTAATAAATTCGCTGAATCAGGTAAGAAGAGTGTTAGGATCAAAGTGAGAGAAGTCCAAAGAAACCAAACTCCATAAAATGCTTCTGATTCCTGAAGGAATTTTCTATTAAATATACAACCAATTAGTAATCCAAATGAAGTTGATCCGATAAGCAGAAGACGATAGGGCCAATCTATACCAGGCCAACTAATAATATTTCCAGAGAATATAGACAGAAAAAAGAAGCCCAAGAAACCAAAGAAAATAGTTGTAACAAGGGTTACGGGAGACAAAATAAAACCCAGAAACAATCTTTGTAATTTAATTTTAGAACGAACGAATGCTGCAATTAAAATGAGAGTTGAAATTAATAAGGCAACTAAACTATTGCTTGATTTCCATTCAGACCAAACTCCATAAGTTCCTCCTAAATATACATATTTATCTCCCATTTCCTTCCAATCTTTTGAAAGCAAATCCCGAGAAGCACTTAATATATTTTCACCATGATGTTGAATGGTTCTAATATCTAAGTTCTCTAAATTATCATTCGGCGTATGATAGTGATTTCTTTCACCGACAAAAGCGAAGTCCATTCCTGGAATATTTGCTCTCATTGCAACACTGAAATCAGTATCATTGGGCATTCTCTTGAAGATTTCATTTGCCAAAGAAAAGCCATAGGCATGTTTGTGTTCATGAGATAAGCTCTTAATAAGAAGCTCATTCTTTTCAGATGTTCGAAACACCATACTTCCTCCAGCAGTTCCGCTTCCTTCAATATTAAGAACCACTCCTACTTTTTTAGCTAAAGGGTGTTGATTGAAGAATGCTTCTGCTCCTATTAAGCCATTTTCCTCAGCATCTGTTAGGAGTAGCATTATAGGGTGATCATATGGTGCTTCTAATTTTAAAACTCTTGCTGCTTCAAGAATTGCAACCACACCAGCTCCGTCATCACCTGCTCCAGGTGCCATTGGTACAGAATCATAATGTGCCATCAGGGCAAGATAAGGGGCATTAGTTTTTCCTGGGATAATGCCTATTAAGTTTTCAACCTCAGCGCATCCCGCATACCTGGCAGCGCAGGCCCAAGTTTTTTGAATTTCATATTGTATTTCAAGCTTATCTAATTCTTCGATAAGCCGTTCTTTGATAATTTGATTTAAATTAGAACCAACAGGGTGAGGCTTATTCTCTTTCAAAAGATATTTCAAAGTTTCAAAGGCACGTTCAGCAGAAAATACTTCTTGAGGTGATTCAATATCTTTCGCTTGGGGAGGTAATTGGCTTATATGCTGCAAAAAAAATAAAAAAACACTAAAAATAACTGCATAAATAGACAGCGATTTATTTTTCTTCATGAATTCACTATACATTACAATCTAGTAATCATTTAAACAGGGATTTGGATTGAAAAGGAATCAAAAAAATATTTTAAATAGAAGAATTAGTATTCTTTTATCCACACACAAAAACATAGTCCATCTTTTCAAATAGAATTAAAATAAGAAAGATTTATGAATTTATCAAACAAAAAAATTTCTTATTCATGGTTATTATTTTTTGTTTTATTTTTACTGATTTCGCCAATGTTTTTTGGTCCTTTAATCGCTTTATTAAATCCAGAATTTTTTGAGGGTCTTGGCGATACAGAACTTAACTTAGGTTCAACTTTATTTATTGCAAGAAATTTAGCAGTAGGCCTAGCTTTTTTATTTGCTATTTATGTGAGGAGTGCGCCTATGCTTTTTATTTTGATATTAGTAAGACTAATAACCGACTTTATAGATTTCCCTGTATTTCAAACATTTAGGGAACCGCCTTTGATTGGGCAAATTATAATTTTTACTTTGTTATGTTATTTACCTGCTTTCTTTGGGTTACGCATTCTTTGGAAAGAAATGAAAAGTCCTTCATAATTTTTGTAGAATGTTAGAACATCCAAATCAGTTTTCAAAAAAATTCATCGCAAGCTTATTTAATTCTTCTGAATCTAATCTTAAAGGATTTGAATTTAAACCCGTAGGTTCAGGTCAAGTTGGAGATTGTTTTAGAGTCAACTTAAATTGGAAAGAAAAAAATAATGTTCCCTCGTCTTTTATAGCAAAGTGTCCTGCTGCGGATCAATCAAGCAGAGATACAGCAAGAAATTTACACTTATATGAAATTGAAACTTCATTTTACAAATATTTATCGGAAAAATGTTCAGCCAGAGTGCCTGAGTTATATTTTTCAGATTTTGATTCGAATTCAGATGATGGAATTTTGCTTCTGGAAGATATGCATCCTGCCAAACAAATTCCTCAAATGGATGGTTGTAAGGCTATAGAGGTTTCTCAAGTTTTAAAAGAAGCAGCAGCCTTACATAAAAGTTATTGGAATGACGAAAAACTTTTGTCTTTTTCTTGGTTAACTTATGGCGTAAGCGAAGAAAGAAAACAATTTGTTTCTGATTTGCTTCCAGCAGTTTATCCAGAGTGGAAAAAAAGATATCAAGGAAGAATTAGCGACGATATTTTAGAAATGGGAGATGAATTAATAGAAAATTATGATAAATATTCTGAAGTACGAGAAGGGCCAATGTCTTTAGTTCAAGGAGATTTGAGATTGGATAATATTTTATTCGTCGATAAAGATAACAGGGCAATACTCTTAGACTGGCAAACTGCTGCAGTAGGATTACCTCTTAACGATGTTGCTTATTTCATTTCAACAAGTTTCCTTAATCCAAACGATCGTGCAAACGCAGAGGAGCAACTAGTAAAGGAATATCATGCACTACTTGATGTAAACGATAGTTATTCTTTTGAGGAAGCTTGGAATGATTATCGTCGAGGCTCATTCGTGGGATTTTTAATGGCAGTTATGTCTGCAATGATTGTGGAGAGAACAGAAAGAGGCGATGAGATGTTTGCCGTCATGGCAGAAAGATCAGGATGGCAAGCATTACATTTGGATGCGGTGAGTTTCTTAGATTAAAAAGAAGGGGGCGTCTATTTATTTGGGAAAGAAAAGGTAACCCCTCCAGAAGATTAATTCAACTTTTTCCATTTATAGGTTTTATTTCTACTATTAAAAAAATATTGTATTTAATTAAATAAATCATCTTCATGAAGTAAATAATTAATCACTTCAGGAATATTTTTTTTAAAATTAAAAAAACCTTTTTTTGAAAATTGCCAACAAAAAATATCTTCTTTTAAACCAATGTAATGTAATTTCGAAGAATTTTTGATTTTTCGATTCAAAAAATCCATATTTTCTCCAACTGATGGGTATATCACATCAAATTCTTCATTTAATTTATTAAAGCCATCTTCATTGATTATTTGAGAATTAGATATTTCTTTTGCAAACGCCTCTAGAAGAGCGTTCTTAAAATCTAAGACTTTTTTACTTAATTTTATGTTTCTATTTTCATTATCAAGTAACAATAAGAAAACATTTTTGTAATTTTTAAAAAAAGAGAATCTTTGGCTGAGATTTAAATCTGATTCAAACAAAACTATGTTTTTATATTTTTGTTTAGTATGTAATTCCTTAACCTCTTTTATGGAGTAAATTTTATGATTCTCCAGAGGCGAAGCATTTTCATTTAGAGCAGTATTCATATATCTCTGATTGGTAAATTTCCTTATGTTGGATTCTCTTGCAATGTAATTTTTACCTTGTGTTTGAATGCCAGCAACCCATCTCCAACTCAAAGTATTCGAGGCAGCATCCCCATCAAATAAATATTTCATAAAAAATCTAGCACCAAGCTCCCAAGGTAGATTAAGAGTAAATATCCATATGCTCGCAAACCACATTCTGGTGTGATTGTGTAAATAGTTTTCTGTTTTTAATTCATTAACCCAATCATCGAAACACTCGATTCCTGTCTCACCGTTTATTGCCCTCTTATAATCTTCTTCATGATAATTTGGAGTTGAGTTTACAAAATCTTTCCAAACGTCAGGTCTATGTTCCAACCAACCTTTCCAGTAAACACGCCAAAATACCTCTTGTATAAATTTATCTACTTTCTGAAAATTGTATTGAGAAAGAATTTCTCTAATGAGATCGTATTCATTAATAATTCTGTGAGAAATATATTTTGATAAATTTGATATATTCTCTCTGGAATTGGGACCAAAATCATAATTTCTTTGCGAAGAATAATCTTTCAATCCTTTTTGAATAAAATCTAGTTTGTCTTTGTTAGCCTTTTCATACATATCCTTATTTTAAAGCTCTACCTCATATCTCTTGATAAAATTTCAAAAATAATAATTCAATATAATTTTTATTTGCTAGATGTTAATAACTAGATAAACTTGATCTATGTTAGAAAAACTTAATGATAAATCTGTGAACAAAGGTCTTCACTGGACTACCATCGCGAGCGAAAAAGTATTATTGGCGATTATTGGCATATCAACTTGTATTGCAGCAGCTATGTATTGTTATGAGATGGTTTTAGCAAGACAAATTTCTTTGCCTGACTTATTCATGCTATTCATTTATGCAGAAATTCTTGGCATGGTTGGTGCCTTTTACTCAACTTCTAGAATACCGGTAACTTTACCAATTATCATTGCCATCACTGCATTGTGTCGTTTGATTGTAATGCAAAATAAGGAAATGGATGCTGTAATGATCATTGCTGAAGCTTCTGCAGTAGTTATTTTAGCGGGCGCTGCATATCTAATGAGCTTAAAAGATAAATTAAGTCTAGAAAAATTAAAATCTCGAGAAAAATTTGAAGAATAAGTCTATGGAAAAGGGACTCAAAATCTTTTCTTATCTGCCAAACCCTAGAGTTTGGAAAGCTGAGATAGCTGCTAAGATTGCTGGTATACCGATTGAGATCATCGGCGACAAACTTACTGAAATTCCTAATTGGCTTTGGGATACTAAGCCAAAAAAAATATCAGATACTGATAAAAAAAAATTCAAAAAGTTTAAAAGAATTGGTAAGAGAGGTTTTACTTCAGTTCTATACAAAACCGATAATTTTATAAAATTAATTCCTTTTGGAACGGTTCCAGCGGCATTTAGTCCTGATGGAAAAACAGGAATATTTGAATCAAATAGTATTTTAAGAGCTATTGCTAGACAGGATGATCATTTTAACTTGTATGGAAAAGACTCCTTTGATGCATCAAGAGTAGATAGTTTTTTAGACTCAGGACTTGTTTTTTCTAGAGAGCATCAAGAATACCTTTTTGGACTTAAGGATATGAATGAAGCTCTGTACCAGAGGATGAAATCTGCTTATGAATTTTTTTTAAATGGAATAGAAGAGTCTTTAAAACATTCTAAATTTATTGGTTTTGACTATTTGACTATTGTAGATATTTCTTTTTTTTGTGATTTTTCACAATTTTTAAGAGAAGGACATTACGAAGATGACTTAAATGAGAAAGGTTTTGATCTGATTTCGGAGAAATTTATTTTTGATTACCCTGAAACATATGATCATTTGTTAAAACTATCTCAAATAGAGGAGTTTTCTTCAGTAAGTGGAACTTATTTGGATTGGTATAAAAAGAAACTTCAAAACTCTAGCTGAAGTCTTTTAACATTTTTCTTAATTCTAGTTGATGTTGTTCTTCCTGACCAATGAGATCTCTTGTGTATTCCTCTAAATAAATTGAAGTTCCTTCAACCATAGTTAAGAGTTTTTTATAGAGTCCTAAGGCGTGGAGCTCATGTTCTAAACTTTCTTCTAAAATGTCTTTTATTGAATGATTGTTGGTTTCAACAATCTTTGCTATTTTTTGGCTAGGATGTCCATCTAAGCCAGTAAGTAATTCTCCTGCTTGTTTAGCATGCTGTAAAGACTCATTGGCTTGTTCCTGAAGAAAACTTACAATCGGAATTCTATGAGGACCGACTATCATTAATGCAGAATGAGTATATCTAACAACTCCTGCTAGTTCATATTCCATTATTTCATTCAAAGTAGTACAAACTTCTTTTAAATCGAGACCATCTTGCATAGCTAACTCCTTTTTTTTGGATTCTATCAGTTAAATATAAAAAAACTGCGGATGAGAAATAAGATAACAATGAGAATTATTTTCATAAAAAAGAATTGAATGCTTGTTAAAATTTAGAGAAAATAGAGATATGAAAAAAGCTAGCTTTACAAAAATGACCGAAGGAACTCAAGAGGACTATACTCCTATTGTAGAAGCCGCGATGGTTCACTCTGAGCATTTGCCAGAAAGAATTATTCAACACTTAAATATGCTAAAAGACGATTTTGGTGGTTTTGCAGTTGATAGATATGAACATTGCTTGCAAACTGCCACAAGAGCTTACCGCGATGGCAGGGATGAAGAATACGTTGTTTGTGCTCTCTTGCATGATATTGGAGATATTTTAGCTCCAGCAAATCATGCAGATTTTGCAGCAACTCTATTGGAGCCCTATATTTCTGAGAAAAACTATTGGATTTTAAAACATCATGGAATTTTCCAAGGATATTACTTTTTTCACTTTCTTGGCCTTGATAGGCACATGCGTGACAGGTTCAAAGACAATGAGCATTGGAAAGATTGTGTCGAGTTTTGCGCTAAATATGATCAAAATTCTTTTGATCCAGAATATGAAAGTCTCCCAATTGAAACTTTCATGCCAATGCTTAAAAACGTTTTATCTCAGACCAAGAAATCTATTTATAAAGCTGAAGCTTAATCACAATCACGTAGGCTTGCCTTTTTCTTCAACCTCTTTGTCATGAGTTTTCTTTGCTTCTACTAATTCTGGCATAACTTGGTTCAATTGCTCTATTGACCAAAGCTCCTTACTTTCAAAGGACTTTATTACTGCTGGCTGTTGCATGATTCCAACAGTTCCAGAAGAAACATGAAATATCTGATTAGTAATTTCACCAGCTTCTTCACTACATATCCAAGTGATAATAGGTGCAATTTGTTGTGGACCTTGACTCCAATCATTTGGATCGACTTCTCTTCCTGCTGCTTTCATTAAGTCAATAGTAAGTCTAGTTGCAGCTCCTGGAGAAATTGTGTTAACAGTACATTTATATTTCGCCATTTCCATAGATAACGATCTGCTGAAACCAGCTATTCCTGCTTTTGCAGCTCCATAATTTGTCTGTCCAAAGTTTCCAATAAGCCCTGATACTGAGGACATATTTATGATTCTGCAATTTAATTTATTTGTTTCTCTGATATATCTTACAAAAGGTTGTGTGCAGTTAAAGTGACCTTTTAAATGAACTGCCATGATAGCATCCCAATCAGACTCTTCCATATTGAATAAAGTTTTATCCCTAAGAATTCCTGCATTATTTATAAGAATATCAACAGTTCCAAAAGCATCCATTGCTGTTTTAAAAATATTTATTCCACCTTCGTAAGAATCAACTGAATCATAGTTAGCAACAGCTTCTCCACCAAGTGATTTTATTTCAGCGACGACTTCATCAGCTATTTTGTCATGACCTGAGCCATCTGGATTTGCACCTAAATCGTTTACAATAACTTTTGCTCCTTCTTTAGCAAATAAAAGAGCAGTTTCCATACCAATACCTCTACCAGCTCCTGTTATTATTGCGACTTTATTATTTAGAACTCCCATGTTTTCACCTCCAGTAATAGTGCATAATTGATTTTATCTAGAGTATATTATTTTAAAATTTTTTTAAATGACAGATAACAAAGACATTCAAGTATCTAATTCAACACTTTTTTTTCACTCAGCTGGATCAGGAGTTGTAGGAATAAAAAATGTAATTTTTGGCACTTGGGTTTTACTCTACTACAATCAAGTTTTAGGCTTGGAGCCTTATTTAGCATCTATTGCGCTTGGGATTTCTCTTTTCTTTGATGCAATTTCAGATCCTCTCGTTGGTGTTTGGTCAGATAGATTTAAATCTAAATTAGGAAGAAGACATCCATTTATATATGCAAGCATCTTTCCATTAGCGTTTTGTATATGGTTACTTTTCATTCCACCTTCTTCGTATGACCAAACATATTTATTTTTTAAATTATTATCTCTGACAATTTGCATACGATTAGCGATCACTTTTTTTGAAACTCCTCGAGCTGCCCTTGGGCCAGAGCTTACTAAAGATTATGATCGAAGAAATACTTTAAATGCTATGGGATTATTTTTCGGTTATGGCGGAGCAATTATCGTAGGTTTTGTGATGCTGGAGTATTTCCTTCCAGAAACATCTAATTATATGGGATCACGAGCATATCTGAATCCAGAGGGTTATGAAAAGTTAGCTTATTTTGCGGGTTTTTCAACTTTGTTACTTGGTTTTATAGCTGCATCAAGCACCCATAAGCACATTAAAGATCTCCATGTAGTTCCTGAAAATTCAAAAATTAATGTACAAGAGGTTTTTCATGAAGTTGTGGAGACATTATCCAATAAATCTTGGCTTATGATTTTTTTTGGAGGTTGTCTTTACGCATTGTTTCTTGGTTTAAATACTGGAGTAGGTAATTACATCAGTATTTACTTTTGGGAATGGACACCCTCTGATATTTCTATTTTCCCAATTGCAGGGGGCGTTGCTGCAATTATTGGTGCAATTATTGCAGTTATTATTTCTCAGGGTAGAGAGAAAAAGAATATAGCTCTATTTGCTTTATCAGCTACTGTTCTAATCTCATACATCCCCTTTACCTTAAGATTGATTGATCCATATTTTGAAGTTCAAACATTTCCTGAAAATGGTTCAGACGCACTTTGGTGGATTATGATTTTACATCAATGTGTTACTGATATCTTATCCGTTATGGGATGGGTAATTCTCATATCGATGGTATTTGATGTTGTTGAAGATTCTCAGAAAAAAACAGGACGTAGGGATGAGGGATTGTTTCTCGCTGGTCCAGGACTATTTCAAAAAGTATTTTCCGGATTTGGAGTTTTCATTCTTGGTTTTGTTTTACAATTTTTAGGTTTTAATAATACAGAAGCAACCATTCAAGAAATGAAGGAACCTGTAAC
>CABXRO010000007.1 GCA_902514645.1 uncultured SAR86 cluster bacterium
AGAATGACCTTATCGGAAACAATCTAATAAGAATATCCTCAGCGATCTGCTACGAAATCGCCTATCAAAATGTTTTTTTATCTAATAGCGAAGATACCAACGTTTTATTTAATGCCAGTAATGATAATTGGTTTGGAACTGGTTTAGGCCCACATCAACATTTACAGATCGCAAGGTTTAGAGCAGCCGATAAAAATAATAATTAAGATAACGGAAGATAGATACAAAGATTTCCTTTGATTTAAGCCTCTTAAACTAACAAAAAAAGAAATAAATATTTGAGAAATAAAAACGATAAAAAAGCCCATACCAAAAATTCCAAGTATGGGAATGTAACCTTGTATCAAGTTATTATCGACAGCGGTATAACCTACATACAACCATGGAAAACCAGTAAATAGAAATTCTCTCAGCCATTCGCTTAAAACCCAAGATGCTGGAAAAAGCAAAAAAAAATCATAATTTTTTCTTTGGTTGGAGACAATTTTGAACACAGTGAAACTGACAGCCTGGAACAAGCTTAAAAAAGCAGCTAGTAATAATGTTAGAAAACTTCCCAATATTGGTGAAGCCCCTCCAAAAACGGTTATGCTATTTTCTATCCAGAATATTCCAAATGCCCAAAGTCCAAAACCAAAAAAATAAGAAATAAAAAAAGTGTTTTTTATGCTTTCACTTTTAATCAATTGATGTAAGAGCCCTGGAATAAGGAAAGTTAAAAACCAATAATTAAAGGGCTGAAAAGCTAAGACAATTAAAGAACCCAGAGAAAAGCCAGCGAAAAGTTTAAAAAAATTCACACTTTATTTTATCTGAATTAAAGTTATTGATTCAGCCAATAGCCGATATTCTTTTCTTTGAAAATCTTACAAGTCTCGACGATCGGTAAACCCACAACATTGCTGTAACTTCCTTCTAAATATTCAACAAATAAAGCACCATAACCTTGAATACCATAAGCCCCTGCTTTATCTTTTGGTTCTTCGGTTTCCCAATATTTTGCACATTGGTTGGCAGTTAAATTTGCAAATTTAATTTCGGTACTGACAAGATCAAACATCATTTTTACTTCGATATCAGACTGAGGATTAGTCTCTCCTAAGCAAATACATGTCATTACTGTATGTTTTCTTCCAGAAAACTCTAGGAGCATCGAAATGGCATGATCTTTGCTTTGAGGCTTGCCAAATATTTTGCCATCTAAAGCAACAATTGTATCAGCCGTTAAAATAGGTTTATTGTGCAATTTCTTTTTTTGTCTTACTGCATGAGCTGCAAGACATTTTTGCTGGGTGTTTTTTATAACAAAATCCTCAGGACTTTCATCGGTAAAATTGGATTCGTCGAAATCGCATTTAAGGATTTCAAAATTAACTTTTAAATTTTTAAGAATTTCAATTCTTCTAGGCGAACTAGAAGCAAGATAAATATCGAAGTTATTTGATTTTTTCTTCTTTGTAGATAACGTGCTTTTTGACTCTAGGGTCATATTTTTTAAATTCTATTTTATCTGGAGTTTTGGTCTTATTCTTATCTGTAGTATAGAAATGACCTGTTCCTGCAGAGGAAACTAGTTTAATTTTTTCTCTCATATCTTTTCACCTCGGTCTCTGATTTCTTTTAAAACCACATCAATACCTTTTTTGTCGATTATTCTCATTCCTTTAGCAGAAAGAGTGAGAGTTATATATTTTTTTTCAGACTCTACCCAAAACTTATGACGATGCAAATTAGGCATAAACTTTCTTTTAGTTTTGTTCACAGCCTTAGAAACATTGTTCCCTGCCATTGGCGTTTTACCTGTTACTTGACACTCTTTACTCATAATATTCTTTTGCAAGAAGAGCTTTATACCAGAATCCTAAGTTCAAAGAAACCTATCTGAGTTATAATTTTTGTATGGAACAGTTGGCTAATAGACAAATTTTACTTTGCGTCACTGGAGGTATTGCTGCATATAAAGCGGCTGAGTTAATTAGGCTATTCAAGAGTTCAGGCTCTGAAATTCGAGTACTCATGACTGACGCAGCCAAAGAATTCATCACGCCCCTTACCATGCAGGCGTTATCTGGCAATGAAGTTCATTCAGATCTTTTAGATACCAATGCCGAATCAGCTATGGGACACATAGAATTAGCAAGATGGGCTGACGCTATTGTAATTTCTCCTTGTTCGGCAGATAGTCTTGCAAAACTTGCCGCCGGAAGAGGCGATGATTTAATGTCTGCGGTATGTCTTGCTGCAGACTCTAAAATATTTTTTGCTCCTGCAATGAATCAAGGTATGTGGAAGGATAAACGTACAAAAAAGAATCTTTCATTATTGAAAAAACCTGTTTTTCACCAGATCGGCCCTAACGAAGGTGATCAAGCTTGTGGTGATGTGGGTCCCGGTAGAATGTCAGAGCCTAAAGAAATTATTGAGGAGGTAGCTAAAGAATTTTCTTCTGGACTATTAGCTGGTAAAAAAGTATTGATTACTGCTGGACCCACTAGAGAAAAAATAGATCCCGTTAGATATATTTCCAACAAAAGTTCTGGAAAGATGGGTTTTTCAATTGCTAAAGCAGCTGTTGATGAATCTGCAATAGTGACTTTGATTTCTGGTCCAGTAACTTTAGACACACCAGAAAGGGTCAAAAGAATAGATATTGAATCTGCCGAGGAAATGAAAGAGCACGTCACTGAAAATCTATCTGATATCGATTTGTTTATCTCAACTGCTGCTGTAGCCGATTTCAAAATGAAAAATATCGAACCTCAAAAAATAAAAAAAGGTCAATCCAAAAATATAAGCCTTAGCCTAGAACAGAATGAGGATATTTTGAAACTCGTTTCCGAGAAAAATCCTGATTTAAAGATAGTTGGTTTTGCTGCAGAAACAGAAAATATGATTGATAACGCTAGAAAAAAATTATCTTCAAAGAATTTGAATTTAATTGTCGCCAACGATGTCTCAGATAGTTCTATAGGTTTTGACTCAAATAATAATGAGGTGACATTGATTACTGAAAAAGAAGAATTAAAAATTCCTAAAACCTCAAAGGAAAAGGTTGCTAGAAAAATAGTTCAATTTATTTCAAAAAACCTCCTTGATGATTAGATGGATTTTACTCAAATTAGTAGGAATCTTTCTACCTTCTTTGATATCAAAAGCGGTTGGTCCCGGACAACAAGCAACCTCTAATATTGCACTTAACGTTGAATTTAAAATTCTTGATAACGAACTTGGTGACAAAATTCCCTTACCTAAATTCAGTACCGCAGGATCTGCAGCCTTAGATTTGAGGACCAATATTAAAGAAAAAAAAGTTCTTCAGCCCGATGAGACTTTTCTATTTACTACTGGATTTTCAATACATATAAAAGATTCTAAATATGCAGCCTTGATTCTTCCTAGGTCAGGCTTAGGACACAAACATGGAATCGTTTTGGGAAACCTAGTGGGCCTCATTGACTCGGATTATCAGGGAGAGATCATGGTCTCTTTATGGAATAGATCCAAAGAATCTTTTGAGATTCTTCCTGGAGATAGGATTGCTCAGATGATGTTTTTTGCTGTTACTTCACCTAACTTCAAGTTAGTTTCTGAATTTGATTTCTCGGAAAGAGGCTCCAAGGGTTTTGGTTCTTCTGGAACTAAATAAATTAAAATCTAAAAGCTTTTTTTCTCAATCTAATCGCTGAAGGAGTAACTTCCACTAATTCGTCATCTTCAATAAATTCTAATGCTTGTTCCAAAGAATGTTCAATGTGTGGGACCAAGATAAGATTTTCATCAGTACCTGAGGCTCTGATATTGGTTAACTGTTTTGCCTTGGTCGGGTTGACCGGTAAGTCGTTGTCTCTGGAATGTAAGCCAACAATTTGACCTTTATAAACATTCAATCCATGTCCGACAAAAAGCTTTCCTCTATTTTGTAGATTGAATAATGAATAGGCCAAGGTTTTTCCTTCAGCCATAGATACCAAGACTCCATTTTGACGTGTAGTAATCTCACCTTTTTTTGCAGGACCGTAATGATCGAAGATACTAGTTAGAATTCCGGTGCCGCTCGTCAAGGTAAGAAACTGAGATCTAAATCCAATCATGCCTCTGGAAGGTGCAATAAAATCTAATTTTATTCTTCCCGTTTCGCTGGGTTCCATATTTTTAAGTTCTGCTTTTCTTGAACCCATCTCTTCCATTACAGGTCCCTGATGTTGTTCCTCGATATCTATTACTATTTGTTCAAAAGGTTCATGAATTTCGCCATTCACTTCTTTCTGAATGACCTCAGGTTTTGACACTCCCAATTCAAAACCATCTCGACGCATGTTTTCTATCAAAACCGATAAATGCAATTCACCACGGCCAGAGACTTTGAATTTATCAGCACTTTCACCTTGCTCAACTCTAAGAGCGACATTACTCAGCAATTCTTGTTCAAGACGGTCTTTGATATTTCTTGAAGTTACAAACTTACCTTCTTTACCAGCAAATGGGGAATCATTCACTTGAAAGGTCATGCTCACAGTCGGCTCATCTACAGATAGAGGCGGGAGTTGTTCTAGATTCTCTGGGTTACACAAAGTATCTGAGATATACAATTTTTCAATACCAGTCACACAGACAATGTCACCCGCTTCAGCTTTATCAACCTCAACTCTTTCTAAACCTTCGTGACCCAAAACTTGGAGAATTTTTCCTGTTTTTTGCTTTCCTTCAGCATCGATCACTACAACCTGATCGTTTGGTTTAACGTTCCCACGAGATATTCTGCCGATACCGATTACACCCACATAGCTATTACTATCTAAGGCACTGATTTGCATTTGAAAGGGCTCTTCCAAACTCACAGGGGGCTCATTCACTTTAGTTACGATGAGGTCTAAGAGTGGAGACATATCTTCTTCAATTTTCTCTAAATCTAAACCGGACGTTCCATTCAAAGCAGATGTGTAGATTGTAGGAAAATCCATCTGTTGATCATTCCCACCCAGCCTATCGAAGAGATCAAAAACTTGATCTTGCACCCAATCGGGTCTTGCACTTGGACGATCAATTTTATTTATAACTAGAATTGGATTTAGTCCTTTTTCAAAAGCTTTTTGAGTCACAAATCTGGTTTGTGGCATGGGACCATCGACGGCATCAACTAGCAACAAAACCGAATCCACCATAGACAAAACTCTTTCAACTTCTCCGCCAAAATCAGCATGTCCAGGAGTATCCACGATATTGATTTTGTGATCTTTCCACTTGATGGCAGTGTTTTTAGAAAGAATCGTTATCCCTCTCTCTCTTTCTTGATCGTTGGAATCTAAGATTCTTTCCGAGCCAATATTTTTTCGATCTAAGGTACCGGAATGTTCTAGTAATTTATCAACTAAAGTAGTTTTCCCATGATCGACGTGTGCAATGATGGCGATATTTCTAATAAATTCAGGATTCATATAAATGGCTGATTTGGAGCCTAAAAAATAAAGTATGAAAAATTATTTTTCTTCAGAAGAATTAGAAGATTCATCACTGACTTCTTCAACAGAAGTTTCTTCTTGAGGAGCATCAGAAGGAGCTGCTTCAGCACCTTCGATAGTTTCTTCAGCCGAGGCTTCAGGAGCCTCTTTCGTTACTTCATCAACCGGAGCTGAAGCTTTTACATCTTCTTTTTCTTCTAATGGAGGAGTCTCTTCTTGAAGATTTTCTTCAGCAGGGGCAGCTTTAACAGCAGCTTTCTTTTTCGAAAAACGTTTTTTAAACCTTTCAACTCTTCCACCAGTATCAATAATTTTGTTTTGACCGGTATAGAAAGGGTGTGAGGCAGAAGACACATCAAGAGGACAATAAGGATAGGTATTACCATCCTCCCATTCTCTTGTTTGGTCAGTCTCCAAAGTAGACGGAATGAGATAATACTTATCTACACTCACATCATGAAATAAAACGGTTCTGTATTCTGGATGAATTTCTTTTTTCACTATTCTTCTTGATTAAAAAAATATGCTGCCGCACTATACCAGAAGACTATTTATTCTCAAATAAACTTAAATGGAAAATTTATACTACGAAGTAGCTCTCCCTTTGCCTTTGAGAAACTCTTTTACTTACAGTTCAAATATTAAGATTTCCAATGGCTCCAGAGTTCAAGTTCCATTTAGAAACCGAGAAATTGTCGGATACGTATTAAAAAAACAATCCAGCCCTAATGTAAAATTTATAAAACCCATAACTAAAGTTTTAGACGGAAATTCTTTAATAGATAAGTCCTCATACGACCTCATTCATTGGATAGCTGATTACTACAAAGCACCTATTGGAGAAATTTTTAAATCCTATTTCCCACCTTTCTTGAGAAAAGGCAAAGAAATAAACGATTCCATAGAGGTATACGCAATTACAAACTTGGGTAAATTAGCAAGCAAAGAATCCTTTGGGCGTGCAAAAAAGCAATTTGAAGCCTTGGAAGTTTTTCAACATAAATCGGAATTATCCCGTCCAGGTATAAAAGCAAACAAAATCTCTAAAGCCATCTTGGATGTTTTAATTTCAAAAGGTTATCTTGAGAAAAAAAGCCGCAATCGAAATGAATTGAAAACTAACAAGGAACTTAACTCAGAAGCTTTTTTTGAATTGAATGTTGAGCAAAATAAAATTTACAAGTCCATTAAAAATTCATCAACTAATCTTACGCATCTAATTTTTGGAGTTACGGGAAGTGGTAAAACCGAAATATATTTTCATCTCATTAGAGACTTCATAGAAAAAGGTCAACAAGTATTAATTCTTGTTCCAGAAATTGGTCTGACTCCAAATCTAAAAGCCGAAATCGAAAGGAGATTTGGCGAAGACAATGTCGCTCTTTTGCACTCAGAAATGTCAGAAAAAGATAGAGCTTACGCTTGGAATGATATTAACAAAGGCTTTAAATCTATTTTAATTGGAACAAGATCAGCAATTTTTACGCCGTTTAAAGATTTAGGCTTGATAGTGGTAGATGAAGAGCATGATTCTTCATACAAACAAATTGATGGCTTTAGATATTCAGCTAGAGATGTTGCAGTCTATCGAGCAAATCTCGAAAAAATTCCTGTCATCATGTGCTCAGCAACGCCAAGCTTGGAAAGTCTTAAAAATTGTCAGGATGAAAAATACTGCTTACACAAACTAACCCGAAGGGTAAAAGATGCCAGACAGCCTAAGTTTGAAATCTCTGATTTAAGATCATCTGAACTAAAGTCAGGTTTAACTGAATACAGTCTTAATGAAATTTCCAAAGAATTGAGTAAAGGCAATCAAGTTTTAGTCTTCCTCAACAAAAAAGGCTATGCACCAATGGTCTTTTGTAACAAATGCGGCTGGACTCCGGAATGCAGTAATTGCGACGTATCAATGGTTTATCACATCAATCCCAAAAGATTAGTTTGTCATCATTGTGGTACCAAGCATCCTATGCCTGTTGCTTGTTTGAACTGTAACGAAGAAAGTTTAGAATTTTTTCATACGGGAACCGAGAAACTCGAAGAATTTTTAAAAGAGTATTTTAAAAATACTCCTGTGATTAGAGTTGACCGTGAAGCTTTGGGTAAAGAGCAATTAAGATCCAACTCGGTATTACCTGATTCCAAAGAACCTCTTATATTGGTGGGAACGCAGATTCTAGCCAAAGGGCATCACATGCCTAATTTAACTTTAGTGGTGGTAGTAGATGCGGACAGTGGTCTTTTCTCAGTTGATCATAAAGCTTCTGAAAGACTAGCTCAGTTACTGATTCAGGTTTCAGGAAGGGCTGGTAGAGAAGACAAAGAAGGCAGAGTCATTTTGCAATCGTTTGTTCCGGAACATCCTTTTTTAGAAAAAATTTCTTCTTTTGATTACGATAGGATTGCCAACGAAATTCTAGAAGAAAGACAAACTAGTAAGCTTCCGCCTTTTGTTTATCAAATTAACATTCATGCGGAGTCCCTAAAAAGACCTCTTCCAGAGAAGGTTCTGTTGGAAATCTCTCGTTCCTTAAACATTAACGATGATGAATTTATAGGACCAAAACCAGAACTAATCGAAAAAAGAAAAAATTACTTTCGATGGGTCCTAACCCTTAAATCTGAAAATCGAAAAAAAATACATGCTCTTGCAAATCATGTTATCAAGATGATCGATCAAAGCGATTATTCAAAAAATGTCAGAGTTGGAATTGATGTGGATCCACTCAACTAGTTCAAAGTTTTAAGTCTAAAGAAGTTTCAACTCTACATTTTCTTGCAAAGTCGCCTTGATGAAATAAAAAAATACTGATGTCAGGCTCTTTTAAAAAACCTGATCCTTTTTCAGGCCATTCAATAAAGTTGATGGAATTCGCTTCTTGCAGATATTCTTCTAAACCAATTGCGCTCAGCTCGGCAATCTTCTCCACACGGTACAAATCGATATGGAAGATTTTCAAATCATTGATTTCATAAGGCTCAATTAAAGTAAAAGTTGGACTGTTGATGAAATTCTCTACGCCAAGGTAATTTAAAACTTCTTTTACTAAAGTAGTTTTTCCTGTGCCTAAATCACCAGAAAGATGAATAGAAATCGGAAAATTATTTTCTTCTTTTAAAAAAGAAGCAAGTTTTTCTGCAAGTTGTTTTGTTTCATCTAGGCTTGATAAGACAAGTTCTTTATTCATTCTTCATTTTCATAAAGTTAAATAAATCTGAAGGCATCAAAGATTTCATATCGTGCTTTTCAATATAACTATCTGCTGCACTTGCATGCATATCCACTCCTAAGCAAGCAGCGTCTATGGACGATAAACCTTGAGCAATTAATCCAGAAACCAGTCCAGAGAGCACATCGCCCATGCCGCCTACTGCCATACCAGCATTGCCTTTTTTACACATAAATGAAGTTCTTTTGTTACCAACCAATGTTTCATGACCTTTAAGAATGACCGTTGCATTGTATTTGTCGCAAAGCTTTGCTAATGCTTGTGGTCTATTTTTTTGAATGGTCGAGACTTTAGTTTTAAGCAATCTTGCTGCTTCTCCTGGATGAGGCGTAAGGATTAATTTTTTTGGCAATTTAATTTTCAGTCTGTTTTCAGAAAGGATATTTAATCCATCAGCATCTATCAAAATCGGCAGATTTTCTTTTGCTGCAAAGTTTGTAGCTTTAAACAGCATCTGATCAGCCCAATAATTTCTACCCAATCCAGGACCAATACAAATGACGGTTTTATTAGGCAAGTGATTTTCCAAGTCAGAAATGCTTTCCACAGTTTTTGTCATTACTTCAGGGCAATATGATAGCGCTGCAGAAAGATGGTCTTTTCTTGTTGCCAAAGTCGCCAAACCTGCACCGCTTGCAAGAACTGCCTTTGAGGAAAGAAGGCCAGCACCACCAAAACCGTGATTCCCTGCAATGACTAAAACATGACCAAAGTCCCCTTTATTAGAATTAGGATTTCTGACGATCTTTTTTTCTACGGTATTAGATTTAAATTCTTTGATTTTCAATTTGTATAAAAATTTATTAAATATATTATGTACAAACAATCCTGAAATCTAAAATTTATATGTCAGAAAAAGATTCTAAAGATATCAATGTAGAGATAAATCCTAAGATCAACATTCAACAAGCTGATCCTTCTTTACCGCCTTCGAAACCTAAACCTGCAGCTACAGTGCTGCTGGTTAGAACTATCGAAGAAGCAGTAGAAGTATTCATGATTCAAAGATCAATTAAAACAAATTTCGGCGGTGCATGGGTATTCCCTGGAGGGAAGCTTGATGAATACGATTTAAAGGATGACATCAACAATTATTGCCACGGTTTGACCGATGAAGTTGCATCGCAATTGCTAGGCGTTAAGTCAGGCGGACTTAACTATTGGATTGCTTGTATAAGAGAATGTTTTGAAGAATGTGGTGTGTTACTCGCTTATCGTAGTAACGGTGAGGTTTTTGGGTCTTCAGAAGGTAAGGAAAAAGAGATTCTCAACGAATATCGAGACAAATTAAATCGAGGTGAACCAGTTTTATTGGAATTGTGCCAAAAATTAGATTTACAACTTGCTGTTGATCGCTTGGCTTACATTTCACATTGGGTTACACCAAAATCTGAAGCTAAAAGATACAGTACACACTTTTTCATAGCGTTATTTCCTGAAGGGCAAACTGCTAAACATGATGGTAGTGAAGGAGTGAAAAGTATTTGGATCAAACCTGAAGATGCTCTTACACAAGGCGAAAAGGGTGATTTTCCTATAATTTTCCCTACCATTAAAAATTTAGAATCCATAAGAGGTTTTGCCGACACTGAAATACTGTTAAAGAATAAAGTTGAAGACCAAAACAATATCGTGACAGTTGAGCCAAAAATTTTTATGCAAGACGGAAAAATGGTTTTGCTTATGCCAGGGGATAAAGGCTATGACGATCACTGAGTTATCGCCATTAGTCAGAAGAATTACAGCAGGAAATGCCAGCGTCTTTACCGGCCCTGGAACGAATACCTATCTCGTAGGTAAAGAGGAAATCACGGTGATTGATCCGGGTCCTGCCATGCCAGAGCACATTGAAAATATTGCTAAAGCTTGTGGCGATGACATAAAACAAATCTTGGTAACTCACACTCATCCAGACCATTCTCCAGGAGCAAAGTTACTGCATCAAAGAACCGCAGCACCTGTCATGGGGATGTATGCTAAACACAAACAAAATCAAGATAAGACTTTTAAAGCTAACCGAGTTTTGACCGATGGAGATGAGATTAAAGAGTTCGAGTACAGTCTAAAAGTAATTCATACGCCTGGACATGCTTCAAATCATTTATGTTTCTATTTGGAAGAAGAAAATTTAATTTTTTCTGGAGACCATATAATGGAAGGATCTACTGTAGTTATAGGACCACCTGACGGAAATATGAAAGAGTATCTTGATTCTTTGGAGAAACTAAAACCTTTTAAAGCAGACTTATTGGCTCCTGGGCATGGAAATTTAATGAAAGATCCTAATAGCGTGGTTGACTGGCTCGTTAGCCACAGAATGTTTAGAGAAAAGAAAGTTGTGGACGCACTTACTGAATTTTCTAAAGCGAATATGGATCAACTTGTAAAGAAAGTTTATGACGATGTCGACGAGAGGCTTCATGGCATAGCAAGAGCTTCTTTACTAGCTCATTTGAATAAATTGATTGAAGAAGATAAAGCTATCAGCAAAGGCGAGGAGTTTCACTGGAAAGGTTAATCATTAAACCTTACTCCACAACCACCGTGTCCACAGTAACCGTTAGGGTTTTTTGCTAAGTATTGTTGGTGGTAATCCTCAGCATAGAATTCTTCTGAAACTGGCAAGATTTCCGTGACAATTTCACCAAAGCCATTGGAGTCTAATTTTGCTTGATAAATTTCTTTGGTTTTGAGGGCCAGTTCTTCTTGAGCTTTATCAAAAAAATAGATCCCTGAACGGTATTGCGTGCCAACATCGCCACCTTGACGCATGAATTGGGTAGGATCGTGTCCTTCCCAGAAGACTTGCAACAATCCTTCTAAATTGGAAGCATCTTTGTAAGTCACAAAAACAATTTCAGAATGTGCAGTTAATCCCGAACAAACTTCTTCATAAGTAGGGTTGGGCGTGTGTCCAGCAGCATAGCCAACACCGGTAACCTTGACACAATCCAAATCCCAAAACATTTTCTCTGCTCCCCAAAAGCAGCCCATGCCAAAGAGTATTCTGGGACTATTTTGAGACATGCACTCGGACATTGGCGCCCCGGTAACGAAATGATTTTCTGGATGGTAAATTGCCTGAGTTCTACCAGGCAGACAATCTTCTTTAATAGGTATTTCTAAACTTTTAAATCCAAACATTTATTTATTTAATCTTTCTTTGATCAAGATGTCTACGATACTGGGATCAGCAAGGGTGGTGGTATCTCCCAGATTATCCAATTCGTTTTCTGCAATTTTTCTTAAAATCCTACGCATGATTTTTCCTGATCTAGTTTTGGGTAAATCGTAACAGAATTGAATGGAATCTGGTTTTGCAATGGGACCGATTTCTTTGACAATAAGTCCAATTAATTCTTGATGGATTGCATCTGATGATTGTGCTTCTTTCATAAGGTTCACATAACAATAAATTCCTTGTCCTTTGATTTCATGTTCAAAACCAACTACCGCAGCTTCTGCAACTGCTTGGTGTAACACTAAAGCACTTTCAATCTCTGCAGTACCCAAGCGATGCCCAGAGACATTTAAGACATCATCAACACGTCCTGTGATTCTATAAAAACCATCCGCATCTCGCTCAGCACCATCTCCCGTGAAGTAAAAACCTTTGTAAGTTGAATAATAGGTTTCGACACATCTTTGATGATCCCCATAAACTGTTCTGATTTGTGACGGCCAAGAACTCTTGATGACCAAATTGCCTTTACCTGGTCCTTCGATTTCATTGCCTGCTTCATCTACAAGGGCAGGATTGATCCCAAGGAAAGGTTTACCAGCACAACCTGGCTTTTGATCAGAAAATCCTGCCAAACCGGATATCATGATGCTGCCGGTTTCGGTTTGCCACCAAGTATCAACTATTGGGCATTTGCCTTTACCAACCTCATGGTAATACCACTCCCAGGCTTCAGGATTTATAGGCTCTCCGACCGTACCCAATACTTCCAAAGAATCTCTCGAAGAGGATTGCAAAGGTTCATTGCCATGAGCCATAAGCGCTCTGATCGCAGTAGGGGCGGTGTAGAAAATATTAACTTGATGTTTATCAATCACATTCCAAAATCTTGAAACATCGGGGAATGTCGGTATGCCCTCAAACATCAATGTGGTTGAGGCATTTGCTAAAGGACCATAGACAATATAAGTGTGACCTGTAACCCAGCCGACGTCTGCGGTGCACCAGTAAATGCTGTCTTCTTTTAAATTGAAAATGTATTTGTGGCTTAAAGCTGCACCCAACAAATATCCTCCGGTGGTATGTAGGACTCCTTTGGGTTTTCCAGTTGAGCCTGAAGTATAAAGAATGAAAAGCGGGTCTTCGGCATCCATCTCTTCACAAGGACAATCTGCATCAAAGTTTTCAATGACCTCGTAATAGTCGACATCTACTCCATTTTCTTTTATCGGAGCGTTTTCCGTTCGATTTACGACTATTACGCTGTGTACATTAGGACAATCTTTTAGAGCTTCATCCACATTATTTTTTAGCGGGACGAGTTTTCCTCCTCGAATCCCTTCGTTTGCGGTTATAACTGCGGTGCAATCCGAGTCTAAAATTCTATCTTTAAGGGATTCGATGGAAAATCCCCCAAAAACCACTGAGTGAATTGCACCAATTCTGGCACAAGCCAACATCGCATAAGCTGCCTCAGGAATCATAGGCATATAAATGCATACTCGATCGCCTTTTTTTATATTTCTGGATTTTAAGAGGTTGGCGAACTGACAAACGTTTTTATGCAACTCTTGAAAGGAAATTTCTTTGTTATCATTAGGATCATCGCCTTCCCAAATGATTGCGGTTTTGTTCGCATGATTTTCCAACTGACGGTCAACACAATTAAAACAAGCATTCAATTTCCCTGTTTTGAACCAGGCCACTTCGCCTGCTTCCAAATTAGATGCAGACACTTCATCCCAATTTGAAAACCAGTCCAAGGTTTCTTTAGCTTTTTTTTGCCAAAAGCTCTCTGGATTATTTATTGACTCTTGATATTCAGTATTGAAATCTTCTTCAGAGATAATGGAATTTTTCTTTTTTGCTTCGCTTACCGAATAAGTTTTCATTAAATAATTCTATCTTGAAAACTTTAGTCAAAGCTAAAGTTTTTAAATTCTTTAGCTTGGCAATTTATTTCTTTGAGCGGGTTTATGAAAAAGTCTCGGTTTTGCCAATCGTAGTGCGGTACTTTTAAAAGAGGTGTTTCCATTGTTTCATCATCAAAAAATACAATATCGATATCAATGGTTCGAGGCTTCATGTGAGAATCTTTTTCGCGTTTGAGTTTAGTTTCAATTTTTTGTAGCTGTTCAAGAAGCACCAAAGGCATGAACTTCGTTTCAACTTCCAAAGCAATATTGAAAAAAAATGGCTGGTCGATCGGACCGTAAGCAGGAGACTTATAGATTTCACTTTCTTTTAGGATTTTTGTTTCAGAAAGAGCATTTATTTCTTTCTTAGTATTTGCAAGATTTGTTGACCTATCTCCTAAGTTAGAGCCTAAGACCAAGTACGCAATATGCGATGTCATTAACCGAACTGTTGTTTTTCTTTAATTTCGTCAACGGTTTTACAATCGATGCATTTGGTTGCAGTAGGTCTAGCTTCCAATCTTTTTATGCCAATTTCAACACCACAGGATTCACAGTAACCGTAAAGATTATCTTCTAAATCCTTCAGAGAGAGATCAATTTTTGTTATAAGTTTTCGTTCTCTTTCTCTTTTTCTCAATTCCAACATAAATTCTTCTTCTTTAGCAGCACGATCCAAAGAATCTGGAAAATTACTTTGATCTTGTTGAATTAACTGTTCAGTTTTTTCTTGTTCTTCAATAAGAGCTTCTTTCCAAGCAGTAAGCATTCCAAAAAAATGCTTGTGCTGATTTTTATTCATGTACTTTTCTGATTTTTTTGACCTATAGGGTTGGAAATTCTTTAAGAAAGCTGAAAAATCCGTTGGGGAGGCACTGACTTTGGCAGTCGCTTTCCTAGGAGCTTTTTTAGCTACAGTTGCTTTTTTTACCGGTTTGACTGCTTTTTTTGCAGCAGGTTTTCTTACCGGTTTCTTTTGAACCTTAGTTACTTTTTTAACTGCAGGCTTTTTTGCTTTTGTTGATTTTTTGGAATTTTTAGTAACCATAATTTTGAAGAGCAGAATTTATCAAAAGAAAATGAAAGTATCCAGTTAATTTTTTTATTTTTTAGAGAACTCCTTTAAATATTCTGCGTACTTATTTTTTTTTAGTCTCGGTCCAATTTCAGAGACCCCTTTTGAGGCTAAAAAGTTACCAAATTTTACTGAATTGTCATTTTCCCAGCCTTCGCTTAAACCATGAATAACACCACCGGCGAACATGTCCCCAGCACCATTGGTGTCAACTGCCTTTGCTTCATAGGCTGGCACCTCATAGGTTTGATTTTCCTCAAGAACTATAGTTGGGTTCACTCCGTTCGTGATAAACATTGTTTTTGCATAGTTTCGTAAGTCATCGAATTCATTGGCATCACAAAAAGTTTTTGCTTCTTCATGGTTGCAAAATAAATAGTCAATTTTTTTCTTCATCCAAGATTTCAACTCATCTTTAAAGCCAGCCACAATTCCAGGATCAGAAAGACTTAAAGCTATTTTGATATTAGATTCGTGACAGCTTTTGATGAGTTTCTTTGCGGTATCTTTTGTATCCGGCGAAGTAACTACATAAGCTTCCATAAAGAGTAGATTTGTTGTAGAAATTTTCTGGAAATTTATTTCAGAAAATTTTGTTTCGGAGCTTACTCCTAAATAAGTATTCATCGTTCTCTCTGCATCAGGAGTTATTAAAACAACACAATTACCGGTTTTACCATTTGATGATGTAATGCAATTTGATATTTCAATGTTATTATTTTTCAAATCGGCGTTATAGATTTCACCATCTTCATCTTCAGCAACTTTTCCAATGAAGCCAGAACTGGTTCCTAAAGCTGCAGCTGCATAAATACTATTTGTTGCTGACCCTCCACATGAAGAAATTTGATCGTAATTTTGATCTTGTAGAAAAGTAAGTAACTCAGTCTGTTCCTCTTGAGAATTCAAAGTCATCAAACCTTTTTCTATGCCCAAATCATTAAGCGTATCGTCTTTGATTAGAAATTGCTTATCGACTAGTGCTGCACCAAAACCAATAACTTTCATAACTTTTTATATTCATTTAAAAAATGTTCAGGATTTTTATAGAGGGCTTCACTAAGAGCAAAACAAGAATAGCCCAAATTTTTAACTTCCTTGATGTTTTTTTTATTAATACCCCCAACTGCTACTAAAGGCTTATCAGTATAGCTTAGGAATTCTCTTTTTACGTTTTCATTTCTCTCAGGAATAGTTGACTTAGTATTGGATGGATAAAAAGACCCAACTGCTAAATAAGTCCATTTGATTTCATTTTCAGGAGGCTTTACCACCAACTCCTTATTCCATTTACAAGATAAACCACATATAAAATTATTTGAAATAAAGTCTTTGTTCTTTTTTAAGAGCTCTAAGTTTTCCTCAGATGAGTAATCTTCTAGGCCCAGATGAAAGCCATCGGCACTTATCTCTAAGCAAATTTCGACATGATCATTGATAAGTAACTTGGCTTCATATTTTTTAGTTAACTTCAAAAGCGCATTAGCTTTTTCTTGAAAAGTCTGTTTATTAAGATTTTTGTCTCTGTACTGTATGAGTTTAATCCCTTCTTTGAGCAAGACTTCCGTTTCAGAAAGTAAATCATTCTCTTTCAATCCAACAGGCGTAATTGCATAAAGTCCTTGAATCATTATTAGATTTTAAGAATATTCTGATGAATATGATTTCTTGAGTTTTTTACTAATACTTTCATCAAGCTTTGTGATCTCGAACATGCATCCTTCAAACTTTTTTTATCTATCAAATAGCATAAGATTGATGCCGATAAAGCACACCCACTACCATGAATGATAGTTTTTAATTTAGAAACTTCATCTATATTTATCAATTCGCCTTTTGAGTAAAGATGATTTCTGATTTTTCCTTTTTTTAATTCTCCAGTTACGTAAACATTTTCAATGCCTTGATCATGTAAAAATAAAATACCATCAATAAGATCTTTTCTGTTTGTCAGTGTTTGCAACTCATGAAGGTTTGGCGTCAAAAGAGTTGCTTTGCTATAGAGCTTTTGCATTAGTGAATTCAAATCTTTTTTCAGAAAAATTTTTTTTCCAGTCCCTGATTTCAAAATGGGATCAATGACTACTATTTCAGGTTTGTTGGAAGAAATTAAGCTACCCAATTTACTGGCTATTTCGATGTTTGGGACTAAGCCAATCTTGAAATACTTCAGTGAAAAGTTTTTTAAAAGATGGTTAAAATTTTCTTGAACATATTTTTCTTCTTGAGGAATAATTTTTTTAAAACTTTTTAAATTTTGAATAGTCTCACAAGTAAGAATTGAGAGACAATGCTTGCCGTGATGATTAGCAATTTGTGCATCAACCTGAATTCCGGCACCGCCTGAAGGGTCGTGTCCAGCGATAGATAGAATTAGGTTTTCATCCTTGATCATGCAATAAAGTATAATGTGTTTGCAAAATTAAAAATAAATAAATGTCTTTGAATATTGGAATAGTAGGTGCTACAGGCTACGTGGGAGAGGAGTTAGCCTCAATCATAGAAACTAGGGAGGATCTGAGCCTTGTATTTGTCTCTTCTTTTTCGCATGAAGGAAAGAAGTACAAAGAGATCCATTCGAAAACGAATAGCAAATTAATTTTACAACCCATTAACCAAATGCCTGAAAATCTTGATTATGTTTTTTTTGCTACCAAACACGACTACTCAATGGACTATGTTCCAGAGATTTTAAAAAAAGGCATAAAAGTTATTGATCTTTCCGCAGATTTTAGACTTTCAAATGGAAAACTTTGGCAAGAAACTTATGACAGTAAACATAGGGCAGATGATCTTCTGTCTCAAGCTATTTATGGCTTACCTGAATATTCGGCAGAAAAAATTAAAGCAGCAAATTTAGTCGCAGTACCCGGATGTTATCCGACTGCTTCCATACTTGGATTACTTCCAGTTATTCCTTACTTACAAAAAAATACAAAAATTATTTTAGATGCTAAATCCGGAATAAGTGGGGCTGGTAAATCTTCCGTAGAAAACGGTCTTGAGGAGGATATTAAAGAAAATTTTAAATCCTATAATGTTGGTTTTCATAGACACCAACCTGAAATAAAAGATTTTTTAAAAATGGAATTCAACCTTGATTATGAGGTTATCTTCATCCCACATCTTTTGCCACTATTCAGAGGAGAATACGTGACACTTTATTGTGAAGTCACTCAAAATGATTTAAACCTTAACGATTTATATGAAAGTTACTATGAGAATCATGAATTAGTGAGGATTAAAGAAAAAGGAGAAATAGCTGAAATCAAAGATGTAATTAATACATTCTATTGTGATATATCCGTTTCATATGCTTTCCAAAGTAATACAATTGTTATTAATTCGGCAATTGATAACCTGCTAAAAGGTGCCGCAAGCCAAGCAATACAATGTTTGGATATAATGAGTAATTGATATGGTTGAAAAATTCACTCCAAAAGAACTTAACATTACTGAAAATGCTGCTTTAAAGGTTAAAAACTTAATAGCTGATGAAAATAAAAAAAATCTTCACCTCAGAGTTTTTGTAACAGGAGGCGGATGTTCTGGTTTTCAATATGGTTTTAAGTTAGATGACAATGCTGAAGACGATGACACAGTCTTAAGAGAAGATAATGTGTCGGTATTGATCGATTCCTTAAGCATCCAATACCTTTTTGGCTCAACTTTAGATTATGTCGAGAACCTAGAAGGTTCCAAATTTGTAATTGAAAATCCAAATGCAACGACAACATGCGGTTGTGGAGCATCTTTCTCAATTTAATAAATTACTTCTCCCATCAAACAAGGTTTTGATCCTGTGACACTGGTAAGTTTAATTTTTTGTTTTTCTAATCTTTTTTTCGCCAACCACGCAAAAGTCATCGCTTCTACATCAAGTGGGTCAATTCCCAAATTAGAAGTTTTGAAGAATTGCAAATTTGCTAAATTTAATTTCTTAAACTTATCCATTAGATAATCATTTTTTGTTCCGCCACCACAAAAATAAATCTCATAATCTTGAGTACAGTATTTTTGTAGGTCTCTAAGAATTGATTGAAAAGTAATCTCAGTCAATCCAGAAATTAAATCAACATCTTTAAATTTCTTTTTTTCTAACAGATCGAATCTAAACTTTTCCAAATCATAATTTTCAACTGATTGGCTCTTAGGAATTGATTTTTTAAAGTAACTTGAATTCAGAAATTTTTTTATAGAAGTTTTCAAAACCTGTGGATTTCCCTTTTTTGCCAAGGCCCCTTTATTATCGAATTGTTTTTTTCCATTGGATATTTTTTTTACAGCTTGATCTATGTAGCAATTACCAGGCCCAATATCCCATCCAAGAACCTTTCCTTTTGAGGGCAACAAAGTAACATTAGTTATACCGCCGATATTTATGATCGCACGATTAACTTTTTCTTTAGACATATATTCTTGATGAAATGCCGGAGTGAGAGGAGCCCCCATACCTCCATTTGCTATGTCGCTCTGTCGAAATCCATGTACAACTTTAATACCTGTGAGTTTTCTAACTAATTCTGCATTTCCAATTTGTAAGCTAAAAGGATTTTTTCTCGAAGAGCTGTGTTTAATAGT
Source organism: uncultured SAR86 cluster bacterium (assembly GCA_902514645.1). Classification (GTDB taxonomy): domain Bacteria; phylum Pseudomonadota; class Gammaproteobacteria; order Magnimaribacterales; family AG-339-G14; genus MEDG-81. The sequence goes on from CABXRO010000007.1 coordinate 19,446, forward strand.
CTGACCATGACTACCTATGGCTTTAACTATTTTGTTATCTATCATAGTTTTTTTAATTAATTTGTTTACGCATTTAGCTATGAGCTCACCTAAAATAAGGTCTAATTCTTTTTGCTTTTTTGCATAATTAGATGTTTTCTTATTTAAGACAAGTTCAAAAATTTCATCTTTTATTTCTTTAGGTATTTTTTGTGAAAAACGATCAATGACTTTCCTAGAACTTGAAAAGTCAACTAATAAAGAATCTATTGAATCTGCTGAGGTTCCAGAAAGAACCCCAATATAAATATCAGGTTTGGGCATAGAATTTTAGGAATAGTTCATCAAGTCGATTGATCATTTTTATCGCATGATCAAGAAATTCTTTTTTTTCAACTTCTGATATGGGCTTAGCATCTGGTAGTTTTACTGTTAAAGGATTTGTGTGATTTCCTCCTACTCTAAATTCATAATGTAAGTGTGGGCCTGTTGCCAATCCAGTTTGCCCGACATACCCAATAGTTTCTCCTTGTTCTACTTTTGAGCCATTACTTAACCTTGGGCTGAACTTTGATAAATGTGCATAACGAGTTGAATAATCTTCAGAATGTTTAATTTCTATGAGTTTTCCATAACCACCTTTATTACCAATAAAAGATATTGTTCCTGAACTTGTAGATCTAACTGGAGTACCTGTAGGAGCTGCATAATCAACTCCTGTATGGGCTCTAATTTTATTTAAGACAGGATGTTTTCTTTTAAGGTTGTAGCGAGAACTTATGTAAGAGAATTCTACAGGAGTACGTAAAAATGCTTTTTTTACATTTTCTCCTCTCGTCGAAAAATATTCTTTTGTTCCCGATACTTCAGAAAAAAATCTTATTGCTGAAAAAACCTTTTTCCCTCTTTTAAATCTAGCAGCTTTAATATCTCCATTTTTAATTTTTTCTCCTTTATAAAAATATTCTTCATAAAGAATTTCAAAACTATCTCCTGATCTGATATCAAAAACAAAATCTATATCCCAGCCAAATATAAATACTAGATCCATAATTACACTATCAGATATTCCTTCTTTTAAAGCAGATTGATAAAGAGACTCATCAATGGTCACAGAGGCAAATCTCTCAACAACTTCTGGAACCCTCTCATGATTTTTGATAATAAAAGTTTTATCTTTGAATTTTGCTAGAACTCCTTTCAAACCATTTCTAGTCACGAATATTTCTTCGGGAACTTTATTTTTAGAGAATGTGATTTCTATCAAGTCTCCAGTTTTTAAATTAGCAAGTTTTTCAGAACCTTTGGTCTTAATGAGGGCTTTGATATATTTACTTTCTACTTCATTAGATCCTAATATCTTTATTAAGGTATCGTTTTTATCTACATTGATTTTCTTTGACATGGATCCCTCAAAGGCCTCTTCATTATCATCTCCATTTAAGTTTATTTGATCTCTATAAGAAGCTTCTGCAATTATTTCAGGAGCAAAATTTTTATTTTGATTAATACCAAAATTCAGATATAGATAAAAAGCAGTTGAAACAACTACTAGGAAAAGCAAATAATATTTAATATCAAGAATTAAATTTTTCATATACATTTTTAGAGTATCATTTCAATGAAATATATAGATTTTGTAGAGAAATAAATAATTATATTCATGAGTTTATCAATTTCAAAAAAATTAGAAATATTAAAACGTGGGGTAGAAGAAATCATCCCAGAAAACGGCTTAGAAAAAAAATTAAATAAAAATAAATCTTTAATTATTAAGGCTGGATTTGATCCAACTGCTCCGGACTTGCATTTAGGACATACTGTTTTAATAAATAAATTAAAACAGTTTCAAGACCTCGGGCATAAGATAATTTTCCTAATAGGAGATTTTACTGGAATGATAGGGGATCCTTCAGGAGTGAGTGAAACCAGACCAATCCTGACTTTAGATCAATTAAAGAAAAATTCTAAGACTTATCAAGAACAAATTTTCAAAATCTTAGATAAGAAAAAAACAAAAATTGAGTTTAATTCTTCTTGGTTCAAAAAAATGACAAGCGCGGAGCTTATTAATTTGAGTTCTAAGATGACTGTTGCTCGAATGCTAGAAAGAGATGACTTTAGAAATAGGTATAAGGGCAATAAACCGATCTCAATTCATGAGTTTATTTATCCTTTAGTCCAAGGATATGACTCTTTTGAGCTTAAATCAGATATTGAACTTGGTGGAACAGATCAAAAGTTTAATCTCTTAGTAGGCAGAGATATTCAAAAATCTTTTGGTATGGAAGAGCAAATCATTATGACCTTGCCAATTTTGGAGGGGACTGATGGCGTGAAGAAAATGTCAAAATCTCTAAATAATTATATTGGCTTGAGAGAAAATCCAAATGATATGTTTGGCAAAATCATGTCAATTTCAGATGATTTGATGTGGCGATACTTTGATTTATTAAGTTTTAGGACTTCCATGGAGATAGAAGAATTAAAGAAAAAAACAGAACAAGGATTGAATCCCATGGAGGCAAAAAAGATGCTTTCTGCAGAAATTGTTACAAGATTTCATGGTGAAAAAAAAGCTATTACAGCTGAAAAAGAATTTACAAATAGGTTTTCTAACAGAAATAATCCTACGGAAATTAAACATATTAATTTAACCTTAAAAGCATCTTCAATACTGATTGTTGATCTATTGTCTAGTGAGGATCTTGGAGAATATAAGCTTTGCAAAAGTAAATCAGAAGCTAGGAGAATGATCTCTCAAGGAGCAGTAAAAATAGATGGAAAAAAGATTTCAGACAATACTATTTTGGTTCAAAATCCGTCTGAAAATACCTTTCAGGTAGGTAAGTTGAAGCATCTAAAAATAAAGATTAAAAAAGGCTGAATCTTCGCTTCCTTATTATCGAAAGCCATGTATAATCGCTCGCTCGTGCCTATGGAAATAGGTTCGGGTGTTCTTTAAAACTATAAACAAGTAATTCGTGCGGGCACTTACCATTTAAATAAAGGTTAGTGTCAATTTTAAGATTATCGAAATTCGGTAGTCACCTATTTTTTATTATTTTTTTTAAAAAAATAATCGTTTAATTTAATTGAAGAGTTTGATCATGGCTCAGATTGAACGCTGGCGGCAGCCCTTATACATGCAAGTCGAACGAGAAAGTTCCTTCGGGAGCGAGTAAAGTGGCGGACGGGTGAGTAACGCGTAGGAATCTACCTTTCAGTGGGGGATAGCTCGGGGAAACTCGAATTAATACCGCATACACCCTTCGGGGGAAAGGGGGCCTCTCCTTGGAAGCTCTCGCTGTTAGATGAGCCTGCGTGAGATTAGCTTGTTGGTAAGGTAATGGCTTACCAAGGCTACGATCTCTAGCTGGTCTGAGAGGACGATCAGCCACACTGGGACTGAGACACGGCCCAGACTCCTACGGGAGGCAGCAGTAGGGAATATTGGACAATGGGGGAAACCCTGATCCAGGCATGCCGCGTGTGTGAAGAAGGCCTTAGGGTTGTAAAGCACTTTAAGTGAGGAAGAAAAGATTTAAACTAATACTTTAAGTCCCTGACATTACTCACAGAATAAGGACCGGCTAACTCCGTGCCAGCAGCCGCGGTAATACGGAGGGTCCAAGCGTTAATCGGAATTACTGGGCGTAAAGCGCGCGTAGATGGTTTATTCAGTTGGGTGTGAAATCCCTGGGCTCAACCTAGGAACTGCATTCAAAACTTATAAACTAGAGTACGAAAGAGGAGAGTAGAATTCATGGTGTAGCGGTGAAATGCGTAGAGATCATGAGGAATACCAGTGGCGAAGGCGACTCTCTGGTTCGAGACTGACATTGAGGTGCGAAAGCGTGGGTAGCAAACAGGATTAGATACCCTGGTAGTCCACGCCGTAAACGATGAGAACTAGCCGTTGGATCATTAGATTCAGTGGCGCAGCTAACGCATTAAGTTCTCCGCCTGGGGAGTACGGCCGCAAGGCTAAAACTCAAATGAATTGACGGGGGCCCGCACAAGCGGTGGAGCATGTGGTTTAATTCGATGCAACGCGAAGAACCTTACCAACCCTTGACATCCAGTGGAAGTTTTAGAGATAAAACTGTGCCTTTGGGAACACTGTGACAGGTGTTGCATGGCTGTCGTCAGCTCGTGTCGTGAGATGTATGGTTAAGTCCAGTAACGAGCGCAACCCTTATCCTTATTTGCCAGCACTTCGGGTGGGAACTTTAAGGAGACTGCCGTGAATAACACGGAGGAAGGTGGGGACGACGTCAAGTCATCATGGCCCTTACGGGTTGGGCTACACACGTGCTACAATGGGAGATACAGACGGTTGCGAAAGCGCGAGCTGGAGCTAATCCTACAAAGTCTTCCTCAGTCCGGATTGGAGTCTGCAACTCGACTCCATGAAGTAGGAATCGCTAGTAATCGCGAATCAGAATGTCGCGGTGAATACGTTCTCGGGCCTTGTACACACCGCCCGTCACGTCATGGGAGTGTGTTGTACCAGAAGTGGCTTGCCTAACCTTCGGGAGGGCGGCCCCCACGGTATGATACGCGACTGGGACGAAGTCGTAACAAGGTAGCCCTAGGGGAACCTGGGGCTGGATCACCTCCTAAACAAATTACACGACTTTTATTGTGAGTGTCCGTTCGAATTACTTGTCTTACTATTTTCATAGGAAAATAAGTGATGTGTTCTTTAAAAGTATTGTAGATCCAGTAACTAAATTTATTTAGTTACGACACTAATAATTAATGTTATCAATTATTAGTGCACCAAGTTTTAAGATAATTATCTTAAAATGCTAATGGCAAATTTTGGCGCTTATTATTCGAAAGACTTAACTTTATTAATTTAAAGTATTTTGTTAAGTAATTAAGTGCATATGACGGATGCCTTGGCAGCTAGAGGCGATGAAGGACGTGGTAACCTGCGATAAGCTTCGGTAAGCTGGTAAACAAGCTATAACCCGGAGATCTCCGAATGGGAAAACCCACCTAGGGTAACCTAGGTATCTTTACCTGAATTCATAGGGTAAAGAGGCAAACGCAGAGAACTGAAACATCTAAGTAACTGCAGGAAAAGAAATCAACCGAGATTCTGTTAGTAGCGGCGAGCGAAAGCGGAACAGCCCTTAAGCTTGAATTGGATTAGAAAAACGATCTGGAAAGTTCGGCCGTAGTGGGTGATAGCCCCGTATTCTAAAATCTAATTTAAGTGAAATCGAGTAGGTCGGGACACGAGAAATCTTGACTGAACATGGGGGGACCATCCTCCAAGGCTAAATACTCCTAGCTGACCGATAGTGAACCAGTACCGTGAGGGAAAGGCGAAAAGAACCCCGGAGAGGGGAGTGAAATAGATCCTGAAATCATATGCATACAAGCTGTCGGAGCCTTAAGAAGTTCCTCGGAACTTCGGGGTGACGGCGTACCTTTTGTATAATGGGTCAGCGAGTTACTGTCTGTGGCAAGCTTAACTTTATGAGGTAGGCGTAGGGAAACCGAGTCTTAATAGGGCGTTTAGTCGCAGGGAGTAGACCCGAAACCGGGCGATCTATCCATGGCCAGGGTGAAGGTAAGGTAACACTTACTGGAGGCCCGAACCCACTTATGTTGAAAAATGAGGGGATGAGCTGTGGATCGGAGTGAAAGGCTAATCAAGCTCGGAGATATCTGGTTCTCCTCGAAAGCTATTTAGGTAGCGCCTCGTGTGTCACTCTTGGGGGTAGAGCACTGTCTCGGCTAGGGGGTCATCCCGACTTACCAAACCGACGCAAACTCCAAATACCAAGAAGTGTAAGCACGGGAGACAGACTGCGGGTGCTAACGTCCGTAGTCGAAAGGGAAACAACCCAGACCGCCAGCTAAGGTCCCAAATTATGATTAAGTGGGAAACGATGTGGGAAGGCTTAAACAGCTAGGAGGTTGGCTTAGAAGCAGCCATCCTTTAAAGATAGCGTAACAGCTCACTAGTCGAGTCGGCCCGCGCGGAAGATATAACGGGGCTAAATCATAAACCGAAGCTGCGGATAGATATTTATATCTATGGTAGAGGAGCATTCTGTAAGCCGTCGAAGAAGGACTGAGAAGTTCTTTGGAGGTATCAGAAGAGAGAATGCTGACATGAGTAACGAGAGATAGGTGAAAACCCTATCCGCCGAATGACCAAGGTTTCCTGTCCAACGCTAATCGGGACAGGGTAAGTCGGCCCCTAAGGCGAGGGCGAAGGCCGTAGTCGATGGAAAACAGGTTAACATTCCTGTACTTCCTATTACTGCGATGGAGTGACGGAGAAGGCTAGATCAGCAGGGCGATGGTTGTCCCTGTTTAAGGCTGTAGACTTGTATTTTAGGTAAATCCGGAATACTTTAAGTCGAGATCTGATGACGATTGATTTTTTTAAATCAAGAAGTGATTGATGCCATGCTTCCAGGAAAAACTTCTAAGCATAAGTAGTAGGGAACCGTACTGCAAACCGACACAGGTGGTCAGGTAGAGAATACTAAGGCGCATGAGAGAACTTGGGTTAAGGAACTAGGCAAAATGGTACCGTAACTTCGGGAGAAGGTACGCCTCTATTACGTGAAAGAACTTGCTTCTCAAGCGGAAAGAGGTCGAAGATACCAGATGGCTGCGACTGTTTACTAAAAACATAGCACTCTGCAAACACTAATGTGGAAGTATAGGGTGTGACGCCTGCCCGGTGCCGGAAGGTTAATTGATCAGGTTAGTCCTCGGACGAAGCTTGTGATCGAAGCCCCGGTGAACGGCGGCCGTAACTATAACGGTCCTAAGGTAGCGAAATTCCTTGTCGGGTAAGTTCCGACCTGCACGAATGGCGTAACGATGGCCATACTGTCTCGACCCAGGACTCAGTGAAATTGAATTTGCGGTGAAGATGCCGTATACGCGCGGCAAGACGGAAAGACCCCGTGCACCTTTACTATAGCTTCACACTGGACTTTGAATTTATATGTGTAGGATAGGTGGGAGACTTTGAAGCGTAAGCGTCAGCTTACGTGGAGTCGTCCTTGAAATACCACCCTTATACATTTGAGGTTCTAACTTAGACCCGTTATCCGGGTTGAGGACAGTGTGTGGTGGGTAGTTTGACTGGGGCGGTCTCCTCCTAAAGAGTAACGGAGGAGTACGAAGGTATCCTCAGCATGGTCAGACATCATGCAATGAGTGCAATGGCAAAAGGATGCTTAACTGCGAGACTGACAAGTCGAGCAGGTACGAAAGTAGGTCATAGTGATCCGGTGGTTCTGTATGGAAGGGCCATCGCTCAACGGATAAAAGGTACGCCGGGGATAACAGGCTTATACCCCCCAAGAGTTCACATCGACGGGGGTGTTTGGCACCTCGATGTCGGCTCATCACATCCTGGGGCTGGAGCAGGTCCCAAGGGTATGGCTGTTCGCCATTTAAAGTGGTACGCGAGCTGGGTTTAGAACGTCGTGAGACAGTTCGGTCCCTATCTGCCGTGCGCGTTGGATATTTGAGAGGAGTTGCTCCTAGTACGAGAGGACCGGAGTGAACGAACCTCTGGTGTTCGGGTTGTCACGCCAGTGGCATTGCCCGGTAGCTATGTTCGGAAAGGATAACCGCTGAAAGCAACTAAGTGGGAAGCCTACCTCAAGATGAGATATCCCTGAACCTTCGGGTTCCTGAAGAGCCGTTCAAGACTAGGACGTTGATAGGCAGGGTGTGTAAGTGCTGTAAGGCATTGAGCTAACCTGTACTAATTGCTCGTGAGGCTTAACTTAATACTTTATATTAATAGAGTTTAATAACGCTAAAATTAAACAAAGGATCTACAGTACTAAACTAGAATTTTGCCCGATGACATTAGCAAGTGTGTCCCACCTGATTCCATCCCGAACTCAGAAGTGAAACCACTTAGCGCCGATGGTAGTGTGGTTCGTCCATGCGAGAGTAGGACATCGTCGGGCTTCTAGTTAAACTTCTAAAGTACCTATTGCTGTAGCGAATTCTCTATTTTCTGGAAAGATTACCTCTAAACCTGAAAACTCGATCCATTTTTTAAGAACTTCCTTGTATAAAAAATAATTAGGAGTTCTTCCAATAACAACTATTTTATCCAATTTAGCTGCCAGAGCTGTAGTGGCAGCTAGCCTTGCTATATTTGTAGCAACAAGATAAATGATAGATCTGCAAATATCTTCTTTTTCTAGTTTATCTATCATATCTAAATTTCCAAGATGAACAGCAATACTATCTTCAGGTAAATTTCCTATAGGTCCTGATATCACATCTTTTAAAGTGTAGTCTCCTATTTGACTTCCTTTTTTAGATAAATTATCTATCTCATCAGGATCATCTATTTGAGCTGCTAACTTACATAACCCTCTAATTGTGCCACCTCCTAAACCAGTTCCCCCAAGATGAGTAGTAATTTCATTTTCGTAAGCAACACATGCGGTTCCTGATCCGCAGCTCAAGACTAAAAAATTTGAATCTAGCTGAGATATTTTCTTTGCTCCAACACCAATGCAATCTATCTCATTTTTCTTGATTATTTTTTGACCATCAAAATTATCAGGAAGGTCTAAATGTTTTCCTCCCGTTACTGAGATACTTTTGATTTTTGATTCTTTCTGGATGCTTTTAAGAATATTATTTAGAGATAAATGGATATTTTTTTCACTACTTAAAGATTTATAAGAAAAATTATTATTTGAATTGATAACAATATCAGAATTAGTTATTCCAAAATCAATTCCTATATCAACATTATCCATTTTGAATGAAATTTTTTTGAAAGAATATAGGTTCTATCACTTTGAAAAGTACAATTATTCAAAGTGATAAGAAATTAATTCTTTAGAAATTAATGATTGTGAAACATTTCCTTTATCACTTCAGCTTGTTCTTCTGCTTGAGTTTCTATCTCATCAGAAGATTCTAAAGGTTTGGAAATTTCGGCCCAATCAATTTCGAAATCACTTGGAGCAACTTCGTATTCCAATAAGCCCAATTCATCGTAAAGAGGACGGACAGACTCAGTTAAGAGACCGATTTTTTTCAAATTAGGCATTACTCTATTAAAAAGGAGACCCCTAAAGTCATCGTTTACACCTGATTTAAGGATTGCTTCTCTAGCTTCTTTTTCAGAATAACCGAAGAACTTCTTACCTAATTCATAGTTTTGGATTCTATCTCTCATAATTACACAAGCTTCATAAGCAAACCTTGCTCTTTCTTCAATTTCGTCCTCTGAAAGAGTTTTATTGAAATCTTCTAGATAATTAATTCCAAAAGTAACATGTCTTGCCTCATCTCTTATGATGTAATGAGTTAGATCTCTTAGAAGAGGGCAACTTGTTGTCATCTTAGTCGATTGGAAGGCTGCAAGAGCTAAGCCTTCGATAATGATTTGCATTGCTATAAATTTAAGATCCCATCTCGGATCGGTAAGCCCTTTGTCTAAAAGTGCTTTTAAACTGGGTGAAATTGGATAGGACATTCCCATTACATTCTGAAGATACCTATTAAAAACCTCTACATGTCTAGCTTCATCAAAACATTGAGAAGCTGCGTAGAGCTTTGCTTGATAAGTTGGTGCACAAGACACAAGTTGAGAGGCAACTAGAAGAGCGCCTTGTTCTCCATGTAAGAATTGGCTTAAGCCCCATGCAGATGCATGCCAGCTGACTTCTCTTTTTTCATCTTCCGACATGTCATTATATTCAGGATAAACATTTCCAAGGTCATCAAATTCAGGTTTTACTGGAAGGTCGCCACGTTTAATATGATTAGACCAATCTAAGTCTATTGATCCATTCCAATTAAGTTCTTTCCCAAGTTCATAGAGTCTCTTAATTCTATTATCAGCGACTGTGTAGTCCCAGTTATAAGATCCAGTTAATGGGGTATTGAAGATTTCTCTAACATCTTCAACATGCTCTGAAGTCATACGATCTTCAATATCGTCAAATTCCTGAAAACCAGGAGGTCCGTCTACATTTGTAATTTTCATATATAAATTATAAGCCTGTTTTTGAGAAATCCAAACCTTATTTTTCTTGAAAGAGTCCGGTTAATTGTTCCAACATAACATTTCCTAGCTCCTCCGCTCTGTGAATAGTTACAGCTTTTTTATAATATTTTGTAACATCATGCCCTATCCCTATCGCTATTAATTCCAGTTCTGTTCTGTTTTCAATTTCAGCAATCACCTGTTTGAGATGATTATCCAAGTAACTGGTGGAGTTGCTAGATAAAGTACTATCGTCTACTGGCGCTCCGTCAGAGATCACCATAAGTATCTTTCTTTGTTCAGGTCTTTTCATTAATCTAGAAGAAGCCCATAAAAGAGCTTCACCATCAACATTTTCTTTAAGGAGTCCTTCTCGAAGCATCAAACCTAAATTTTTTTTAGCTCTACGCCATGCTAAATCAGCAGGTTTGAAGATGATGTGTCTTAAATCATTTAGTCTCCCAGGAGAGCTTGGTTTTCCGCATTCAACCCATAGTTTTCTGCTATCTCCACCTTTCCAATGCTTTGTAGTAAAACCTAGGATTTCAGTTTTAATATTACATTTATCTAAAGTTGAACCAATAATGTCGGCAGATATTGCCGCGGTAGTCATTGATCTGCCTCTCATCGATCCTGAACTATCAACTAACATAGTTAAAACAGTATCTTTAAATGATGTTTCCTTTTCTGTTTTGAAGCTCAAAGGCGTTAAAGGATCAGTGATGATTTTATGAAGTTTTGAAGAATCCAAAATACCTTCCTCTTTATCAAATTCCCACGAACGTCTTTGTTGAGCTAGAAGCAATCTTTGAAGTCTATTCGCTAATTTTGCAATTACAGATTTTGAAGGATCAATCAATTGATCCAATCTATCTCTTAACCTTTTTAGCTCTTCTGATGAGCACAAGTTATCTGCATCTACTATCTCATCAAAATCTCTGCAAAAAACCTTATATTCTTGATTTTGATTTAAAGCAATTAACTCTTCCAGTTTAGATCTGTTTTCAACCCAATCTTCTGTATCATCAACTTCCCCTTCTTCAATTTCAAAGTCTTCAATTTCCGTTTCACTTTCATCATCTGCTTCTGATGAATCATTGTCTGGTTGATCTTCTTGTTCTTGATCTGATGAGCTGTCTTCTTCATTATCTTCATTTTCTTCTTCATTTTCAGATTTAGGCTCCTCTTGCTCAGGAGGCTCAAATTCGAAACCTAATTTTTGAAACAATGAGATTAAATGTTCATTAAATTTCTCTTTGTCATTTAAGTATTTATCTGCAAGTTTAAAATCAGACTCTACTTCAGAAAGAGCTTTTTCCCACGGCTTTAGGAAAACTTCTTCCAACTTATTATTTTTTTGTTTTAAAAGTTTATTCTTTAAACTAATTTCTAAGGCTATTTTTAAAGCATCTTGCTTACTTTCAACTGTTTGATGGGAGAGGTTTTTTAAAAATAAATTTCTTAAGTTTTGCTTAACTCCCAAAAAATCTCTGGAGCCGAGGATCTCAGATCTTACAGCTTCAAAATCCTTAAGTAGATAATCTAATTCAGAATTTCCAGTTTTTTTAAAAGGCTTTTCTAGTAACTTGTACTTTTGTAATAATGCTTGCCTGTCTGCATCCCCTCTTGAAAGCTGAATAGACTCAATATTTTCTTTGAGATTATGACCAGGTTCAGCAACTTGTTGGAGGTTTACTTCTATATTGAGATCTTTGTCCTTAGAGATTGCTCTACTGGAAGCATTAATTACATCTTTGACGTTTTGTTCAGTAGATTTTTGACTCAAGCTTGTTCAACTAAATTTAAAATAGAATCACTAGTTTCCGAATCGAAACACCTTTGAAAGTATTCTGCAATTATAGATTTTTCTGTCTCATCACATTTATTCAAGAAACTTAATTCAAATGAATTTCCAATGTCATTAAAAATAGAATAGTTTTCAGCCCAACTGATAACTGTTCGAGGAGACATTAAATTAGAAATATCTCCATTTTTAAAACCTTCTCTAGTTAAATTAGCAAGTGAGATCATTGCTTTTACTATAGATTGACCTTTTTTATTATTTAAATCTTTAACTTTTGAAAGAATAACTTTAAGTTCCAAGTCTTCAGAGAGATAGTTGAGGGGCGAAACAATGTGCCACCTATCCATTTGACCTTGATTAATTTGTTGGGTCCCATGATACAAACCTGTGCTATCTCCCAGACCAACAGTATTTGCCGTAGCAAAAAGTCTAAAATAAGGATGTGGCGTAAGAACTCTATTTTGATCTAGTAAAGTAAGTTTACCTTCAACTTCTAAAACTCTTTGAATTACGAACATTACATCTGGCCTACCAGCATCATATTCATCAAAGACCAAAGCAACAGGATTTTGAATAGCCCAAGGTAAAATGCCCTCTTGAAATTTTGTTATCTGTTTACTATCCTCAATAGCAATTACATCTTTACCTAATAAGTCTATTCTGCTGATATGACTGTCTAGATTTATACGAATACATGGCCAATTTAGTCTTGCTGCTACTTGTTCAATGTGCGTTGATTTTCCTGAACCATGAAGTCCTTGAACCATGACTCTTCGATTATTTTGAAAACCTGCAAGAATAGAAAGAGTAGTAGCTTTATCAAAACAATAATCAACATCCAACTTGGGAACATATTCATTGCTTGTTGAAAAGGAATTTACTTTTAAATCAGAATCAATTTCAAAGGTGTCGTTAACCTTTACATTTGCATCTGGTTCTTGGATTGAAAAATTATCAAATTTCATATTTTTAACGGCTCTAAAGGTGAGTCAACATTATCCTTTTTTAAAAAAAAACAGCAAGAAAATATATAATTTTGAGTTAACTTGCCTTAGACTTGCGACTTAAAATTTTACTTATGACTATTGTAGAAGACATTTGGGCTGAGATTCTCAAAGAAAGCAAAAATAAAATTTCCTTAGAACCAGAATCAGAGAGTCTTTTTCTAAAAAAAATATTGTCCTGCCGAAGCTTGGATAATTCTCTATCAGCAAAACTTGCAGACGACCTAGCTACAAAAGAATATTCATCTGAAATTTTGAAAGATAAGTTTAATGAGGTTTTCTCTAATATGGATTTTTTAGAAAAGGCTGTCATCGACCTAAAAGCAGTAAAGGATAGAGATCCAGCATCTAGCGGTTTTGTATTTACATTATTATTTTCGAAAGGATTTGCTGCATTACAAGCTCACCGAATCTCAAATTATTTTATGAAAGCCAAACAAGAGGTTTTTGCATATTTTATCCAGAGCAGAAGTTCTGCAATATATGAGGTAGACATTCATCCCAAAGCAGAGATAGGACACGGAGTGATGTTGGATCATGCAACTGGAATCGTAATTGGAGAGACCTCGGTAATTGAAAATGATGTATCAATATTTCAGGGCGTAACTCTTGGAGGAACAGGAAAAGAAACTGGAGATAGACATCCAAAAGTTCGCGAAGGAGTCTTAATAAGTTCAGCAGCACAAATTTTAGGAAATGTAGAAATTGGAAAGGGCGCAAAAGTAGCTGCTGGGAGTGTAGTACTTTCAGATGTAGAACCAAATACAACAGTTGCCGGTGTGCCAGCAATAGTTGTCGGCAAACCTTCTTCCGAAAAACCTGCAACAGACGTTGATCACACTTTAGAAGAGACTTAATTCATGTCAACACAAAAAAGTTTAGACGACTTGGTAGAAACCTTAAATCTTGAAAGGCTTGAGGAAAATCTATATCGAGGCGAATGCGAAAAAACTGCTTGGGGCAGAGTTTTTGGAGGACAAGTTCTTGGCCAATCTCTTAGTGCTGCCTACAACACCATAGAAGAAAAAAGATATGCTCACTCTTTTCATGCATACTTTTTAAGACCAGGCAGGATTGATATGCCAATAGTCTACAACGTAGTGAGAATTAGAGACGGCGGAAGTTTTACGACCAGAACTGTGGATGCAATTCAAAATGGTGAAGTTATATTTAACATGATTGTTTCTTTTCAAATTGATGAAGGAGGGTTTGAACATCAATTCGACATGCCTGATGTGCCAGGACCAAATGATTTGCAAAGTGAAAGAGAACTTAGAGAATCGATGATCGATGAAATACCAAAAGAGTTTAGGGATGGCTTCCTTAGAGAGAAAGCCGTTGAACTTCGAACCGTGGAACAATATAGCCCTTTGAATTCAGAAAAGAAACCACCTTACAAACACACCTGGATGAAAGCCAACGGCAAGCTACCAGATGATATTTTGGTTCATCAAAATATTTTGGCTTATGCATCAGATTTTGGGCTATTAAGTACTGCTCAACTTCCTCACGGTATTAGTTGGGGTGGTATGAACAGAAGGGTTATGTCAGCAAGCATAGATCATGCAATGTGGTTTCATAGACCTTTCAGAGCAGATGAATGGCTTTTGTATGTTACAGATAGTCCTAGTGCAAGTAATGCTAAAGGCTTCAATAGGGGTACAGTTTATACAGAAGATGGAAAACTGGTAGCCTCAGCCATTCAAGAAGGCCTCATGAGGCAAATAAAAAAATAAGAAAATTTAGACGAGAGTAGTTATACCCATAATCTTTTTATCGATTTCTCGAGCAGCAGCTCTTCCTTCATTAATAGCCCAAACAACAAGAGATTGACCTCTGCGACAATCACCAGCTGCAAAAACTTTTGGGTGAGAAGTTTGGTGAATATTATGCTCTGCTTTGAAATTAGATCTTTCGTCTAATTCCAATTTTAATTTTTTATTTAGATAGTCTTCAGGCCCAAGAAAACCCATCGCTAAGAGGATTAAATCAGCCTTCCATATTTGCTCTGTGCCACTAATCTCATTGAAGTCTTTGTCAACCTTAACGGTTTTGATTCCAGTAAGCTTTCCATTTTTATCTCTTAAAAACTCTTTTCCAGAAACAGAATATTCTCTAGGATCTTTCCCAAATACTTCTCTCGATTCTTCATGACCATAATCAACTTTGTACACTCTAGGAAATATTGGCCAAGGGTTACTATCCAACCTTTCCTTGGGAAGCTCAGGAAGTATTTCAAAATTTGTAAGGCTTTTACAGCCATGTCTAAGCGATGTACCTAGACAGTCATTACCGGTATCTCCGCCACCAATAACGATGACATCTTTATTTTTTGCGTTAATAAAACTATCATCTTTTAAATCGCTGTCTAAAAGGCTCTTTGTATTTTGACCTAAAAACTCCATTGCAAAATAGACTCCTGCACCATCTCTATTCTTAATGGGCAAATCCCTTGGCTTAGTTGCACCTGTGGTCAATAAAACAATATCATTCTCT
Organism: uncultured SAR86 cluster bacterium; assembly: GCA_902514645.1. Lineage (GTDB taxonomy): Bacteria > Pseudomonadota > Gammaproteobacteria > Magnimaribacterales > AG-339-G14 > MEDG-81. The sequence goes on from CABXRO010000007.1 coordinate 34,744, forward strand.
TTGATAAGTTTTTCCATCGATATTGAATTTTTTCCTATTCCACCAACATTGCAATTGGTATGAAAATTTATTCCTTCTTCTTCCATGATATCCACACGCATATCGATGATGGACTTATCAAGTTTCATATTTGGAATTCCATACATCATAAGGCCACCAATTCTATCTGCTCTTTCGTATACATTTACAGAGTGACCAACGCTGTTAAGCTGTTGAGCAGCTGAAAGACCCGCAGGACCTGAACCAACAATAGCAATTTTTTTATTTGTTCTTTTCTTTGGAATAACGGGTTTTATCCAACCTGATTCAATGCCTTTATCAGCGATTGCAAATTCTAAATTTTTTATTGTCACGGGAGTTTCTGTGATTCCTAAAACACAAGCTCCTTCGCATACGGCAGGACAAACTCTTCCTGTTACTTCAGGAAAATTATTTGTTTTCAACAATCTCGAAAAAGCTTCTTCCCACTTTTCGTTATAGACTAGGTCATTCCATTCAGGGATTAGATTATAAACTGGACAGCCTTCATTGGATTGACAAAAAGGAACTCCACAGTCCATACACCTAGACGCTTGAGTCTCTAAACCTTCATCCTCATGAGGAGTATATATTTCTCTGAAGTCCAAAACTCTTTCATTTGGTGGCCTATACGGTTCAACGGATCTCTGAAATTCTTTAAATCCAGTAGGTTTACCCATTCGAGACCTCCTTCTTATTAGTTGCCATCTCCATGAGCACTCTTTTGTAGTCAGTAGGCATCACTTTTACAAAATGTTTTATTTCTTCTTCCCAATTATTAAGAATTTTTTTTGCTATTTCAGAACCTGTATATTTATTATGATTCGTAATAAGCTTCTTCAGCTCTTTAATATCTTTTTGTTCCTCTAAATTCTCCAATTCGAATGTATCGGTATTACATTTTGAAGGAAAAATCTTTCCTGGATCATAGACATAAGCTTCTCCTCCACTCATTCCCGCACCAAAATTTCTTCCTGTTGGCCCGAGAATAACTGCTTTACCACCAGTCATATACTCACAACCATGGTCACCAATTCCCTCCACAACAACCTCTGCACCACTATTTCTAACGCAAAACCTTTCTGCAGCTATGCCACGAAAATATGCCTCACCTTTGGTTGCTCCATAAAGAGCTACGTTTCCTAAAAGAATATTTTCTTCAGCTTTGAAAGAACTTTCCTTAGGAGGATAAATAATTAGTTTCCCGCCAGACAAACCTTTTCCAACAAAGTCATTAGCATCTCCTTCAAGTTCAATGCGAACTCCTTTTACCAACCAAGCCGCAAGACTTTGACCTGCTGAGCCATGAAGTTTTATTTTTAAAGTATCTTCGGGCAACCCCGCATCCTCCCAAATTTTCGTTACTTCGTTGGAAAGCATGGTTCCCACAACTCTGTTTGTATTTACTATTTTTGATTCGATAGTTATTCGTCTTTTATATTTGATGGCATCTCGAGCTTTTTTTATGAGGGCCTTATCTAGTGCTTTATCTAAACCGTGATCTTGTTTTATGGTGTTATAGACTTCAGTATTTTCAAATATTTTCTCTGCAGGTTTTAAAATATTTGAGAAATCTAAACCTCTTCTTTTCCAGTGATCGATGGCATCGTCAGCTTGTAAGCAATCTACTCTACCAATCATATCGTTTACAGTCTTGAATCCCATTTCAGCCATAATATTTCTTAAATCTTTTGCTACCATGAATAGGTAGTTAACTACATGCTCGGGCTTACCCTTGAATTTTTTTCTTAATTCTTTGTCTTGGGTTGCAATTCCCACTGGACAAGTATTTAAATGACATTTTCTCATCATAATGCAACCTAGAGTGACTAATGGTGCAGTAGCAAAACCAAATTCTTCAGCTCCTAGCAAGGCCGCTATAGCAACATCACGACCAGTTTTAATTTGTCCATCAGTTTGCAGGACTACTCTTGAACGGAGATTGTTCATAACCAATGTTTGATGAGTCTCTGCCACACCCAATTCCCATGGTAATCCTGCATGTTTAATTGAAGTGAGCGGAGAGGCACCTGTTCCGCCGTCATGACCTGCAATTACAAGATGGTCTGTTTTAGCTTTAACAACTCCTGACGCAATTGTGCCAACACCTATCTCAGAAACCAGTTTTACACTTATTCTTGATGATCTATTAGCATTTTTAAGGTCATGAATAAGTTGGGCCATATCTTCTATAGAGTATATGTCGTGATGTGGAGGAGGACTTATTAAACCTACTCCAGGAGTGGAATGTCTTATTTTAGCGATATATTCGTCAACTTTCTTTCCAGGGAGTTCTCCACCTTCACCAGGCTTTGCACCTTGGGAAATTTTTATTTGGATCTCATCTGAATTTGTAAGATAGTGCATAGTTACGCCAAACCTTCCTGATGCAACTTGTTTTATTGCAGATCTTTTTGAAATTCCGTCTTCAAGTGGCTTAAATCTTATTGGGTCTTCTCCGCCTTCTCCAGTGTTTGATTTTCCACCAAGTTCATTCATTGCTATTGCGAGAGATTCGTGTGACTCAGTAGATATAGAACCCAAACTCATTGCACCAGTAGCAAACCTTTTCACTATCTCTTTTTCAGATTCAACTTCATTCAAATCAATTGGCTTATATTTAGATGAAAATTTCAAAAGTCCCCTTAAAGCACTATTTCGGGTCGTGTTTTCATTGGCGTGTTTTGCAAAATCCCAATATGCTCCCTCGTCATTTGACCAAGACGCAAGTTGAAGAGTTGAAATAGTTTTAGGATCCCACATGTGCGAATCGCCACCATTTCTCCAATGAAAATCACCGTTATTACCGAGTATGGAAACATTACTTTTTTCATCGGGGAAACCTAGATCATGTCTTCTTTTAGCTTCCCTTGCTAAGCCATCGAATCCGATCCCTTGTACGCGACTTGCTGTACCAGGAAAGCTTCTTTCAATAATTTCTTCCGAGAGTCCAACGGCTTCAAAAATTTGTGCTCCTTTATATGACTGTAAAGTTGAGATTCCCATTTTAGCCATAACTTTCATCATTCCTTTCTTAACAGCTTTTTTGTAAGCATTAACTATGTCGTCATAACTTTTTAGTTCAGTTGCTTTTAACATTCCATCTTCTTGAGCCTGCCAAAGAGATTCAAAAGCTAGATAAGGATTTATTGCATCGGCACCATAGCCAAACAAGAGACAGTGATGATGGACTTCACGAGCTTCTCCCGTTTCTATTACTAACCCAATTCTTGTTCTCTTTTGACTTTTTACTAAATGATGATGCACAGTCGAGCAAGCAACTAGAGCGCTTATAGCAATCATGTCTCTGTTAATTGATTTATCCGACAAAACAATAAATGAGTAACCGTCAGCTATAGCCTTATCAGCTTTTTTACAGATTGATACAAGAGCTTGCTTCAAACCTTTATTGCCAAGCTTCTTTTCATAAGTGATATCAATTTTTTTTGTTTTCCATCCTCTAGTATTAAGAGTTTTTATTGCTTCTAACTCAGCATTAGAAATGATCGGAGATTTAAGTCTTAATCTGTGAGCATTTTCTGGAACAGAAGATAGTAAATTTCCTTCTGGGCCTATTAAGCACTCCAGAGACATAATTACTTCCTCCCTTATTGAATCAATAGCTGGGTTGGTAACTTGTGCAAAAAGTTGCTTGAAATAATCATAGATAAGTCTCGGCTTATCCGATAAGCAGGCGAGGGCAGCATCATTACCCATAGAACCAAGAGGATCTCTAAGTTCAGAAACCAAAGGCATTAGCATAAATTGCATAGTTTCCGTCGTATACCCAAATGATTTCATTCTTTTGATGAGGTCTTTATTGACGACCTTTTTATTTTTTTGAGGTTTTACTATTTTCTCAAGATCAACAATTTGTTCGGAAATCCATTTTCCATAAGGCTTTGAGTTACATATCTCAGATTTAAGCTCTTCGTCTGGAATCATTCTTCCTTCTTCGAAATCAATGAGAAACATTTTCCCAGGCTGCAATCTTCCTTTAAGCAGAACGTCTTGTGGATTAACATCCAAAACACCCACTTCAGAAGCCATTATTACTTTGTCTTGTTTAGTAACATAAAATCTACTGGGACGAAGGCCATTTCTATCTAAAACTGCTCCAGCACATTTGCCATCAGTGAAGCAAATGGAAGCCGGACCATCCCAGGGCTCCATTGAGGCTGATGAGTATTCGTAGAAATCTTTCTTTGTTTTCGACATGTTTACATCTGATTGCCATGCCTCAGGAATCATCATCATTACAGATTCTTTCAAACTTCTTCCATTCATGATGAGAAATTCAAGAACATTGTCGAAACTTCCTGAGTCAGTACAGTCGGGCTCGCAAATAGGGAATAACTGTTTAAGTTTTTTTCCATAAATTTCACTTTCAGCAACTCCTTGTCTGGCTTTCATTGCATTCATATTTCCTTTAAGAGTGTTTATCTCTCCGTTGTGGCACATAAATCTATTCGGTTGCGCTCTATCCCAAGAGGGGAAAGTATTTGTGCTAAATCTTGAATGCACCATTGCCAAATGTGTTTGATAATCTTTATGCATTAGATCAGGATAAAAAGGAAATAATTGAGCAGGAGTTAACATGCCTTTGTAGGTAATAACCTTCGAAGATAAACTGCATGCGAAGAACATTTCGTTTTGCCTTATTTCATCATTGCCTTTAATTTTGTGTGTAAATTTCTTTCTTGCTAGAAAAAGCAGCTTTTCAAAATCTTCTGCACTTTGATTTTTTGAAGCACCTACAAAAAGTTGCTCTATAAAGGGTTGGGCGTCTCTAGAAGCAGGCCCTACATCAGCTTTGTCTGCATCAACTGGAACTTTTCTCCAACCGATGAATTTAAGTTTTTCCGTTTTTAAAACTCGCTCAATGAGCGTCTTACATTTTTCTCTGTATTTTTTTTGCTGAGGTAAGAAAATGTTTCCTACCGCATAGAAATCTTTTTTAGGTAAAACAAAGTTTAGTTTTTTAGCTTCTTCTTGAAAGAATCTATCAGGCAAAGCCATCAAAATACCTGCCCCATCTCCAGTATTCTCTTCGAATCCACATCCACCTCTATGATCCATCCTAGAGTTTATGATGTAAGCATCTTCCATGATTTCTCTTGAAGGAATACCTTTAATATTTGCCACAAGGCCAACTCCGCAGGAATCCTTTTCGAATTGCGGATCATAAAGACCCATCTTTGATGGGCGTCTAATAACGTTTTTTATTCTATCAGCACACATTACCTACATCTCTATTAGTAACATGTCCTTTTAACGCATGGACAATGCGTCACTTTTAAGGCATGTGATATGCCTCACTTTTAAGGCATGTGATATGCCTCCTAAAAAGGATAAAAAGAATTTATCAGATTCAACTTCAAAAATTTGCACCAAAATAGTGCATATAACAATTATGAATAAGAGAATGTTTTATTGATAACTTTTGATATTAGTTTTTTGTCTTTCACTTTTTGAATTTTAGCTCTTCCAATTTTATCAATGATAATAAAGTTAATTATGCCTTTATCTTTTTTCTTATCAGACTCCATGAGTTTAATTAAAGAATTTGTCTCTATCTTTTTTTTAAGAGAAGTTCGTATTCCTAGTTTTACAAGCAAATTTTTTATTCTTTTAATTTCTATATTGCTTAGGTTAGAAATATTTTCTGACAAATTAGAAGCCGCTAACATTCCTAGGGCTACAGCCTCACCATGAGTGTAGAGCTTATTTTCTCCTGCAGTTTCAATAGCATGCCCAAAAGTGTGTCCGAAATTTAATATTGCCCTTAAACCTTTTTCCTTTTCATCTTTCGAAACCACTTTAGCCTTAATTTCAATTGATTTTTTTATTGCGGATTCAATTGATGAAATTTTAAGTTTCTTTAAATTTAATGCATTTTTTTCAATCCAGGAGAAAAATTTATTATCTAAAATTACTCCATGTTTAATTACTTCAACAAGGCCAGACAAGACCTCTTTTTTCGGCAAACTCTTTAATGTAGAACTATCAACAATCACTAAAGAGGGCTGATAAAAGGCTCCGATCATGTTTTTAAACCCTTTGTGATTTACACCTGTTTTACCTCCAATACTTGCATCTACTTGTGCTAAGAGCGTAGTAGGTAAGAGTAAAAATTCTACTCCTCTTAGATAGGTTGCGCTCACAAAACCAGCTATATCACAAGTTATCCCACCTCCAACTCCTATTACTAAGCAATCTCTTCCAAGTTTTTTGTTTAACATGGAGTCATAAATTTTTGAAACATAAATAAGATTTTTATTTTTTTCAGAAGCAAAAATTCTTTTCTCAATAATTCTTTTGGGAAAACTTGACGAAAGATTCTTTTTTAAACCTTCGATTGTTTTTTTTGGAACATTTTTGTCAACAATTATGAAAATTTCCCTTTTATGTGCAATGGAATCGAAATTAAAATTTCTTGCAAGTCCTTCGCCAATACAAATTTGGTAATTTTTTGAAGTGGTTTTGATAGATATCTTTTTCATGTATTTTTTATTATTTGTTCAATTATCTCCTCATTAGTCTTATTATCCATCTCGATTTGATACTTAGAGGTATCCTCGTAATATCTTAATCTTTTATCAAAAAGTTCTTGTAAGGTTTTTAAATTGTTGCCTTTGTTCAAGAGAGGTCTCTTGTCGCTATCTTTAGTCCTTTCAAATTGTCTTCTTACGGAAGAATTTAGAAAAAAAACGTTCCTTTCTTTTTTGAGTAACAATCTGTTTGCTTCTCTTTCAATAATCCCCCCTCCTGTTGCTATCACACCACTCTGGACTTTTAATGTTTTTTTTAGAACCATAACTTCCAAATCTCTGAAATAATTTTCTCCTTTTGTACTAAAAATTTCTTTGATTTTAATTCCTTCTTGGATTTCTATTAATTTATCTGTATCGATAAATTTTAAGTCGATTTGTCTCGCTAAGATTTTTCCTATACTCGACTTTCCAGAGCCCATGGGCCCAATTAAAATTATCCTCATAATTACATTCTTAGACTAGAATATTAAGATAAGTTTACCTTAAAAGATGCTTTATCTATTTAAATCAAAACTCTTTAATTTTCTTTTGGTAGCAATCCTGCTGCCGATGCAAATTTCTTTAGGAATATATTTGTATTTTGCCTCCGAAATTCCCTCATCTGAAGAAGTTGCATCTGTCGAGTTACAAATTCCTTTAAAAATTTTTACAAAGGACGGTAAGCTAATTGGTGAATTTGGAGAAATTCACAGAACGAAACTCAAATTTAACGAAATACCAGATACTTTTGTTAAGGCATTCTTAGCTGCAGAAGATAGCGATTATTTCAACCACACTGGGGTTGATATTCTTAGTTTGGTTAGAGCTGCATATCAATTTTTGCGAGAAGGTGAAATTGTTAGCGGAGGCGGAACCATTACCATGCAGGTGGCGAGAAATTATGTTCTAACTAAAGAAAGAACTTTTGAAAGAAAACTTAAAGAAATTTTTACTGCACTGAAAATAGATTTTTCTTTTTCCAAAGAAGAGATCTTCGAGCTTTATGTAAATCAAATTTTTTTGGGAAATAGGGCTTATGGCATCAAGGCCGCTGCGGAAATTTATTATGATAAAAATTTAGAAGATCTAAATCTTTCTCAGTATGCGATGATAGCTGCTTTACCCAAGGCACCGTCCAAAATTAACCCCCTTATAAATCCTAGAAAGGCAATAAACAGAAGAAACTATGTTCTGAGAAGAATGCTTGCTTTAGAATTCATCGATCAATCACAATTTGAACTTGCAGTAACGGCTCCAGTTACGGCTTCATATTCAGGAATATCTCCAGAGGTGGAAGCTGATTATTTGGCGGAAGAGATAAGAAAATTTATTATCCAAAATTATGGCCTTTCTGCTTACAAAGATGGCTATAAAGTTTTTTCAACATTAGATTCAGGATATCAATCTGCTGCAAGAGAGGCTGTAGAGAAGGGGATTGAAGATTATGAGGATAGACATGGGTTTGAGAAACCTGAAAATCACGGATATTTATTACCTAAGAGCTTTAAAAATCGATCCAAATTTTTCTATACATTTGCGTATGATCCATTTTCTTATTTAGATGAATTTGGAATTGAACTCGAAGCTAAGAATCCATTTAATAGGGCTATGGAATTCTTGGAAGGGAAAGCTGATTTCAAAAATTTTAAGCCGTCAATTTTAATTTCCGTTGAGGATAAAAGAATTTTGGCTTTAAACAAAGAAGGGCAAATAGAGAATATCCTTTTTAAAGATCTTAAAAAATCGATTAGACCTAGAATTAATGAGAGTAGAAAAGATAAAAAATTGACTGATTTTTCTGATTTTTTTGAAAGCGGAGATTTAATATGGCTTTCAAGAGATGAGAGCCAAGATAGCTTGATCAGCTTATCAATCCACCCGAAGGTTCAATCTGCTCTGGTCAGCCTAAACCCTTCTTCAGGTCAAATTTTGGCTTTAGTTGGAGGTTATAATTTCAAAAATAGTCAATTTAACAGAGCTATCCAAGCTAAACCTCAACTAGGATCAAACTTTAAGCCCTTCTTGTACGCAGCTGCATTTGAAAATGGATTCAATCCAGCATCCATAATAGTCGATGCTCCTTTAGTATTTGAAGATAAAAACTTAGAAGAAATATGGAGACCGAGAAATGCAAGCGGTAAATTTTATGGACCCACTAGACTAAGAGAAGCTCTCGTCCAATCACGCAATGTTGTCAGTGTAAAATTGCTTCAAGAAGTTTCAATTAAGAACGCAAAGGAAGCTCTAGAAAAATTTGGATTTCTCAAGGAGGAATTACCAGATGATTTATCTTTGGCTTTAGGCTCTTACGGAGCGAGCCCATTAAAAAATGCTGAAATGTTTTCAATTTTTGCCAACGGAGGCAAGAAAATAATTCCTTATTTTATTGACAGGATAGTTTTTCCCGATGAAAGTGAAATGATTTTTTCCGAAGAAGAAAAATTTAAGACTGGGGATTACTTATCCCAATGGTACGGAATTAAAAATAGAAAAAATGAAAATTTTGCTATAGATCCGAGAATTGCTTTCATGGTAAATGATATTTTAAAAGAGGCTGCACAAAGAGGAACGGGAAGAAAGATAAATGATTTAGGAAGAAAGGATTTTGCTGCAAAAACAGGAACATCAAATGATGCTGAAAGTACATGGTTTACTGGGTTTAATGAAAATATTCTGACTACCGTTTGGTTTGGATACGATACTCCTTCTGGTTTAGGCGACAACGAATTCGGCAGTACAACGTCTTTACCAATCTGGCTTGACTACAAAAAAAAGATTATTGACAGCATTCCAAAAGGAAAATTCAAAAGGCCTGCAGGCCTAATTGCTCGGAAAATAAATTTAGACACTGGAGAACTTGCTAAACCAGATGATACTAAAGTTGAGTTTGAATTATTTCTTAATTAGGAAAGATACTCTTTTTAAGGAAATTCCATTGATCTTGCCATGAAGTACTGAGATCTTTTTTAAATTTACTTCTAACAAAAGATTGAATTTGACCTTCCAGACAAGATAAAAGTAAATCGCAAGACATTGCTACATTTAAATTTAGCTTTTTCTTTGTAGTTCTTTCATATTCTTGAAGAGACTGCCTCAACTCTACATTTATTTTTTCAAAACAGTTGGATACTTTATCTATTATCTTTATTTCGTCCGCAGTGAAAACTTCTCGAGTAAGAATTCTGGAAAACCCTTTATTTGTCTCACAAAATTTCAAAATAAGTGAAATCAGTTGCCCTGGAAAGTCTTCAGGCTTTGTTTCTTCTTTCAATACATTCATTCTGGTGAAGATACTTTCTTCAAAAAAAATCACCAACTCCTCATATATTTTTCTTTTACTTGGAAAGTGCTTGTAGATTGCCGCTTCTGTAATTTCTGATCTTTTTGCTAACTCAGCGGTTGTAATTTTTAAAAGGTCTCTTTCCTCGAGCATTGCTGCAAGAGATTGCATAATTATAAGTTTCCTTTGTTTTTTCCTTTCCATTATTTACTTATCCAAGTACCAACTCCTTTGTCGGTTAAAAGTTCAATCAGAACAGAATGAGGTACTCGACCATCAACAATATGAGCATTTTTTACTCCTTTCTCAAGACAATCAATTGCTCCTGTCAATTTGGGGTACATTCCTCCTTTGATATTTTTTTTGTCCTTTAAAATTTTTTTTGCTTCTTTCAAATTCATTGTAGATATTTTTTTTCCTTGGAGATCTCTTACACCTGAAATGTCTGTAAGTAGTATTATTTTTTCCGCCTTTAGTGAAGCTGCGATAGAGCAAGCAGCAAAATCACCATTAATGTTCATTGCTTTTTTTTCTGTTGTCCAACCGATCGGTGAAATCACTGGAATTTTTCCTGATTTCAAAGAAGCTAATATATTTTTTTTAGTTATACCTTTAATTCTTCCAACCTCCCCAAGGTTTTTTTTACAATCTCTAATAGCTTTTATAGGAGAATTTTTTCCAATAAGCCTGCTAGTTTTCCCTCCCCAGAATTGAATCAAATCAGCAATTTCTTTATTTATTTTGTTATCAAGTACTTTTTGCACAATGTTTATCATCTCAAGCGTTGTTTTTCTAATTCCATCAATAAATTCAAAGGAGATATTGTTAGCTTTCAATTCTAAGTCTATTTGTGGACCTCCGCCGTGAATTAAAACTGGATGAATGCCGACAGTTTTCATAAGAACTAAGTCTCTTGCAAAGTTTTTTTGTAAAACTTTATTTTCCATAGCATTTCCACCATATTTGATAACAACAATTTTATTATTAAATTTTCTTATGTAAGGAAGAGCTTCGGTTAAAACTTTAGAGATGTTTAGCGCGTTTTTTTCAGAGACACTCATTAGAAATCAGATTGCAAATCAATTTCTATTTTAGACAAAATTTCTTTGAAATAATTTTTTATTTCCAATAAGTCATTTTCAGTTTTTCCTTCAAACCTTAGAACAAGATTTGGAGAGGTATTTGACGCCCTTACTAAACCCCATGAATTTTCGCTCTCAAGTCTAATTCCATCTATATCTATAAATGTATATTTTTCAAGATTAATCAATTTTTTAAGCTCATCAATAATTTTAAACTTTTTTTGTTCAGAAACTTTTAGATTTATTTCTGGAGTAGAAAAAAAATTTGGATAAGAATCAAAAACTTCGTATGAGGATTTTTTTTGCTTAGATAGAATTTCTATGATTCTTAAAGCAGAATAAATAGCATCATCAAATCCATACCAGTCATCATTAAAGAAAATATGCCCACTCATTTCTCCACCAAGAAGAGCGTCAGTTTCAATAATTTTTGATTTTATATATGAGTGACCAGTTCTCGACATGATAGGGGTTCCATTAAAATCTTTTATAATTCTTTCTAGATTTTTTGAACACTTAACATCATAGACAATATTGCCTTCATTATTTTTTTTTAAAAGATCTTCTGCTAAAAGCATCATATATGTATCCGGAAAAATTATGTTTCCTCTGCTGTCTATCAAGCCGACTCTATCCCCGTCTCCATCAAGAGCAATTCCTAAGTCTGATCTTGTCTCCAATACTATTTTTTGAAGATCCTTTAAATTTTTTGGGTTACTTGGATCAGGATGATGGTTTGGAAAGTTTCCATCAACTTCCGAATAAAGTTCAACCAAATCTATGTTGAAAAGTTTGAATGCTTCAGGGGCAATAATGCCTCCAACACCATTTCCACAATCTAGGCAAACTTTAAATTTTGAATTTATCTTAATCTTTTTTTTTAGTTCTTTTAAGTAATCTTCCTCAACATTTAGGGAGGATTTTCTGCCAAAACCATTGGAGAAATTATCTTTCTCTATCATCAATTTTATTTTTTTTATCTTTTCACCAGTCATTGATTTTCTGTCGATGACAATCTTTAGCCCATTGTAGTTTTTTGGATTATGACTTCCCGTTAGCATTACACCATCAGAAATATTTGTTTTAAAAGTAGAGAAATAAAGGAGAGGAGTTGGAACTTCTCCAATATCAACAACATCACAACCTGATGAAGTAACACCTTCGTGAAAACAATTTAATAATCTAGGTCCAGAAACTCTACCATCTCTTGCAGTTAGCAAAGATTCTCTGCCTTCTGAAAGAACATACGAGCCTAAAGCCTTTCCAATGTAATAAATACTCTCTTCAGTAAGTCCTTCGTCTACAATTCCTCTTATGTCATATGCGCGGAAAATATCAGAATTAACTTTCATATTGGTGTGTGCACTTTATAATGATTTTTTTTATTCATGACTAGTTTGGCAGAAAAAAAAGGTTTTATCTGGTTTGACGGAAAGATTGTCAATTCAGATGAAGCCAATGTACACGTTCTTACCCACACCTTACATTATGGTCTGGGAGTCTTTGAAGGTGTAAGAGCATACGAAACACCAGACGGTACAAAAATATTTCGATTGAATGATCATACGGAAAGGCTTTTTGCTTCTGCACAAGCTGTAGATTTAGAGATTCCCTTTTCAAAAGAACAAATAAATCAAGCCCAGATAGAAATTGTAAAATTAAATAATTTGAAAGAAGCCTACATCAGACCAATGTGTTTTTATGGCTCAGGAAGCTTGGGCCTCAGGGCCGATGATTTAAAGGTTCATACAATAGTTGCTGCATGGGAGTGGCCCAGTTATATGTCTCCTGAGGTTTTTGAGAAAGGTATAAAAGTTAAAATATCATCTTATAAAAGAGAGAGAGGCAACTTGGTTTCTAGATCTAAAGTCAATGGTAATTATGTAAAGTCGATGATGGCTTTAAAAGAAGCTTTAAAGGAAGGGTATGATGAGGCCTTATTGTTAGATACCGAAAACTTTATATCTGAAGGCTCAGGTGAAAATCTTTTTGTAATAAAAAATAATGAGCTTTTTACACCTAATTTGGAGGCTTCTTTAGATGGCATTACAAGAAAGGCGATAATATCCCTTGCCGAAGAAATCGGCATCACGGTTAAAGTTTCTGATTTAACAGAAGATGACATTAAATCAGCAGATGAACTTTTTTTTACTGGGACCGCCGCTGAAGTTGTTCCAATTACTCAAGTTAATGATCAAAAGATTGGTAATGGAGCTAGAGGTAAAGTCACTGAAGTTCTTCAAAAAAATTATTTTGATCAAGTTAGAGGAAAAAGACCATCTTTTCCTGAATGGCATACTCCGGTTAGTTAAAGGATTAACTTGAAAAAACTTAAAATTGCTTTGTTGAGCTATAGAAGCAAACCTTTTTCAGGTGGGCAAGGTATTTATGTAAAGTATCTTTCAAAAGCTCTTCAAAACTTAGGACATGAAATAGACGTCTTCTCTGGTCCTCCTTATCCTGATTTAGATCCAGATGTAAATTTGATAAAAATACCTAGTTTGGGCCTATATGAAAAAAAAAGTAAGTTTTATGATGTCAAATTTTTGCAGCTATTGGACCCGATAAACCTTTTTGAATGGTTAAGTGTTAACTCTGGCGGTTTTCCAGAGCCTTATACTTTTGGTAAACGAATAAAAAAAGTTCTTAAAAAAAAATATAAAAAATATGATGTCATTCATGACAATCAAAGTCTTGCATATGAATTACTTTTTCTTCAAAAGAAAAAACCTTTGGTGACCACTATCCATCATCCAATTTCAATGGATCTCGCTTATCAATTAGAAAGTACTAATGATTTTTTTCTGAAACTTCTTATGAGACGATGGCATTCATTTCTTGTCATGCAGAAGTTTGTAGCAAGAAGACTAAATAAAATTATTGTTCCATCCAATTCTTCGATAACTGACATCAATAACGAATTTGATGTGAGTAAAAGTAAAATGGAAAGAGTGATGAATGGTATTGACCTTAAAATTTTTTTTCCAGATTTGAATATAGAAAAAATTCCTTACAGGCTCGTTACTGTAGCAAGTGCCGACGTTCCTCTTAAAGGATTAGATTATCTTCTCCAAGCCCTATTTGATTTAGCAAAAGTCTATCCAGACATTTCTTTATCAATTATCGGGGAGCGTAAAAAAGGAGGTCATACTGAAAGACTTATAAAAAAACTTAACCTAAGCAATCGAGTTAATTTTTATTCTAATTTAACCCAAGAAGATGTGAGAAAAACTTATTGTGAATCTGTGCTCGCAATAATACCTTCATTATATGAAGGTTTTGGATTTGCAGCTGTTGAAGCAATGGCATGTGGAGTTCCTTTAATTTCAACTTCCGGAGGAGCTCTTCCAGAGGTCATTAAAGATGCTGGAGTTATAATTCCGCCAAAAAATTCCAAAGAGATTTATAATTCAATCGATTTTCTCTTGTCTTCGCCAGATCATGCAAGTCATTTGTCTCAAAAAGCTTACGAAAGAGTAAAATCAAAATTTTCTTGGGAAGTAATTGCAAAGAAATTAGAGAAGGTTTACCTAAAACAGATAGAAACTCATAAACATGCAAACAATTGACATAAAATATTTGAATCCAGAAAAAGGCTCAAAAATTCTTGATCTAGGATGTGGTGAGGGAAGGCATTGTTTTGGAGCCTACATGTATGCAGATTCAGAAGTCTTCGGCTTCGACATGAGCCATGATGATGTCATAAAAGCAAAAACTAATTTTAGTGATTTTGATGAGTCATCTGATAAAAAAAGCTGCTCTTTTGGGGTGACCGACGCAAGAAAACTACCCTTCGATAATAATTCTTTTGATTATGTTATTTGTTCAGAAGTTTTAGAACACATAATTGATTACGAATTGGTTATAGATGAGATCAATAGAGTTTTGAAACCTGGAGGTACTTTTGCTGCAAGTGTACCTAAATATTTTCCTGAGTGGGTTTGCTGGAAGTTAAGTAAAGCCTATCAGGAAATGCCAGGAGGGCACGTCAGAATTTTTAAATATAAACAATTTAAAGGAGCGATTGAGGAGAGAGGATTCTCATTTATGAAAAGACATTGGAATCATGCTCTTCACTCGCCTTATTGGTGGCTACAATGTTTATTCTGGGAAACTAAAGAAAAATCTTGGATCATAAACAAATATCATGATTTTTTAGTTTGGGACATGATGAAGAAACCTCTTTTGACAAAGGTGTTAGAATTCCTCCTTCAACCTATCATAGCTAAAAGTGTCGTTGCATATTTCAAAAAAAAATAATTCAAAAAGTATTTTTGATAAAGAAGTTTATTTAAATTTTGCCAAATATATTTTGTCTTGTCAGGATTCAGAGGGAGGAATACGTTGGGAGCCTAACTCAAAACTTGATCCTTGGGATCACATAGAATCAGCAATGGGTCTAGATGTTTTAGGATTTGAAGAGCAGTCAAATAAAGCTTACGAATGGCTAAGAGCTTATCAAGAAAATGACGGCTCTTGGCTATCTCTATATCATTCTTCAAATAAGAATGATTTAAAAGAAACTAACTACAGCTCGTACATTGCTGTTGGAATGTGGCATCACTTTTTAAATTTCAATAATTTAGATTTTTTAAATGAATTTTGGCCTGTCTTAGACTCTGCAATAGAATTTACACTCTCGGCCCAATCAAAACATGGAGATTTTTTCTGGGCTAAAGACAAAGATAATTGGCTAGACGATTCATTAAAAACTGGCTGCTCATCTATTCTTATGAGTCTTATTTGTTATAAAAAAATTGCAAAAGAATTAAATTTGAAAGACAGAGTTTCTGACAAACAGCTAATGAACTTAAAAGATTGTCTCAGGAATAAGCCGTTAAGATTCGATAGAAATTGGGAGAGTAAATCTCGGTACAGTATGGATTGGTATTATCCAGTTTTGTCAGGAGCTTTTAGTAAATCTGAATCTGCCAAAATTCTTAGTAAAAAATGGGATGAATTTGTGGTGGATGGACTCGGATGCAAATGTGTAACAGAAGAACCTTGGGTTACTGCTGCTGAATCTTCTGAATTAGTTATATCATTAACTAAATCAGGCTTAACAAATAAAGCAGAAGAATTATTACAAGATACTTTTAACTTGATGGATGAAGATGGTTTGCTATGGACGGGCTACGTTTTTAAAGACGAAAAATTTTGGCCTGTTGAAAAGCCCAGTTGGACAATGGGAGCTGCTATCCTTGCAGGAAACTCAATAAATAAATTTAGTCCTTCGAGTAATTTTTTTGAATTTTGATTCAAACTTTTTTTAGAATTCCTAGGGTTTCATAAATACCAAGATCATCATATTCTCTCGATTCCCTCGCTAAATTATAAATCTCAAATGGCGGCCTTCCTCCGTCTGCAGGGTTTGGAAAAACATCATGAATTACAAGCATTCCCCCTGAGCAAATCTTATCCTTCCATGAATTGTAGTCACTTAAAGCAGTTTCAAAAGAATGTCCTCCATCTATAAACAAAAGACTAATTTTTTCAGAAAAAAATTTTGATGCGTTCAGAGATTTATCAATAATTGGAATAATGAATTTTGCAAGTTTTCTAGATTTAATATTATTTAAAAATTCCGGAAGCGTATTAAATTTTTTTAGTCTTTCATCGAAAAGATCTGAATCATGATATTCCTCTCCTAGTTGGTGTTCTTCGGAACCGGTATGATGATCTATGGTAAATATAAGCCCTTTTATATCTTTTGCGACGTAAGCAAAATTCAAAGTCGATTTGCCACAATACGTTCCTATTTCTAAAACAGAACCTAGATGGTGGACTTTTAGAAATAATTCTTGTAATTTTTTAGCTTCTTTATCACTCAGAAAGCCTTTTATATCTTTCACAAAATAATAATATCAATGGATTTAGTAAAAAGAAAAGAAGTCAAAATATCTAATGAAAGTTTTTCTTTCATTAAACTAGAAGGCAATAGCAAAGAAAAAAATATTTTTTTCTTTCATGCTACAGGTTTTAATGCAGAAACCTATAAACCGTTATTTCTTAGATTATATGAATTATTGGATGGCCAATATTCAATTTATGCTATAGATCAAAGAGGTCATGGACTTTCGAAAGCCACTGCAATTCCATCAAAATTAACATCTTGGAAAACTTATTTTGCAGATGGAAAAAATTTTCTTGATAAATTTATTTCTTCAGAGAACATATTAATGGGTCATTCTATGGGAGGAGTAGTAGCATCAAAACTAGCCTTCGATTTTAAAGACAAAGTAGACAAAAGTATTCTATTAGATCCAGTTTTGCAGCCTCAAAGCTTAAAATTTCAAATACCTTTTTTTAATATCTCGAATAAATCTTTTATTTCTTTGATTAATTTTTTCAAAAAAAATCGAGCTAGCGAGATGATTACAAATGCAAAAAAAAGGAGGTCTATATTTGCGGATGATGAAGAGATTTTTGCTCACTATCAAGGAAGAGGAGCATTTAAAAACTGGCCTGAAGATTCTTTAAAATCTTACATAAGGGGTGGAGTTGTATCACAAAATAATAAAATAAATCTCAGTTGCGATCCCGAATGGGAAGCAAAAACCTTTGCAGTTTCTTATGTGGCTAGAACAAATTTCATAAAAAGAATAAATACAAAAACTTATGTTCCCTTTGCTTCTGAAGGATCTACTTTGGCATCTGAGTTTAGAGAATTTCTTTCTGTAAATTCAAATTTTATTTTTGAAAAAATCGATGGTAGTCACTTTTTTCCAATGGAAAAAAAAGATTTAATATGTAACAAAATATCAAATTTCATAATCGAATTATGAGTAAAAACATAACTCTTGAAGATTTTAGGACTCACAAAAAGAATAAAACCAAATTTGCCTGTTTAACAGCTTATGATGCCTCGTTGACGAAATTAATGTCTCAGGCTGGAGT
>CABXRO010000008.1 GCA_902514645.1 uncultured SAR86 cluster bacterium
ATGTGGCTTAACCCCATATGATGATGTGCATATTGGACATGCCAGAACTTTCATAAACTTTGACGTTATTGTTAAATTTTTTAAATTTTTAGGTTTTAAAGTTAGATATATAAGAAACATAACAGATGTTGATGACAAAATTATAGATCGTGCCAAAGAAGAAGGAATCCCTGCTTTAGATTTCTCAAAAAAATACATTAACGAAATGCATGATGATTTCTTATCTTTAGGAATTGAGTCTCCTGATGTTGAGCCAAAAGTATCAGATCATATCGATGATATTATTTCCATGATTCAATCTCTAGAAGATAGAGGATATGCCTACAGAAAAAAAGAATCTGACGTCTTTTTTGATGTTAAAAAATTTAAAGATTATGGCAAATTAGCAAATCGAAGTTTAGAACAACTGACTGCTGCAGAAAGAACCATTACAGATTTAAATAAAAATCATGAGGCAGATTTTGTTCTATGGAAAGTTGATACGGATGGCGTCACATGGCCATCCCCCTGGGGGAAAGGACGACCAGGTTGGCATATCGAGTGTTCTGCGATGAGTATCAAATACTTGGGAGAAGAGTTTGATATTCATGGAGGAGGCTTAGATCTAAAATTTCCTCATCATGAAAACGAAATTGCTCAAGCCAAATGTGCAACTGATAAGAAATTTGCTTCTTTTTGGATGCATACAGGACCGCTAAGAATAGATGATAAAAAAATGTCGAAGTCTTTGAAAAATTTTATAACTGTCAAAGACATATTAAAAAAATTTCATCCAGAGGTTTTAAGATTATTTTTTCTTTTGACTCATTATAGAAGTCCGATAACTTATTCAAAAGATGGTCTTGAAAATGCTAAAAGAATACTAGACAAACTTTACACATTTTTAAGTGAAACAAAAATTCCTAATAAATTTTCTGAAGACAAAATATTTAAAGAAAGTTTTATTTCTAGCTTGAAAGATGATTTCAATACCCCTAAAGCCATAAATCAGATACAAACTTATGCCAAAACTATTGAGAAAAAAGGGGAAATTGAAAAATTTGGAACTCTAAAGTTAGTTTTAAATTCTTTGGGATTATTAGCTGATAAAAAAGAAAACTATTTTAAATATGGCGAACTTGATCTTTCAGATAATGAAATTGAAAGCTTAATAGAGCGGAGAAATCAGGCAAGAAATATCAAAGATTTTACTACCGCAGACAATATTAGGGATGAATTATTGACGAAAGGAATAGTTTTAGAGGATTTGAATGGAAAGACTATTTGGAAAAAAAATTAAAACAAACTTGCCAAATAAAAACCTATTGAAATAAACATACCAATTCCAAAGACCGGATTAAAAATCTTTTTTAAATTTCCTTCCTGACGTCCTATTGTTATTAATAAAATAAATGCCGCAGTAAACACGCTCATTACCATAAAATCTCTACTAAAGATTTCTTCATCAAAAACAGCTTTAGATCCAATTCCTATGATTGGAAAAATTAAGACAATATTTAGAATATTTGATCCGACAATATTTCCGACAACCATGTTTCCCTTACTTCGTCTCAATGCAGATATTGAAGCAGCTAATTCAGGAAGACTCGTTCCTATTGCAACCATTGTCAAGCCTATTACAGCATCGGGAATTCCTAAGCCAGTTGCTAAGTCTACTCCTCCTCTAACAGTAAGTTCTGAACCTACACCCAGGAGAATTAAGCTTAAAATAATAAGTGAGGAAACTTTCAACAAGGACTCATCTTTGTATTTATTCTCAGAAGGCTCCTCGGGTTTTTCTCTAAAAAGATTCAGTACAAATAAAATAAATAAAGATATAAATACAATAGAATCACTAACTGTAATCGTTAGATCATATAGAGACCATCCAGCAATCAAAACGCTCAAAATTAAAATAAAAATATTTCTTAAGCTTATGTTTAATGTCTTTGAAGCTAACCAAAAGAGACTAACGCCGTAAATGATTGCAATGTTGCTTATGTTTGATCCTAAAGAGTTCCCTAAGGCAATTGCAGGTGCGTCATTAATAATGGAAGAAACACTTACAAAAATTTCTGGAATGGATGTTCCAAGAGCAACTAATGTGATGCCTATTACAACGTCGCTTAATCCTAATTTTGCTCCAAGTTGGGAACTGTGATGAATAAAAATTTCAGCACCTGTTATTAGAACTCCTAACCCAATAAAAAAAACTATAGTTGCATATAAAATTTCCATGTTTTCATAAATTTGCTTTAGTTAAATATCTACAATATTCACATTCAGAATCTGCATTCGGAATAGTATCATTATCTAAGATCTTTTTAATCTCTCTTGTGACAGGATCGATCCAATCAGTATTTCCCTTGTAACTTATGATTTTAGTTTTGAACTCTAAAGTATTATTAAAAAAAGGCTTATCCCGTCTCCCATTGCAGTAAACGAAATAGGATATATCTTCAACATCGAAACCATTTTTTCTAAAAAGCCACTGATAAATTTCTATTTGCCTTTTATAGCTAATTTGCCAGGGTGCATCTAATGACACTTCTCCTTTTTTTGAAGTAGCTTTATAGTCTACTAAGATTAATTTTTCATTAATTGTGCTAATCCAGACATCGTCTACAAGACCATAGAAAAATAAATTTGTCTCAATATCAAGGAATCCTATTCCTTTATTTCTTGTTCTCCAATTTTCAATCTCGGGATGCTCAAATGGTTTTGCATCTATTCCGTTTTTCGTAATCAAAGGATGATTTTCTTCAGTTCCTCTATAATTATCAAATTCTATTTTAAGTAGTTCATCTACTGCGTTATTAAGATTAAAGGGAAACTGAGATGGTCGTGATATTCCCATCTTTTCTTCTAAATAAAAACACTTTTTACATCTGCAGAAGTTCTCAATACGAGAGCGGCTCAATTTGTAAGGATCTTTTAAATCACTAGAATAAATAGGCATTATAATTTGGCTCCGCGAGCAGGGCTCGAACCTGCGACCCAGTGATTAACAGTCACTTGCTCTACCAGCTGAGCTATCGCGGAAAAAGGTATGTATTATAAGCAAAAAAATTAAATAATGAGCAAATCATTTAAAATTAAATCAAATTTTGGACCTTCTGGAGACCAACCACAGGCAATCCAGAAGATTGTAAAAGGTCTAAAGTCTGGTCTCTTAAATCAAACTCTGAAAGGCGTTACTGGATCAGGAAAGACTTTTGCCATGGCAAATGTTATTGAAAATTTGCAGAGACCAGCAATTATCATGTCTCATAATAAAACTCTTGCTGCTCAACTTTACGGAGAATTTAAAGAGTTTTTTCCGGAAAATGCTGTTGAGTATTTTGTTTCTTATTATGATTACTATCAGCCTGAGGCTTACGTTCCTTCCTCAGATGTTTTTATAGAAAAAGATGCTTCTATAAATGAACATATTGAACAAATGAGATTGTCTGCTACAAAAGCAGTACTCGAAAGAAGAGATGTGATTATAGTTGCAACAGTATCAGCAATATATGGTCTAGGAGATCCCAAATCTTACTTGAAGATGGTTTTGCATTTGGATAGGGGAGATGAATTAGAACTTGGAAAACTATTGTTAAGGCTTGCAGAACTCCAATATACGAGAAATGATATTGAATTTAAAAGGGCTACCTATCGAGTGAAAGGAGATGTTGTTGATATTTTCCCCGCAGAGTCTGAAAAAGAAGCCTTGAGAGTTGAATTTTTCGATAAAGAAATTGAATCCTTAAAATTTTTTGATCCTTTAACTGGTGAGATTTTTAGAGATGTACCTCGAGCTACGATCTTTCCAAAAACTCATTATGTAACTTCCAGAGATATCATGCTTTCTGCTATGAAAAAAATACGCTCTGAAATGAAACAAAGAGTGAAATTTTTTAAAAAAAATGAAAAATTTATCGAAGCTCAAAGAATCGAGGAAAGAACAAAATTTGATTTGGAGATGATTAAAGAACTTGGCTATTGTTCGGGAATAGAGAATTATTCTAGATATTTATCTGGAAGAAATGAAGGTGAAGCCCCACCAACTTTATATGATTATCTTTCTGAAGATACCATTGTGTTCGTTGATGAATCTCACGTCTCACTTCCTCAGATTAAGGGTATGTACAGAGGAGACAGATCTAGAAAAGAAACTTTAGCTGACTATGGTTTTAGATTGCCTAGTGCCCTTGATAATCGCCCCTTACGCTTTGATGAGTGGGAATCAATGTCTGGACAAAAGGTTTTTGTTTCGGCAACTCCTGGCGAATATGAGGACAATCACTTAGATCAATTAATCGAGATGATAGCAAGGCCAACAGGTTTATTAGATCCCTCTATTGAAATTAGACCCGCAACAAATCAAGTTGATGATTTAATCTCTGAAATTAAAAAGAAAGTAGAAAAAAAAGAAAGAGTACTTGCTACTGTTTTGACAAAAAGAATGGCTGAAGACTTAAGTCAATATCTATTTGAAAGGGATATCAATGTTAGATATTTGCATTCAGATATTGATACGGTTGAAAGAGTAGAAATTTTGAGAGAATTAAGAATTGGTAATTTTGATGTTCTAGTTGGAATAAATCTTTTAAGAGAAGGATTAGACCTGCCTGAAGTATCTCTAGTTGCGATCCTAGATGCTGACAAAGAAGGTTTTTTGAGATCAGAAACGAGTATGATTCAAACTATTGGTAGAGCAGCAAGACACGAAAGAGGCCATGCAATTTTATATGCAGATTCGATAACGGGATCTATACAAAGAACCCTTGATGAAACTGAAAGAAGAAGAAAGATTCAAGAAGGATTTAACAAGAAAAATAATATAAAACCTCAAGGAATTTATAAGCCAATTACTGATATTTTGGAAGGATCAAAAATTTCTTCCAAAAAACAATTTATAAAAAAAGTTGAAGATAAACTTGACGAAGAATATTTAAACCCTAAAGATTTATCAGCAAAAATCGATGACTTAGAAAAATTGATGCTTAGCCATGCAAATAATTTAGAATTTGAAGAAGCAGCGTCTCTTAGAGATAAAATAACAAACCTCAAAGAAAAATTATTACTAAGCTGAAAATAACATTCTTGTTTTGAGGTATAATTCTTCTTTTTTGGATGTCTTTTAAAGTATTAAATTCCAAGACAGTAATTATTGCTGGCGAACAGCTACTCTCAGAAGATAGGCTAAAGTCATTAATACCTCCTACTTCAAAAAAGAGTTCCAAAGTTTTTTCTTTGAATTATTTTTATCTACTATCTTTAAATAAGGCTTGGAAAGATATTCAAATTCATAAGGTTGAAAAAATTTATGAGTTGTTGAATGTTAATCATAACTATCCGTTAGGGTTTTCAAAAAATACAATTTTTCTTTCACCGAGAAATAGCTCTCAATCACCTTGGTCTTCTAAAACAGAGGATATTTTTGCTTCTTGTGGTTTAAATGAAATTCAAAGAGTAGAAAGAATAAAAGTTTTAAAAACAGAATGCTTTTCTGAAAATTTATTAAAAAAAGAAAATTTTCCTTTTGATTTCCTTACTGAGGAGTTTTCAATCGGTTTAAAAAGTGTTGAATCTTTTTTTACAAAACAAAATAAGAATTCATTTGTATTCAAACATTTAAAAAATAATCATCAAAGTTACATTGATGCAAATAAAAAATTTGGTTTTGGCTTGAATGATCAAGAGATTAATTATTTATTAAATAGCTACAAATCCCTTAAAAGAAACCCAACAGATGTTGAGCTTATGATGTTTTCCCAAGCAAACTCTGAACACTGCCGTCATAAGTTTTTTAATGCTTCATGGAAAAGTCTAACCGAAGGAAGTGAACCGAGTTTGTTTCACCAGATAAAATCTACTCATAAAAATTTTAAAGACGGAGTTCTTGTCGCCTATGATGATAATGCAGCAGTAATTGAATCGGCAAGTTCAGAAAAGTTTCATTTAGATACAGTGAAGAAAGAATATCAAACTAAAAGTTCAAAACACAATATTTGCATCAAAGTAGAGACTCATAATCATCCAACGGCAGTTTCTCCTTTCGAGGGAGCTGCTACAGGATCTGGCGGAGAAATAAGAGATGAAGGGGCAACAGGAATTGGGGCGCAACCAAAAGCAGGTTTAACAGGCTATTCTGTATCTTACTTAAGGCTGAAAAACTTAAAAGAAAAATGGGAATTTAAAGAAGATCGACCTGAAAGAATTTCTTCTCCAAAAAAAATAATGATTGAAGGACCTCTAGGTGCTGCTTCATTTAATAATGAATTTGGAAGACCAAATTTAAATGGGTATTTCAGATCTTTTGAACAAAAAAATAATGGAAATCATTATGGATTTCACAAGCCAATAATGATTGCTGGAGGATTAGGAAGCATTAGTTCAAATAATACGTTCAAAAAAAAGGTTAAACCTGGAACAAAGATTATTGTTTTAGGAGGGCCTGGTTATTTAATTGGACTAGGTGGAGGTTCTGCCTCTTCAGTCCAAGCAGGTTCTTCTGATGAGTCTTTAGATTATGCTTCAGTCCAAAGATCCAATCCTGAAATGCAAAGAAGATGCCAAGAAGTCATCAATTTATGTTCTCTGAAAAAAGCAAAAAATCCTATTTTATTTATTCATGACGTTGGAGCTGGCGGCCTTTCAAATGCAATTCCTGAGTTAGCAAAAGATTGCAATATGGGTGCCAGTATTAATTTAAGAAAGATTCCTCTAGCTGATTTTTCTATGTCAGCTTTAGAAATATGGTCTAACGAATCTCAAGAAAGATATGTTTTAGCGGTCGAAAAAGATTCTTTAAAAGAATTCAAAACATATTGTGACAGAGAAAAATGTCCTTATGCGGTTGTAGGGACTTTAACAGCTAAAAAAATTTTTAAACTCAAAGATAGCAAAACCAGAAAATTTCCAATCCATCTTCCTATGGATACTATCTTTGGATATAGAGAAGAAAACATTCACGAAATTATCTCAGATGAAAAGATAAACTTCTTTGATAAACCCAAAAAAATAAACTTAAAAAAAATTATTTTAGATGTGCTGAGACACCCCACTGTAGGCTCAAAAAGTTTTTTGATTAATATTGGAGATCGTAGTGTAGGAGGCTTAACTTACAGGGATCAATTTGTCGGCCCATATCAAGTTCCTGTAGCTGACCATGCAATTACATTATCGGATTTTAATACAAATTCTGGAGAAGCTATGGCAATGGGAGAGAAATCTCCCATTGCGATTTCTAATCCAGTTGCAGCTGGAAAATTAGCTCTTGCCGAGGCTTTAATTAATCTCTTATCGTCTGGAGTATCTAAACTATCCGATATAAAAATATCTGCAAATTGGATGGCATGTCCAGATGATCCCCAAAGAAAAACAGATTTATTCAATACGGTAAAAGAACTAACTCAAAAAGTATGTAATCCTTGGAGAATAGCAGTTCCTGTAGGAAAAGATTCGCTATCAATGAAAACAATATGGCGTGACGAAAAAAAAATTAATTTATCTCCTCAAAGTTTGATAATTAGCGCATTTACAAAAATAAAAAATGTTAAAAAAAGTATTACACCTCAATTGATTGACAATAATGAGCTGATATTAGTCTACTTGGACCTTTCGAAAACAAAAAAACGCTTGGGCGGTTCTATTCTTTCAGAAGTTACTCAACAAACAAATCTTGAAACTCCTGATTTAGAGTGCTTAGATGAGTTTCCAAAAATTTATAATTATTTTGCTGCCAATATTAATAAAAAAAGAATATTCTCTTTTCACGATATTTCAGACGGCGGCTTAATCATTTCTGCAATTGAAATGATGCTAGCAGGAGGGTGCGGCTTAAATCTTGATCTTTCTAAAATTTCCTTCTTGAAAGAATCTAGTAATTTATTTTCTGAAGAGCTAGGCATGCTTTTTCAGATTAACAAAAAAGATTTTTCTAAATTTAAAAAAAATTTTACAAAACTTGGTTTAAAGAATTCTTTTTTTAATATTGGTTCAACTAGTAATACAAATGATCTTTTCCTTAAAACTTCTAGCCAAAGTTTGAGAATAAGTCACAAAGTTTTAATGCACGCATGGTCAAGCGTTTCATACAACATCAAATTACTTCGAGACAATGAAGAAACAACAAAACAAGAGCATAGATTTTTGCTTGATAGAAAAAGATCAAAGCTTACTCAAAAATTTAATTTTACATTGAATAAAAGACCTCTAAGTAGAACCCCAAAAATAGCTATCATGAGGGATCAAGGAGTTAATTCCCATTTAGAAATGGCAGCAGCTTTTTCTCAAGCTGGTTTCAAAGTTATTGATGTTCACATGCAAGATCTTTTAAACAATTCAAGTTCTTTGGATGATTTTCAAGGACTTGCTTTTCCAGGAGGTTTTTCTTATGGCGATATCCTTGGAGCAGGAAGAGGCTGGGCACAATCAATAAAATCAAATCTAAGACTTAAAGATAAATTTTCTGAATTTTTTCACCGACAAGATACTTTTGCATTGGGGATCTGTAATGGATGTCAGGTTATGTCAGAGCTTAAAGAATTAATTCCAGGTTCTGAGCATTGGCCGAAACTTGAAAGGAATAATAGCAATAGATTCGAAGCCAGAATGGTTCAAGTAAAAATAAACAAATCAAATTCAAATTTTTTTAAGGGCATGGAAGGTTCTCAGCTTTTAGTTCCTGTAAATCATGGAGAAGGAAAAATGATTTTTCCTGAACAAGTAAGCGCAAAAAAATTAATCTCTGATAATTTGGTACCAATACAATTTTGTACAAATAAAGGTAAAGAATCTATAAAATTCCCAGAAAATCCTAATGGCTCCATGCATGGTATTACAGCAGTTACAAACGAAGATGGAAGGTTTTTAATTATGATGCCGCACCCTGAAAGAAGTTTTTTAAATAATCAATTGTCTTGGACCAATGAAAGAGGAAAGCATAGCCCTTGGTTCAAATTATTTTTAAATGCAAGAAATTTTTACAGTTAAATTATTTCTTAACCAACTCTCTGATTCTAAGAGGGAAGTATCCCTCGCTTAAATCCTCATAAAATTGTTCGAGAGCAATGGGTACAAAAGGAAAAGCTAGTTCTTCCCAAGGTATTTCATCATAGGCAAACAATTCAACTTCAAGACTTTCCGTTGTTGGGGAATAAGAATTTTCTTCTATAGAAGCTTTATAAAGAACATAAAATTGTCCAATTTGAGGAATATCAAACATAAAATAAATATCATCTATTTTTACAGTTGAGTTAGTTTCCTCTTTAGTTTCTCTAAGGGCTCCTTCTTGTAATGTTTCTCCCAACTCCAAAAAACCCGCAGGTAAGGTCCACATACCTTTTCTTGGCTCTATCCCTCTTTTACACAAAAGAACTTTATCCCCGCAGTAGGGCAAAGTTCCTACGACTGCATTTGGATTGTGATAGTGAATATATCCACAATCATCACACACATATCTTTCTCTATTGTCATCTTGAGGTATCTTTTTGGATACTTTACCTCCGCATTGGGTACAAAATTTCAAAGTTTTTCCTGCTTAAATTAAGTAAGCAAGTATAATTCAATACCTTTTATAAACATAATGATCCCTCTTATAGAAAAAAGACTAAATAATTTGAGTCCGAAGCAGTCGGATGAAAAATTACCCCAAGCAGCAGTATTAATTTTAATAACTGATAATGACAATGATTTTTCAATTGTTTTTACAGAAAGATCTAAAAAATTACCTTCCCATGCAGGAGAGGTTTCATTTCCCGGCGGAAAAAAAGAAGACGAAGACAGAAACCTAATCGAAACTGTTTTAAGAGAAACACATGAAGAGATAGGGATAGAACATAATTTAATTAGAATACTTGGTCGGATGGATCCTCAAGAATCAAGATTTGGAATAAGTGTCACGCCTTAT
Source organism: uncultured SAR86 cluster bacterium (assembly GCA_902514645.1). Classification (GTDB taxonomy): domain Bacteria; phylum Pseudomonadota; class Gammaproteobacteria; order Magnimaribacterales; family AG-339-G14; genus MEDG-81. The sequence goes on from CABXRO010000008.1 coordinate 9,875, forward strand.
GTAGGTTACGCAGCAGGAAGTTTAAAGTTTAAAAAGGATCCCAAAGAGGTAGAGACGATTTTTTCCGTTCCCTTGAACTATCTCAAAAAAGATCCTTTGATATCAAACGAAATAACTAATGCTAGTGGAGAAACCTTTGAGACGCCTGTTATAAATTATGAAAACCAGAAAATTTGGGGATTAACTTTAGGTTTTACATTACAATTTCTCGAGTTAATGGAAATAGATATTGATATAGATGATTTATACTTTAGATCAGCATAGAGTTAAAACGGTAGGAGATAATTTCTATATAGCTCCAAATGCCACTGTTCTGGGTCAAGTTGAACTTGGAGAAGATGTAAGTGTTTGGTTTGGAGCGGTAATCAGAGGGGATGTGGAAAAAATTATCATCGGTAAACGTTCAAACATTCAAGATTTATCAGTTTTGCATGTCGATCCTGGAAGCCCGATAATTATTGGTGAAAATGTCACGGTAGGTCATAAAGTCATGCTTCATGGCTGCACTATAGGAAACAATTCGTTAATAGGTATTAATTCAGTCATTTTAAACAATGTAGAAATTGGAAGTAACTGTTTAATCGGTGCAAATACTCTGCTTACAGAGGGAACAAAAATTCCAGACAATTCGCTTGTTATGGGATCTCCAGGAAAGGTCAAGAAAGAGGTTGATGAGAATTTAAAGATTATTTTAAAAGGCTCTGCAGAACATTATGCAGAAAATGGAAAAAGATTTAAGTCAGGTTTAAAGGAGGAAAATTAATGAATACCGAACTTGTATCATATGAAATAAATTCTAGGACATTTGAGGGTTTGCATGTAAAGCCAGAGGCTCGAAACGCTCCATGTGTTCTTATTGCTCACACTTGGGCCGGAAGAGATGAATTTGTTGAAGGCATAGCAAATAAGCTTGCTGAAGATGGATATAATGCATTTGCTGTTGATATGTATGGAGACGGAAAAATAGGTAAAACTAACGACGAGAATCAATCAATGATGCAACCTTTGTTGGATGATAGAAAAAATCTGTCTCAAATTATTGTTGGTGCATATGAGGCAGCAAAAGAACTCGATGGAATTGATACTTCAAAAATTGCGATTATGGGGTACTGTTTTGGTGGCTTAGTTTCTCTGGACCTTGCAAGAAGCGGAGTGGATTTAAAAGGAGCTATTAGTTTTCATGGGTTTTTATCTGGTTCGGAAGACCTTGAAGATAAAGATATTAGTGCAAAACTATTAGTTCTTCATGGCCACTTAGATCCTATGGTAGGCCAAGATCAGATAGATTCTTTTTCTGAGGAAATGACTAAAAAAAGTGTTGATTGGCAATTACATTCTTTTGGGAATGCCATGCATGCTTTTACAAATCCTGATGCCAATGATTCAAGTTTCGGAACGGTTTATTCGCAAGATGCTGATCAGAGATCTTGGAAAATCTTTAAAGATTTTTTATCAGAAATATTTAGTTAAATAACGTGAAGTCATCTGAAGTAAGAAAGACTTTCTTAGATTTTTTTGTTCAGAAGGGACATAAAGAAGTAGTGAGTTCTGGCCTTGTTCCCATCAATGACCCCACTTTAATGTTTTCTAATTCTGGAATGAATCAGTTTAAAGATGTATTCCTTGGTACTGAAAAAGTTGATTTTGATAAAGCAACTTCATCTCAAAAATGTGTGAGAGCAGGGGGAAAGCATAACGACTTAGATAATGTTGGTTTTACTCTTAGACATCATACTTTCTTTGAAATGCTTGGAAATTTTAGCTTCGGGGACTACTTCAAAGAGAAAGCCATAGAGTTAGCGTGGGAACTTCTCACAGAAAAATTTAAACTTGATAAAGATAAACTTTGGGTAACAGTTCATGTTGATGATAAAGAGTCTGAAGATATTTGGCTTAAAAAAATAAAGTTTCCTGCTACAAGGCTTTCAAGACTTAATGAAGATAATTTCTGGTCTATGGGAGATACGGGCCCATGCGGTCCATGTTCAGAAATATTCTATGATCACGGTGAAGGTCTACCGGGAGAAGCGCCTCAAGAAGGGGGAGATACCGGAGATAGATTTGTAGAGATTTATAATCTAGTTTTTATGCAATATAACCGAGACCATAATGGAAAACTTTCAAATCTTCCAAAACAATGTGTTGATACTGGGATGGGCTTAGAAAGAATCACTGCAGTTATGCAAAATACTAGTGATAACTACGAAACAGATATTTTTAGAGAAACTGTTAATGAAATTGCTAAACAATTAGGTGAAAAAAATCTTAAAAACCCTTCTTTGAGGGTTATTGCTGATCACTTAAGATCCAGCGTATTCCTTATTTCTGATGGAGTAAGTCCAAGCAACGAAGGAAGAGGTTATGTTTTAAGAAGAATTATAAGAAGAGCTCTCAGACATGCGTATAAAGTCAATAGTAAAAAAGATTTTTCCTTCTCTAATATTTATGATTCTTTAGGAGAGTCTTTATTTGATGCTTATCCTGACATAAAAACAAACAAAACTTTTATTTTACTGGAGCTTAAATCCGAAGAAGATCAATTCAGAGAAACTTTGAAACAAGGAATGAGGCTTTTTGAAGAGGAATTAAAAAAATCGAAAAATAAAAAGATTACAGGTGAAGCTATTTTCAAACTTTATGATACTTATGGATTTCCTGTTGATTTAACAAGTGATTTAGCGAAAGAAAATAATCTTGAACTAGACCTTGAAGAATACGAAAATTTGATGAGTATTCAGAGAAAAAATGCTCAGAAAAATAGCAGATTTGAAGCTCTTCTGCCTTCTGCAATAAATCTAGAGGAAGAAACTATATTTCTAGGATATAAACTTGAATCAACAGAATCAGTAGTAAAACTAATTTTTCAAAATGGCGAAAAAGTAGATTCTGTAGATAGCGGAGATTGCGTTATTATTCTTGATAAAACTCCTTTCTATGCAGAATCTGGTGGGCAAGTTGGAGATTCAGGAAAATTGATATCTAAAAATCATGAGCTTCATGTTTCCGATACTCAAAAAGTGGGAAATTTCTATTTACATATTTGTCACATTGAAAAGGGAGAAGTAAGAGTAAACCAAATACTCAATGCAGAGATAAATAAAAATCGTAGAGACGCAATAACTTCTAATCACTCGGCAACACACCTAATGCATTCAGCTTTGAGAAATAATCTAGGTATGCACGTTCAACAAAAAGGATCTCTTGTAAGCGAAGAAAAGCTTAGATTTGATTTTTCCCACAAACAAAAGGTCACTTCTGAAGAAATCTCAAAAATAGAGCAGGAAGTGAATAATGAGATTATCTCTGCTAAGGACACTCAAGTAATCGAAACAACTTATGAAGAATCTCAAAAATTAGGCGCTCTGGCTTTTTTCGGAGAAAAGTATGGTAAAAAAGTAAGGATCTTAAAGATTTGCGATGATTATTCTGTAGAACTGTGTGGCGGAACTCACGTAAAAAATAGTTCAGAAATTAAAAGTTTTAAAATAATATCTGAAACAAGCATATCTTCCGGAGTGAGAAGGATAGAGGCTATTTCTGGAGATCTTGCAATTAAAAATAAAGCTGAAAGTAAGACAGAATTAATCAATACTGCTAAAACTTTCAGTGTTTCTGTAAAAGACTTGCCTAGTTATTTAGAGGATAAATCAAAAATATTAAACGCCCATAACCAAAATCTTAAAAAAATAGAACAAAAAATTATCCAAAGGTTATTAGAAGAAATGAAATCAAGCACTAAATCTTTGGGTGATATAAAAACAATTATTAAGCGAATAGATAATTTTAATTTATCCAAACTAAGAGGCAGTTTAGACAGTCTAAAAAAAGAATTAAGCAATCTAATTATTATTCTTATCGGATCTATGGAAGACAAATCAACAATATTAGTTTCAGTATCAAACGATATTACTGCTACTTATGATGCAAGAAATTTGCTAGACTCGCTTTCCAAAATTATAGGAGCGAAAGGAGGAGGAAAGCCGGACTTTGCACAAGCAGGCGGACCAGCTTCAAATAAACTTGATGAAATATTAATTTCTGCTGAGAAAATTCTAACTGAGATTTAAAAATACCAATGTCTAATATAGTTGTCCAAAAATTTGGCGGAACTTCGCTTGCTGATACTGACAGATTTAAAGCCGTAGCGAAAATTATCAAAGATACATCTAAAAAAGGAAAAAAAGTTGTTGCCGTTGTATCAGCCATGGCAGGTGAAACGCAAAGACTGATTGATTTAGCAAAAGAAGTTCAAGAAATTCCTGATCCTAGAGAATACGACGCATTGATTTCTTCAGGAGAGCAGGTGTCAGTAGCTTTATTAGCTATGACATTAAGAAATGAAAAAGTTAACTCAAAATCTTATACTGCTTTTCAACTTGGTCTCAGAACAGATGACTATCATGGCAAAGCTAGAATTAATTCGATTGATACAAAAAATATTCTTGAAGATATATCTGCAGACATAACACCTGTTATAACTGGTTTTCAGGGAATCAATGAAGAAGGAGACATTACCACGCTAGGAAGAGGCGGCTCTGATACTTCGGCAGTTGCTTTAGCTGTTGCTTTGAAAGCAGAAGAATGTCAGATATACACTGATGTGGATGGTGTATATACAACTGACCCTAATGTTTATGAAAAAGCCAAAAAGATAGATAAATTAACTTTTGAAGAAATGTTGGAATTATCAAGCTTAGGCGCTAAAGTCTTACAAATTAGATCTGTGGAATTTGCCAGTAAATATAATATGCCAATAAGAGTAAAATCTAGTTTTACTAATGATGAAGGAACACTTATCAATGGAGAAGAAAACATGGAAGATGCTTTAATTTCTGGAGTAACGCATACCAGCGATGATGCTAAGTTAACTATTAGAAAAGTACCTGATATTCCAGGTATTGCGGCAAAGATTTTAGACCCCATTAGCTCAAAAGGCATTGAGGTGGATATTATTATTCAAAACGTTTCTGAAGATAAAACTACAGATTTTACTTTCACTGTAAAGCGTGAAAAGTCTCAAGAAACAAAAAATATTCTTTCAAATTTATCTAAAGAATTTGGAGGTGGAGAAATTGAATTGAACGAAGACATTAGTAAAGTTTCTTTAGTTGGGGTTGGGATGAAATCGCATGCTGGAGTTGCTGCCACTATGTTTAAAACTCTGGCTGAAAAAGATATAAATATTGAAATGATTTCAACTTCTGAGATTAAAATATCAGTAGTGGTTAAAGAAGATCTGGCGCATGAGGCAGTGAAGTCTCTGCATGACGCTTTTAATCTTGAAAAGTAATAGGAGAGGTGGCTGAGTGGTTGAAAGCGCTCCCCTGCTAAGGGAGTATGTGGTAATCCTGCATCGAGGGTTCGAATCCCTCCCTCTCCGCCACATAAATTGATAGAGTAGTTAGAAAAATGAAATTAAATCAAAAAAAATCCGACAAACTTTTTTTAAAGGCTCAACAATTAATTCCAGGTGGAATTTTTGGTCATTATAAGTATGCAGTCAGAGAAGAGGGTCCAAAATTCTTTTCAAAAGCAAAAGATGCATATTTTTGGGATGTAGATGGAAATAAGTATTTAGATTTAATTTGTGGCTGGGGTCCAATGATTCTTGGGTATAACAATCCAAAAATAGATAATGCTGCACGAACACAATACAACTTAGGAAACACGGTAAGTGTAGCTTCTCCGATAATGATAGAGCTAGCTGAGACGTTAACAGATATGATCGATATCGCTGACTGGGCTCTTTTTGGAAAAAATGGAGGGGATAGCACCCAATTAGCTGTCATGGTCGCGAGAGCGGAAACTGGTAAATCAAAAATTCTAAAAATAAAAAATGGTTATCATGGAGCCAGCGGCTGGATGCAAAATAGTAATAACCCTGGGATTATTGATTCAGACATCGATGAAGTCCTTTCAATTGAATGGAACAGTACCGAAGAATTTGATGAGATGATTTCATCTTTTGGTAGTGACATTGCATGTTTTATTTCCAGTCCATATGATCATCCAACTTCAAAGGATAACACTCTTCCTGATGATGGATATTGGGAACACATTCAAAAAAAGTGCAGTGAACATAATATTATTATCATAGTTGATGACGTTAGAACTGGATTTCGAATTGATCTTCATGGCTCGCATAATGCTTTTGGGTTTAGCCCAGATTTGGTTTGTTTAGGTAAGGCTATGGCTAATGGTTATCCAATTTCTGCTCTAGTTGGTAAAGATTCTTTAAAAGATGCCGCAAACAAAGTTTATTTTAGTGGAACACAATTTTTCAATTCGGCTCCTATGGCTGCATCCAAGGCTACATTAGAAGAACTGCAAAAAGTAAATGCTATAGAAATCATGAACACTCATGGAGAAAAGTTAAAGAAAGATCTGATTTCAAATGCAAAAGATTTTGGACTAAAAATTAAAATCACTGGTGTTCCGTCAATGCCTTATTTTAGAATTGAAGGTGAAAATAAAGATTTTCATGTTCAATGGACAGATGAATGTCTTGCGCGTGGGCTATATCTTACAAGTTATCATAATCACTTTTTATCTGTTTCTCATGGCGAGAAAGAAATAGATGAAATTGTTAGGATTGCTTCAAATGCTTTTGAAGCAGTGGTCTCTTAGTTTAGAAATAAATTTATAATTAATTAAAATCTTTTAATAAACTGACTGTTCTTTTTTTATAATGAGAGATGGATGCTTTTGAATTACAAGAACTTAAAACTGCTCTTCTTGATGAAATTCAAAATGCTTTTAAGGATAAAAAAAACCCTAAGCTTTCAGAGTATGAAGAGCAGACAGAAAATCTTTTGGTTTTAGCTGAGTTGATGTTGAAAGAAAAAGATTTAATGCCACAAGAAAATTTTGATCTTACGATGGGTCAAGATTATGTAATTCTGCAACTTGAAAGATGGATTGAAGATAATCAAAAGATAATTTCACATTGGAATAATAATGAAGAAAGCCTCAAAAAACATTGATTTAGAAAGCATAAACAGAATCATTGAAATGGCTTGGGAAGACAGGACACCTTTCGAAGTCATTGAAAAAGAATTTCAGATAACTCATGGCGAACTAATCTCTATTATGAGGAATCATTTAAAGCCTTCTAGCTTTAAACTTTGGAGAAAAAGAGTCAATGGAAGGAAAACGAAGCATGGAGGGATTAGAAATTTCAAAGTAGGTCGTCACAGATGTGATAGACAAGGAAAACTGGGGCGATAACTCGCCCTAGTTTTCTTTATAGCATTTAAAAAAATAGAAGATTATTTTGCTGCGTATCCCATTACCGCTTTTATCTCTAAGAATTCTTCAAAGCCAAACTCACCCCATTCTCTTCCGTTACCAGATTGTTTGAATCCTCCAAAAGGAGCATCAATTCCAGTAGGCTTATTATTTATGTGGACATTTCCACTTCTAATTTTTCTTGCAACATTGAGAGCACGTTCTGGATCTTCTGAAGATACATATCCAGATAATCCATAAGGGGTATCGTTTGCAATCTTTATTGCATCATCCTCATCTTGGTAAGGAATAATACACAAAACAGGGCCAAAGATTTCTTCCCTTGCTATAGTCATGTCATTAGAAACGTTTGCAAAAACAGTAGGCTTGACAAAATAACCTTGGTTTAAACCTTCAGGTTTTCCTGGTCCTCCCACAACAACTTCAGCACCTTCTTCTATTCCTTTTTCAATAAGACCTTGTATTTTATTAAATTGAACATCACTAACCACAGGACCCATATTAGTTGATTCATTGGAAGGATCTCCAACAACTATTCCTTCGGCGACTGCTTTAGCAGCTTCTTTAGCTTCATCTTGCCTTGCCGCAGGAACAAGCATTCTAGACGGAGCATTACAAGATTGCCCAGTATTATTAAACATGTGAGCTGTGCCTTTTGAAACCGCTTTACTAAAGTCTGCATCATCTAAAATAATATTTGCAGATTTGCCTCCTAATTCTTGATGAACTCTTTTTACAGTATCTGCTGAGCCCTTAGCAACAGCGACTCCAGCTCGAGTAGAACCTGTAAACGACATCATATCTATTTTAGGATGGGCAGACATTGCTTCTCCAACAGTAGGCCCATCACCGTTAACTAAGTTAAATACTCCTTTAGGAACTCCAGCTTCATGAAGAACTTCAGCTAAGAGAATTGCATTAAATGGCGCAATTTCAGTTGGTTTTAAGACCATCGTACAACCGGCAGCAATCGCAGGTCCTACTTTGCAGGAAATTTGGTTTATAGGCCAATTCCATGGCGTAATCATTCCAACTACGCCAATGGGCTCTTTTCTTATAAGGGCGGAACCTTTTACTTCCTCAAATTTATAATTTTTTAAAGTTTCCAAAGCAGTACTAAAATGACCTAAACCAGTTGCTGCCTGTGCAGCTTTTGACAAGCCGATAGGCGCACCCATTTCAGAAGAGATTGTTTCTGCAATCTCATCATATTTACCCTGATAAACTTCCAGTATTTTTTCAAGCAAACTAATTCTTTCTTCAACTGAACTAAAGCCAAAAGTTTCAAAAGCAGAGTAAGCAGCTTCCACTGCTGCATCCACATCATCTTTGTCCCCTAAAGCAATTCTGCCAAAAACTTCTTCTGTTGCAGGGTTAATGACGTCTAAAGTTTTTAAACCGTTTATAGGTTTAACCCATTCACCATTTATATAAAACTCTTCATAAACTTTCATATTCTTCCTCGTTAATTTATTTATCTAATAATTTTACTTGCAAACTTTTTTGAACTCTACTGATCCATGAGCAAAGATACTGCCTTGTGTCTTTCGGGTCAATAATTTCATGAACTGAAAAAGCTTCTGCTCTGGGAAAAGGACTTTGGGATTTAGCTAATTTTTCTTCAATTTCTTTTCTTTTTTTCTCTGGATCTTTAGCTTTTGCAATCTCTTTCCCAAAAGCAACAGCAACTCCTCCTTCCAAAGGCAAAGCTCCTGCTTCAGAAGATGGCCAAGCTAAAACATATGGATCTTCTCCGAAGTGAGCAGCAGCAGCGACCCCAAAAGATTTTCTTACCAGAAGGGTACACCAAGGAATAGTTGAATCTGCAGCAGCCAGAACTGCCTCAGTACCATGAAGAATAGTTGCATCCTCTTCAGCTTCCTTACCAATTAAAAAACCAGGCTCATCTACAATGGTTAAAATTGGGATATTAAATTGATTACATAATTTGATAAAGCGAGTGGTTTTTTTTGCATTATCGGCCGTCATTGAGCCAGCATAGAAATTACTATCATTTGCAAAAATACCAACTGGAAATCCATTAAGACGCGCAAAACCTGTAATAATTCCTCTTCCAAAAAAATTAGACATTTCAAAAAAATCTTTATCGTCAACTACCATTTCGATGAGATTTCTCATTTCATATGTTTTTTTTCTATCTTTAGGAATTATATCTTCAAGAAGTTTTTCGGATCTGGAGACGTCATCATTTGTCTCTTTTTTTGGCGGAAGTTCGTAAATATTAGATGGAAAGAAAGATAGAAATCTTTTGATTTGATTGAATGCATCCTCTTCAGACTCTGCAATGTTGTCCGTTACTCCATTTTTTTTATGAACCTCTGAACCCCCAAGCTCCTCCTTCGTAAAATCTTTGCCAAAAGCTCTAGAGACTACTGCAGGGCCCGCTACTAAAATTTGAGCATTTTTTTTAACCATTATTCTAAAGTGAGAACCTACATAACGAGAAGCAGGAAGTCCTGCTACAGGCCCTAAAGCAGCTGACACAACTGGCACCTCTTTGAGAGTTTGAGCAACAGATTTAAATCTTGATCTAGCAAAAACTGGATCACCCCCATAACCTTTTTTTTCTTTACTTGGTCCAGCAACAGAGCCTCCACCTCCTTCATGAAGTCTGACTAACGGAAATTTATGTTTTACTGCAAGATCTTCCGTATAAACACTTTTTCTTAGTCCTGCTGCATTTGGCGAACCTCCTTTAACAGTAAAATCTTCACCGCCAATAATCACGTCTTGCCCATCAATTTTTCCGAATCCTAAAATAAAATTTGCAGGAGTTAAAGAAAACAGATTTCCTTCGTCATCATACTCAGCTCCGCCTGCAACTTTTCCAATTTCATCAAAAGATTCATGATCCAACAAAAGGTCAATTCGTTCGCGTAAGGTAAGACGTCCTTTATCGTGCTGCACTTTTACAGCTTCAGACCCCCCTTGTTGTTTAGCTAGTTTTTCTCTGAGTTTTATTTGAGAGATTTCTTTTTTCCAAGACATTATTTGAACTCTTTATCATCCCACCAAGGATAAAATTCAGGCAAATCTTTGCTTACCTTCCCAGGAAAATTAGGTTCTCTTTTCTCTAAAAAAGACATAACACCTTCACTTGCTTCTCCAGTTTTACCGAGTGAATAAACACCTCGTGAATCAATTTTATGGGCCTCCATAGGATGATCGGCTCCCAACATCTTCCATAACATTTGTCTAATTAAAGTGACTGATAGACTCGAAGTCGCCTCTACAAATTCTGCAGCTATTTCTTCTGCTCTTACAAGTAATTTATTTTCAGAAGTAATTTCTGTTACCAACCCTTTATTCAAAGCTTCTTCAGGCATAAAAATTTTTCCTGACAAACACCACTGTAGAGCGTTAGAAATTCCTACAATTTTAGGAAGAAACCAACTTGAACATGCTTCAGGAACAATACCTCTTTTAGCAAAAACAAAACCAAATTTAGCTTTATCTGAGCAAATCCTCACATCCATCGGCAAGGTCATAGTTACGCCAACACCTACAGCTGCTCCATTTATTGCTGCGATTAATGGTTTTTTGAAGTCAAATAATCTTAAAGTAAGTATCCCTCCGGTATCTCTTTTTACATCAGTATCTGACTTAGCTTTATCGGACATATCGAACGTATCCTCGCCTGATGATAAGTCTGCTCCAGCACAAAAGGCTTTTCCAGATCCAGTAAAAATAACTGCTCGAATATCATCATCTTTTTCAGCCTCATCAAGAAGCTCCAAAATGTCTTTCAACATCTGACCCGAGAAAGTATTCATTTCTTTTGGCCTATTGAAGACTACTGTTAAAACTTTATTTTTTAATATAGTTTTTAAACTTTCTAAATCTTTCATTTTTTTTTCTCTTTTTTGGTATTTTTGTGTATATTGCATTTATAGCGTTGATTTAACCGACTTGCAAACGCTTTATAAATTTTGCTAAATAGGATTTTTTAACCTGTTTAGCGAAAGCAAACAGGTTTTTTTTTAAATAATTTATGGAGATTAATTATGGCATATGAAGGAAAAAATTTAGAGACAATAGCTCTGCATGCAGGTTGGAGAAATGATGAAACTACTGGATCAGTAGCTGTTCCTATCCACCAAACTACAAGTTATCAGTTTAATGATACTGCTCATGCAGCAAGCCTTTTTGGTTTGCAAGAATTCGGAAACATTTATACCCGAATTATGAACCCTACTTGTGACGTACTTGAGCAGAGAATGGCAGCTTTAGATGGAGCAGCAGCAGGACTGGCTGTCTCTTCAGGACAAACAGCTTCAGCTTATTCGATTCAAAACGTTGCGAGAGCAGGAGATAATATTGTTTCTTCATCACATTTGTACGGCGGAACATATAACCAGTTTAAAAATAACCTAAAAGAAATGGGAATTGAAGTTAGATTTGTTGACCCAACAGATCCAGCTAATTTTGAAAAAGCTACTGATGACAAGACCAGAGCTTATTTTGCAGAAACTCTGCCTAATCCCAAGCTTCAGATATTTCCAATAGGCGAAGTCGCAGAAATAGGTAGAAAGCATGGCATTCCTTTAATCGTAGATAACACTGCTGCTCCAGTGCTTTGTCGTCCATTTGACCATGGTGCTGCAATTACAACTTATTCAACTACGAAATATATTGGCGGACATGGAACAACTATCGGAGGTCTTATCCTTGACGGTGGTAATTTTGATTGGGGTGAAGCTGGAGCTGATAGACAGCCAGCGTTAAATACTCCTGATCCATGTTACGGTGGAGTTGTCTGGGATGAACAGGTAACTAAAAACATGGGTTTACCCTTTGCATATCTACTTAAGCTAAGAACAACACTTCTTAGAGACCTAGGTGGAGCTATGAGTCCTTTCAACGCTTGGATGTTTATTCAAGGATTGGAGACACTTCCTTTGAGAATGCGCGAACATGCTAATAATGCTCAAAAAGTTGCTGAATTTTTAGCTTCTAACAAAAAAGTTCAATCAGTGACTTATCCTGGTCTCTTTGAAGGCGCTGAAAAGGAAAAAGCAGATAAATACATGACCGGCGGGTATGGTGCTCTTATTGGATTTGAGTTACCCGGTGGAAAAGAAGCAGGAAGTAAATTTATTGATTCTTTAGAGCTTCTTTATCACGTTGCTAATATTGGAGATTCAAGATCACTTGCAATTCATCCAGCAACCACAACTCACAGTCAACTTGCTCCAGAGGAGCAGTTGTCTGCTGGTGTAACTCCCGGATATGTAAGATTATCTATAGGTATTGAAAATGCTGAAGATATCATTGCAGATATTTCTCAAGCTATAGATAAAGCTTCAAAATAAATCAAATCATTATCCCTCTTGGAATCAAGAGGGATAATCTTTCCAGTTATATACATGTATCCTTCAGAAAACTTTTCAAATAAAACTGATAAAAACTTTTTTTTAGTATCTAATGCATGTTTCGGAAGGTATTTATGAAATTATATGTAGGAAATCTCCCTTGGAGTGTAGACAATTCTCAATTAGAAGATCTATTTTCTGATTTTGGCAGCGTCATATCAGCAAACGTTATTACTGACAGAGATTCTAAAAGATCAAGAGGTTTTGGTTTTGTTGAATTAGAGTCTGGAGGGCCAGAAGCTATCGAAGCTATGAATGACTTTGATCTTGAAGGTAGAAAGCTAACAGTTAACGAAGCTAAACCTAGAAATTAATATTTCACGATTTGGTGCCCCTGCCAGGAATCGAACCTGGAGCTGCCACTTAGGAGGCGGCCGTTTTATCCGATTAAACTACAAGGGCTAAATTTAAAGTTTGGTAGGATTTTCTTGTCCTTTGTAGACATCCTCTGGATCAAATAATTTCTCTTCTTCTACAAACTCTAAATCTTTCAGATTCTCTACTGATCTGTAGAAACAGGATTTATATCCAACGTGACAACTTGCTCCTGAACCTTCAACTTCTACTTTAAAAATCACGCAATCTTGGTCATCGTCAACAAGAATTTCCTTAATATTTTGATAAAGACCGCTTGTTTCGCCTTTTTTCCATAACTGCTCTCTACTTCTGCTCCAATAATGAGCTTGCTTGTTCTCAATAGATAGTTTTAGAGCCTCTTTGTTGAGATAACCATGCATCAAGACCAGATTTGAACCTTCTTCCATGGTTATTACTGGAATAAGCCCTCGATCATCAAACTTAGGCATGAATTCATTACCTTCCTCTACGGCTTCTATACTTATTCTCTTTCCAAAGTCCATATTTAATACTCAAATTTTCAATAGATATTATAGTTATAATAACGACCAAATTTAATTAATTTTAGTAATAACTGCATATTTAGATGCTAAAAACAGCAAATTTATCATACAAGTTTGATGATAAATATATTTTTTCAAATCTGAGCTTTGAATTCGCAAACGATAGTGTTTTTAAGCTTGTAGGTGACAATGGTACTGGCAAATCTACTTTGCTAAAGATTCTTTCAGGCATCTATAAAAATTACGAAGGAGACTTATCTTTTTCAGAGGATGATTTCGTATTTTATTCGGGTCATAAAACTGGATTAAAAAATAATTTAACAGCTAGAGAGAATATTTATTTTGATATCAGACTACCTAAAATTTCTCATTCTCAGATTAATTCTGTTCTCGAACAATTAGATCTTATTGATTATTCTGATATTCAGTCGGTATATCTTTCAGAAGGGCAAAAGCGAAAAATCAATATTGCAAGTTTCATGCTTTCAAAAGCTAATCTCTATCTTCTTGATGAGCCTTTTAATAATTTAGATCCTAAAACAACTATTTTTCTGCAGGAAATCTTTGATATGAAAATTAATGCCGGAGCAAAAATTATCTTTTCCTCTCATGATAGATCTAAAGATAATTTTCCTGTAATTGATATGAATCTCTTTAACTAATGATTTACTTTATAAAAATACTTAAAAAGGAATTTCTTATCTATTCAAGAAAGTCTTCTTCTTTCATCAGCCCAGTGGTCTTTTTTTTGATTTCTATTTCTTTATATCCAATTGGAATTTCCAACGATCCAGGCATTTTAAAAAATTTAGCTCCCGGCTTAATTTGGATTACTGTGCTGTTATCGACTTTGATATCTTTTCAAAATATTTTTTCTGAAGATTATGAGGATGGAAGTATCGAGCTTTTATTGGCTTCTGGACAAAATCTTTCATTGATTGTTTTGATAAAAATTTTTGTGAATTGGATTTTTAGTTGTTTACCAATCATCATCCTTTCTGTTTTGTCTGTTTTTTTGCTTTATTTTCCTCAGGAAGGCTTAAAACCTTTAATCATAAGTTTGTTAATTGGAACTCCCACCATTTGTCTTTTTGGGGCACTAGCTGGAGCACTTTCTCTTGGAAAAAACAGTATCACTGGACCTGCGCTAATGCTACCTTTGAGTTTACCAGTCTTAATATTAGGTACTCAGGCGATTAATTACTCATTGAACGGCATTAACTTTTCTTCAAACATTTTGCTACTTACAGCAATACTTGTTTTTTTGTTGCCAATTATTTTGTTTGCTTCAGTAGGGGCATTGAAACTTCATTTTAATTAGATATGTTTCAGACATTAAAGAATTTTTATCACAAACTTGGATCTTATCCTTGGTTTTACAAAATCTCTGGCAAAGTAATTCCATTTGTTGGAGTCTTAAGTATTTCTCTGATAGTCATTTCTTCTATTTGGGGTTTATTTTTCTCTCCTATTGATGCGGTTCAAGGAGATGTTTATAGAATAATATATTTTCACGTTCCAGCGGTATCTGTATCTCAAGTCATTTATTATTCAATGTCTGTTGCGGCAGCAGTTTTTTTAATATGGCGTATGAAAATGGCAGGAGTCTATATTAAAAGCCTTGCCCCGATAGGTGCAGCTTTTACTTTTATTGGATTGCTAAGCGGAGCTATCTGGGGACAGCCAACTTGGGGAACTTGGTGGGTATGGGATGCACGTCTAACCTCTACTTTAGTACTTTTTTTATTTTATTTGGCTATCATCGGCATGCAATCAACTTTTGCCTCTAGAAAGTCTGCCGATACCGCGGTTTCTATAATAACTCTAGTTGGAGTTGTAAATCTTCCGATAGTAAAAAAATCAGTTGACTGGTGGAATACCCTTCATCAGCCTGCATCAATATCTATTTCCGGTGAGTCGTCTATTTCCAATGAAATGCTTATCCCGTTATTGCTCTCAATTTTAGGCGTTTATTTTTTTGTTTTTTTTACTGGATTGCTTTTTATGAGAGCAGAAATATCTACCAGAGAGCAAAACAAAGAATGGTTCAAAAAACTTTCAAGCAATAATTAACTATGGATTTTGGAGAATTTAATATTCATGTCTGGTCGGTTGTTTCAATAACGGGATTTATTTGCTTGCTTTTAATTTATTTGCCACTGGTAAAAATAAAAAAGAACGAATCCAAGATAAAAAATAATGAAACAACATAGATTAAAAAGACTTTATGGAGTTCTGTTCATAGTTTTTTGTTCAGCCCTTGCTTTTGTTTTGGTTTATTTTGCTATCAGAGACAATGTTAATTTATTCTACTCACCGTCAGATTTGTTTGAGAATCCACCTCAAGGAAGAAATGCAATTAGAGCAGGAGGTTTGGTTAAAATTGGAAGTTTAAGGAGATCAACAGACTCTTTAGAAATAGAATTCATAATTACTGACTTAAAAAAATCTATTGCAGTAAATTACACAGGCATTCTTCCAGATTTATTTAAAGAAAATGCTGGAGTAGTTGCAACAGGCTACTTTAATAAAAGCAAAATGAGTCTTGATGCTTATCAAATTTTAGCTAAGCATGATGAAAACTATGTTCCAAAAGAAGTAAAAAAGGCTCTTGAAAAATGATTCCAGAAATAGGTTTATTATTTTTAGTTCTAGCTTTTACTATTTCTAGTTTTTATGTTTTTGGCAACTCTTTCTCGTTTTATAGAAATAACAATTTCATTATTTCTCCTAAAATAGTTTATCTATTCTCTTTCAGTGTTCTATTGAGTTTTACATGTCTTGAAATAAGTTTTTTAACTGACGATTTTAGCGTTTTGTATGTGGCAAATAACTCGAATGAAAATCTGCCTGATTATTATAAATTTGCTGCTCTATGGGGTGGTCATGAAGGTTCTATGCTTTTGTATCTTTTATTTCTTAGTCTTTGGACTTTGATTTTCTACTTAAAATCTCAATCTCGTTTTGGCATATTTTTTCTATTCGTCATATTTTCACTTTTTTCAGGTTTTGTCATCTTTACTTCAAATCCTTTCGAAAGACTACTTCCTTTCTCTCCCGAAGGAGGTTTGGATTTAAATCCTTTGCTGCAAGATTTTGCTTTTACCATTCATCCACCGACTCTTTATCTAGGCTATACCTCTCTGACTTTACCATTTGCTATTGCTATGGCGCGTTGCACAGACCCAAGTTATAAAAATTGGGCAAGTGATTTAAAAAATTGGTCAGTAATTTCTTGGTCATTTTTAACTTTGGGTATAGCGCTCGGCAGTTGGTGGGCTTACTATGAACTCGGTTGGGGAGGTTGGTGGTTTTGGGATCCAGTTGAAAATTCCTCTTTAATACCTTGGCTTATTGCAACAGCTTTAATTCATTCTGCAATAGCCACCTCTAAGAGAAATATTTTTTCTAAGTGGACGGTGCTTTTATCTTTAGGCGCAATTTTATCTAGCTACATTGGCTTATTTTTAGTGAGGTCCGGGATTGTAACTTCAGTTCACACTTTTGCCCTAGACCCTGAAAGAGGTTTGATTCTTCTTTTTATAATTTTATTTGTTTTGATTTTTTCTTTGATTATTTATTCAAGCTCAAAACTAACCGATTTTAGTTATACATATGGATCTATTCTTTCTAGAGAATTTTTCTTTTTAATCAATAACGTTTTTTTAATTATTATGGCGGTTGCTATTCTTTTTGGGACTATTTATCCAATAATCTATGAAATCTTTTCTGGAGGAAAAGATATTTCTGTGGGCAAGCCTTATTTTGATTCAGTAACCGTTCCCATTGCATTCTTTTTGGCTTTTTTTCAGGGATTTGGAATTCTTAGTAACTGGTCTTCAAGAACAACCAAACCTAAGACTTTGTTCGTTTACTTTGCAATCTTAATTTTATTGACTGTTAGTTTGAGTGCACTTTTTTTAAATAATATTTCAGTATCAATCACAGTAACGAACTTAATGATTTCTAGTATTTTGGCAGGTCTAATCTATTATGCTTTTTTACAAATAAAAAATTCTAGAAAAGTGAATTTATCAATGGGATTTTCACATTTTGGAATAGCAGTAATGATTTTAGGAATAGGACTTGTTTCATCTTTAGAATCTCAAAAAGAGTTAATTGCTTTCAAGAAAAAGCCTTTTGAATTAGAAGATTATAAAATCACTTATCTTGGAGAAGAAAAAAACATTGCTCAAAATTTCTCTTCAGATGAGGTAAGTTTTAGAGTGGAAAATTTAAACCAGGAATTTAATTTGATCGCTGAGAAAAGGTATTATCCGGTTTCAAAATCAATAATGACTGAAGCGGCAATACATTTTTCTATCAAAGAAGATCTGTATATTTCTATTGGAGACCAGGTTGAAGAGGGTTGGGTGGTAAAGGCGCAATTGAAGCCTTTTGTTAGACTCATTTGGCTGGGAGCTTTGATAATGGCTTTTGGAGGATTTTTAAGTTTGTTTAGATTCAAAAGCTTATGAAAATCACAAGATATATTAGTTTTTTTTCTTTAATTTTAACTTTATTTATCTTCTCTATTTTTTTTGTAAATCTTTTTAAAGAGAGTGAGGTTAATTTTCCAGAAAAAAATCTTCCCTCAGGAGAGATAAAAACTTTTGATGGAAATCTTCTGGATGTAAGTTTATTAAAAAAGAATGAATTTTCTTTATTAAACGTTTGGGCTACATGGTGTATTAATTGTAAGTTAGAACATGGATTTCTGATGGCAAAAAAAACCGAAGGTTGGAACATTGTTGGTTTGAACTATAAAGATGATTTAGAAAAAGCTTTTAAATGGTTAGATCAATATGGAAATCCTTATTCCATAAATCTTTATGATCAAGACGGCACATATGGCTTTAATCTAGGAGTATCTGGAGCACCGGAAACTTATCTTCTTAGAGAGGATAAAATTTTACAAAAACATATCGGCATCATGTCTGAAAAAGTTTGGAAAGATAAATTTACCCCCCTAATCAACAACTAAAAATGTTGTTCTTGATACCAGTTTTTTTTCTATCTTTTTCTTTAGAAGCGAAGAATATTTATGAGTTTTCAAATGAAAATTTAGAAAAAGATTTTATTGAGTTATCACAGGAAGTAAGTTGTCCTCTTTGTGCAGGATCCTCTATTGCAGAGTCTGATTCAGACATTGCAAATGATTTGAAAAACGTCATTTTTATTGAGCTTGAAAATGGCAAAACTCCCAGAGAAATTAAAAGTAATTTAATTAAACTTTATGGAGAGGGTATTTTGTTTATGCCAGAAAATAAAATATCAATTTTAATTTTATATGGATTTCCTTTATTGCTAATTTGTATTGGAATTTTCTTTCTTTTCAATTTTTCAAAAAAATGAATTTTAAAGTTATTAGCTACTTCACAATCATTATTTTTTCTTTTTTTCTTTTTTTTCTGATACAAGGTTATGGCTCTTTAAAAAAATTCTCATTTCAAGATGATTACTTTGCGTTTCTTACTTCGGATGAGTTGCGTGATATTCAGATAGATTTTAAATACTTGAATGCATCAGAAGTAATGCTCTCTGGAAAGAGATTTTTTTATGATGAAAAATTTAAATTAGCAATTAAAAGTTTTAATTTTTTGGTAGATGAATATCCAGATTTGATTGACTCTAGCGTACATTCTTTTCTTGCAGAGTCATATTACGAATCACAAGGTAAATTTAGTAGCGAAGTCACCAACCATGTAGAAAAATCTTTATATTTAAATCCGTCCGATACAAGAGCTCTATCACTTCAAGGTTTGAATTATTTTCAACAAAATAACTTTGAAGAAGCCCTCAAAAGCTGGTCAATAGCCCTTGAAAATTCTACTAATAATAAAGAAAAAGAATCCTTGATTATTGCAATGAATCTTGCATTGAAAGAGCTTAAAAATTAGAAAAAATAGGGCTTTAAAAGCTTAAATCGGTTAAAATATTCATCCAAGGATGAGATTAAAAAACATCAGCCTATCTGGTTTTAAATCTTTCGTGGACCCCACGAAAATTTCCTTCCCCAGCAGTATGAGCGGAGTAGTCGGGCCTAACGGTTGCGGTAAATCTAATATTATTGACGCTGTTAGATGGGTCATGGGAGAAATATCTGCTAAAAATTTAAGAGGCGAAAATATGGCTGATGTTATTTTTAGCGGATCATCATCCAGAGCGCCATCGAGTCGTGCTTCTGTAGAACTTTTATTTGATAATTCTTTGGGAAAATTAGGAGGAGAATATTCAAGCTATTCAGAAATTTCTGTCAAACGAGTTTTAGAAATTGATGGGAGATCTATCTACTTTTTAAACGGCTCAGAATGCAGAAGAAAAGATATTACAGATATATTTCTCGGTACTGGTCTCGGACCTAGAAGTTATGCAGTCATTGAACAAGAAATGGCAACTAAGCTAATAAGCTCTAAACCCGAAGAACTCAGAATGTACATTGAAGAGGTTGCAGGTATTTCAGTTTATCGCGAAAGAAAAAAAGAAACCGAATCAAGAATTAAGAAAACTAAAGAGAATCTCAGTAGAGTTAAAGATCTTAAGGATGAGATTGAAAGACAGCTTTTAAAACTTAAAAGGCAGGTAAAGTCAGCTGAAAGATACGAAGCATTAAAAGCTGAAGAAAAGTCAAAAAAAGGCCTTTTGAAAGCAATATCATGGCAAACAAGAAAAGAAAAAATTTCAAATATAGATTTATCAATCAAAGAACTTGAATCAAGCCTTGAAAAAGAAAGAACTCTTAAAATCTCACTTAACTCTGAAATAGATAAATCCAAAGTAACTCAATCTGAAATTCAACAAAAAATAGATAAAGTTCAACAGGATTACTATTCTAGTGGCGCGGACCTTACTAGTTCTGAACAAGAATTATCTTTATTGAAAGAAAAGAGAAAAGATCTACTTTTAGAAAAGGACCAAATGGAAGAGACCTTAAATAGTTTTTCTTTCGAAAAAGATAATTTATCAAAAGAGTTGTCTGAAGCTGAATTAGAACTTTCAAAAAAAGAACCAAAACTTCAAGCCCTAGACGAAAGCTTTTCTAAACTTGAGGGGGCAATGTCTCCAGATTTTCTAGTAGAAAAAATCTTTCTTGATGTATCTAATCTAACGGTTTCTTTAGAAGAGACTACAAGGGATTTCTCAACAAAAACAATGAGCGATATCCAAGAAATTCATTCTTTTGTTCTTGAGATTAAGAACAAGCTAGAAAAACTAAAGGAATCAATTAAACATCAATCTCAATATCAAGAAGAAAAGTTTAAGGCTCAAAAAACTGAACTCCTTTCTTTGAGTTCAGAAATAACGTCTTTCAAAGTAAAAATAGCTGAAATTAAAAGTAAATTATCTTCAATCGAAAGTTCCAAGCTGAATACTATTACTGCAAAAAACTCTCTTGAAGAAAAGCTTCACGAGATTGAAGGCCCGATACAAAAAATTGAAGCAGATATTAAGCCTTTATTAGACTCTAGAATAGACGTAGAGGGAAACCTATCAAAACTAAGAGAACATTTTAATGATTTAAACGAAAACATAAGAGCCAACGAGCGAAGAATTCATGAAACCGATCTCAGTCTTGAAGACTTTAATAAAGATATTCAAAAATATAAATTAGAAAGACAAGGATTTATTTCTGAATCAGCAATTTTTGAAGAACAACTTAAAAACGATAATTATGAAATTCAAGGATTGCTAGATGAAATTACTGAAAATATGACCGAGGAGTCATTGGTAGAAGAAATTTCAAAAATTGAAACTTCAATAGAAAGAATCGGTCCGATAAATTTAGCTGCAGCAGAAGAATACAAATTAGAAGAAGAAAGAAACTCTGAAATTGATACTCAAATGTCTGAATTGAATAGTGCGTTGGAAACCTTGCAAGGGGCGATTAAGAAAATTGATTTGGAATCAAGAACAAAATTTAAGGACACATTGGACAAGCTAAATATTAAATTAGGTGAGCTTTTTCCAAAATTATTTGGCGGTGGTTTCGCAAAATTAGAATTAACTGAAAGAGATTTATTAGAATCCGGAGTACTTTTCAAGGCTATGCCTCCAGGAAAAAAGAATGTAAATGTTTCTCAGTTGTCGGGCGGAGAAAAAGCCTTATCGTCTATAGCATTGGTATTTAGCTTTTTTTCTCTCAATCCAGCGCCTTTTTGTATTCTTGATGAGATAGATGCTCCATTGGATGACTTTAATACTTCAAGATTTATCAATATGGTTGATGAAATGTCTGAAAAGGTTCAATTTATTTTCGTAACGCACAATAAAATTTCAATGGAAAAAAGTAAACACCTCATGGGCGTTACTATGCAGGAACCAGGTGTATCAAGATTGGTTTCTGTGGATGTCGATGAAGCTCTAAAAATGGCCGCAAGTTAATGATGTTAAACGAAATCATAGTTTTAATCTTTGGAATAATAATTGCCGTAACAATATTGCTTATGCTAAGAAAAATTTTTTTTGGCAGTAGAACAAATTTAAAGATAAACAAAAAAGTTAATTCTCGTGAGCTTTTTGAGCCTCTAGAAAATGATCCAAATAGCCTAAGAGATGAAATTTCATCATTTGACGATACTGAAGCTTTAGAAGAACCTCTAGATCAGTTAACGCCCGAAGCCCCCGATAATCTCTTTGTGATTAATTTAGAAGGAGAAGATAAGACAATAGCCTATAAGCATTTAATTTCTGTCTTAGATGAACATAGCTCTAATTATTCTAATGAGGGAGGATGGTTTAGGATTTTTTCAGATGATCATTTTTTTTCTTTGGTCAATGGCTTAAATCCAGGAAGATTTGATACTTCTAAAGAAGACGACGAAACAACGGCTTTAACACTAATTCTAAGTCCTGTATCGGGTACGAATACAATCAGTAACTTCAATCAAATGGTTACTTTTGCTGAGCTTTTAGCTTCTAAATTAGGCCTAAATCTCTTTGATTCAGAAAGAAATCCTCTCACTCAACAAATGATAGACCATTACTCTCATCAAGCAGAAGACTTTGATTTGAGAAATTTTGCTTAGTCCTTATGGCTATAAGCCAAAAAGTTAAAAAGGAATATTTAGCTTTAGTTGCTGAACTAAATAAACATAACGATCTTTATCATAATCAGGATTCTTCAGAAATCTCCGACCAAGAATATGATCAGCTTTTTAAGAAATTACTTGTTTTCGAAAGTGAATTCCCAGATATAAAGGTAATTAATTCTCCCAGCGAAAGAGTAGGTTCAGAGCCAGTATCTGGACTCAGGCCATTTAATCATAGAATTCCTATGCTTTCATTGGACAACGCTTTCGATGATCAGGATATAGAAGATTTTGAAAAGAGATTTTTAAATAAACTGAAAAGAAAAGAAGCATTCAGTTATTCATGTGAGCCAAAAATCGATGGAATAGCTATCTGTTTAGTCTATCAAAATGGCATTCTTACACGAGCTGGAACTAGAGGAGATGGAAATATTGGAGAGGAAGTTACTCATAATATAAAAACTATGAAAGAGATTCCATTACAACTTAAAAAAAGTAAGAACTTTGATTATCCAAAAGAAATTGAAGTAAGAGGCGAAATATATGTTGAAAAGAAAGATTTTTCTAATTTGAATGATAAATTCAAAAAAGAAGGTCAAAAGGTTTTTGCTAACCCCAGAAATTTTGCTGCAGGAAGTATGCGTCAACTCAATCCAAAAGTTGCAAGTGCAAGACCCTTAAAAGTTTTTTGTCATAGTTTAGGCTACCTTGATGGTAATACCCTTTTTGATAGTCAATCTTCAGTTATTAGAGCTTTTCAGGAATGGGGTCTGCCAACTTGCCCTGAAATTTCATTAGCTTCTACTCTTGAAGAAACAAAAAAAGCTTTTTCAAAGATAGCAAAGCAAAGAGAACAACTAGCCTATGAAATTGATGGAGTCGTGATAAAAATTAATGAGATTGCTCTTCAACAAGAACTGGGTTTTTCTTCTAGAGCACCCAGGTGGGCCATAGCAAGAAAATTTGAAGCAGAACAAGCAGAAACCAAAATAAATTCAATATCTTTCCAAATGGGTAGAACAGGAGCTTTAACTCCAGTTGCTAACTTACAACCAGTAAAAGTTGGGGGAGTGACTATTTCCAACGCAACTTTGCACAATATGGATGAGGTAGAAAGGCTAGATGTCAGAGAGCAGGATCACGTTTTTATAAAAAGAGCAGGAGACGTCATTCCTAAAATAGTTTCCGTAATTAAAGAAAAAAGAAGTGGGTCTGAAATAAAAGTTAAATTACCTTCCTCTTGTTCTATTTGTAAAAGAGAGGTTTCTTACTTTGAAGAAAATATTCCTTGCCTAGAGATTTCATTAGAATCCGAATTTTCGGAAGGTTGTTATGGCTACGATCAGTTCAAAGAATCTTTAAAGCATTTCGTTTCACGAAATGCTATGGATATTGAAGGTCTTGGTTCAAAAACTATAGATGCTTTAATTAGCCATAAATTTATTAGCTCTATA
Source organism: uncultured SAR86 cluster bacterium (assembly GCA_902514645.1). Lineage (GTDB taxonomy): Bacteria > Pseudomonadota > Gammaproteobacteria > Magnimaribacterales > AG-339-G14 > MEDG-81. The sequence continues at coordinate 33,859 of CABXRO010000008.1, forward strand.
ACCGATCTTTACTCTTTAGATATGAATCAGTTACTTTCCCTTGAGGGTTTTGCAGAAAAATCAGCTAAAAACCTTATCGATTCCATTTCAAAAAGTAAGGAAACCGAGCTTTATAGGTTTATTTATTCTCTGGGGATAAAAGAAATTGGATTACAAACTTCAAAGAATATTGCTAAAGAATTAGGGACTCTAGAAAATACAATCAAAACCAGTTATGAAACATTTATTCAAGTTGAGGATATCGGAGAAATAGCTGCTTCAAACTTAGTTTCTTTTTTTGAAAATAAGAAATACTTGAAGGTCTTAGAAAATTTTCAAAAATTAGATTTTAATTTCTCAAATGAAATATCAAATAATCAGGAAAGTCATTTACTAAACAAAAAGATCGTTATCACAGGGACATTGAGTAGTTATTCCAGAAATGAACTCAAAGAAACTTTAGAGAAAATGGGGGCAAAAGTTTCCTCAGCGGTTTCAAAAAATACCGACTATCTTATTTCAGGGAGCGACCCAGGATCTAAAATCAAAAAAGCCTCTGAATTAAAAATTCAAATTATTAATGAGGATGGATTATCTTCTTTTCTTCAAAATGGTTAATAAATTAATTCTTTGGACTGTTTGCTTGATTGTCTTATCTTCTTGTGTGATTTCGTCGCCAAAAAAAACTTCAAACATATGTGAAATTTTTTACGAAAAAAGAAGTTGGTATAAAGCAGCTGTGAAGACAGAAAAAAGATGGGGCAGTCCAGCATACGTAACTTTAGCATTCATAAAACAAGAGTCAGATTTCCAACAAGGAGCAAAACCAGAGAGAACCAAGCTTTTGGGATTTATTCCTTGGAAAAGAAAAAGTTCTGCTTATGGTTATGCTCAAGCCATAGATGGAACTTGGGATATTTATAAAAAACAAGCTAAAAAACCATTAGCTTCAAGAACGAGTTTTAAAGACTCTGTTGATTTCATAGGCTGGTATAACAAAAAAAGCAATAAGCTTTTGGGAATTCCAAAAGACAACGCAAGACTTTTATATCTTGCATACCACGAAGGGCGAGGAGGGTACAAAAAAGGAAGCTACAAATCAAAGCCTTGGCTGCTTTCGGTATCGTCAGACGTCCAAAAAATGTCTAACAGATACCGAAACCAATATGATGGTTGTAAAAAGAAGTTAAAGAGCCCTTTTTACTTCCTTTTTAACTAGTTCTTAGAACCTGTAGGTATTTCGTTAAACGGAACGTTCTTATCTACCCTTATATCTTGCGGCATTCCAAGTACTTGCTCTGCAATAATATTCTTGAGTACTTCATCAGTTCCACCTGCAATTCTTATAAGAGGCGCTCCAAGCAAGCTTCCTTGAAAAATAGCAGTTTCTTCATCTCTTGCGATAGAGGCATTATCCATTAGATCCATACCATAGTTCGCAATATCTTGAAGTTTATTTGCACTAACTATCTTAGTTATAGAAGCTTCAGGACCAGGAGTACTTCCTTGTGATAAGGCTGAGATATTTCTCATTTTTGTGTACTTCAAACCGGATTGCTCACAATACCAATCTGCAAGTTTTTCCCTGACTGCACCATTTGAAATCGCAGTATCACCATTGAAATCCTGATCTTTAGCAAGCTCGAAAATTTCTTGAAAATCTACTCCGGATGCATCACCGACAGCAAGTCTCTCATTCATTAAAGTTGTCAAGGAAACCTTCCATCCGTCACCAACTTCACCAAGACGTTGTGAATCAGGAATTTTTACATCGGTAAAATAAACTTCATTAAAGTTAGCTCCGCCTGTAATTTGTTTGATAGGTCTAACTTCAACTCCAGGAGATTTCATGTCTAGGAAGAAGTAGGTAAGGCCTTTATGTTTAGGGGCTGAGAAATCACTTCTAGTTACAATGATTCCATAATCACTGTAATGGGCTCCAGAGGTCCATACTTTTTGTCCATTAATAGTCCAAGTATCACCATCCAATTCAGCTTTAGTTTTAATACCCGCTAAATCAGAACCAGCTCCGGGCTCACTAAACAACTGACACCAAATTTCTTCACCCTTAGCCATAGGAGGAAGGTATCTTTTTTTCTGTTCTTCTGTTGCATAAAGCATCAATACTGGACCAGCCATACCTTGTCCGATCTCAAAAAAACCACCTGGTACTTTGAATTTAGATTCTTCTTGTCCCCAAATTACTCTTTCCATTGGGGCCGCATCACGTCCGCCATAATCTTTAGGCCAGTGAAGACATGCCCAACCAGCATCGTATTTCTTAGCTTGCCAAGCTTTTGCATCTTTAAGAGCGCTTGATTCTCCAGATTCACTCTCGCCACTCATTTCAGCAGGGCGGTAAATGTCTTTTGCGTGCTCTTTTTTATCTGCATTAGCAGACAACCAAGAACTTACCTCGTCTCTAAACTTTGCTTCGTCTTTAGTATCGTTAAAATCCATATATATCCTCCGATTTATTATTATTTTAAGTTGGTGAATTACTTTTTTCTAGTGATGTAATTAATTTATCTTTCCATATTCCTTGACTGCCTATATTGCTAGAAAGCAATCTTGCTCTTCTATAGAAAAGATGACAGTCAAATTCCCATGTAGCTCCCATTCCTCCATGAGTTTGAATATTTTCTTTTGAGCATTCATAAAACGCCTTTGTAGCACTTACTCGAGCAGTAGCTGCAGCAGTTGGCAGTTCAGGCGCATCATTACTCAAAGCCCAGGCACCGTAGTAACAGTTAGAACGAGCCAATTGAAGTGAAATATACATATCAGCTACTTTGTGTTTGATAGCTTGAAAAGAAGCAATAGCTCTTCCGAAAGCATATCTTCCCATAGCATAATCTTTAGCTTGGTTCATTGCCGCTTCAGCACCACCTACTTGTTCAAAAGCGAATAGCACTGCAGATTGATCCAGAAGTTTTTCTATGTCTTCCCAAGCATCTGTGCTCAGCTCTTGTGCAGGAGTATTTTTAAAAGAGATATCAGCATGAGATCTAGAAGGATCAAAAGTCTCTAAAGAATCGATTTCCACACCATCTGCAGAAAGGTCAACTAAATAAAGGCCAATTTTATTTTTATCTGAAGTTGCAGATACCAGAGCAAAATTAGCTATATCACCATCAGGTACAGCAACTTTTTTTCCAGATATTTTTCCAGATTTAGCAGCAACACTGATTCCAGATTCACTTGGAAATGTTGTTTTCTCTGAATGCGCAAAAGTACCTATAATTTCGCCGCTAGCCAATTTCGGAAGAAATTCTTTTTTAACATCTTCATTTGAGGAATTGAGAATTGCTGTAGTAGCTAAATAAACGCTTGAAGAGAAGGGAACTGGAGCTATTCCTCTTCCAAGTTCTTCAGCAATGACACACAATTCTAGAAAGCCCATGCCTATTCCGCCATACTCTTCAGGAATAGTAGTCGCAGTTAAGCCCATTTGAACTAGCTGGTTCCAAAGCTCTTTATCAAACTTTTCTTCTCCCTCTAAAATATTCCTATTTCTTTTTACAGAATTCTCTTTATCAAGAAGTTTTTTCACCTCTTCTTTCATCAACAATTGATCTTCAGTAAAATTAAAATTCATTTGTTCTCCTTTAAATAATAGCTTTCTATTCTAACCATGAATTAAAATAAACAAAATAACCAATCTCAAGTAAATGAAAAAAAATCCAATTTCAACTAGAAGAATATTTCCCTCCAGTCAGGTGCCGCCAAGTTCAGTAATATCTTACGGAGTATTTCTTTTGGTTTTTATTTTATTGATTTCCTTTATGTTATTTAGAACTTCTTCTCAGCAAGAAAATCTCATAAACATGAACTCAAGGTTGATAGATTTAGAACAACAGGTTCAACAATCTGTTCAGTCGTCAGAAGTTACTGTTGAAACTCTTTCAGATGACCTTAAGGAAGTTAATAGAGAGATTAGGAAGTTATGGGATTTAAGTAATAAAAGAAACAAACAGAGAATTGCTACTCTTGAAGATCAGCTCAAGTCAATTGATGGCTCGATCAAAGAAATTTTTACTCAATCTCAAGAAATAAGATTGATTTCAAAAGAATTTTCCAAATCTATTTCCGATATAAAAACCAGAGTCGCTAAAATAGATACATCCTCTTTAAGCTCTCCTGATTATGAGCTGCGCTTAAAAGATTTAGAGGAAGCAGTGAATTCTATGGATTCTTTTAGAAGGCAAACGAACCAATCTATTCTCAAGTTAAAAGACGAGCTTTCAAAATCTATTTCTAATCAGAAGAACTCAGAAAGTAATTCCTTGCCAATAGAAAACTAATCAATATACTTATTTTTCAAGCGGATATGGTGGAACTGGTAGACACGCTAGATTTAGGTTCTAGTGCCGAAAGGTGTGGGGGTTCGACTCCCTCTATCCGCACCAAAAATTAACTCTTTAGATGCTCAATCAACAAAGTAGGAATATCTAAACAATGAGATTTAATTGTTGCAACAAGAGTATTAGGTTTTCTACCATCTTTGATATTTGTAATACTTACACCGGCATCAACTAATCTCTTATGAGTTTTTTTTATATCTTTTGTTGTCCAAGCTAAACCCCATAACGAATCTTCTGCTGGACCATCTTTTTTTATACCAATTGCTTCAATAGTAGTATTGTCAGTTCTAAAAAAAAGCATCCTACCTCCCCATTTCTCCACAAATTGGTCTAAAGCCAACCTGATCCCAAATTTATCCTTATAAAGATCGACTAAACCATCGGGATCATTAGAGTTAACCACCACATGATCCATTCTTGAAATATTTGATCCTTCAGAAAGCTCATACTTTTTAAGTGTTCCTTTTGTATGCTCGATCAAAAGAATGAATATTCCTCTCGAAAAATTTTTTGGAATTAAAATGGTTCTCCAGTATCTTTCATCCTTTGAAATAGTATTTACACCTTTTCCGTCTGAAATTTCTAAATCGATATCAAAGCTTAACGAAAGTTCTTTTTTAGCTTTCTCAATATCATCTGTTTCCAAGGCTAGCCCAAAAATACTTTCTCCATTTTTTTCTAGATGTTCACTAATAGTCTTTGCAAAAGGACCTTCATCATTCTTGGCAATTAATTCAAAATACATATTATCTAGAGGAAATAGAGCATTTTTTGTTCCTAAAGCAGAGTGAGTTCCTTGCCAAGTTGGAGCAAAACCAAAAATTAAAGAGTAGTTTTTTATTGCTTTATCTAAATCCTTTACGGCAACTATAATGTGATCGATGGATTTAATCATACGAGATGTATTATTTTGACATATAGGGTGTCAAATTTTTTAAAAACTTGTTAATATTTTTTTTCTTAATTCAAGAGGATATATATGGAATTTCAACACACGGATAAAGTTAAAGACTTATTAGAAAGAGTCACAAAGTTTATGGATGATAATGTCTATGAAGGCGAAAAAGTTTATGCAGATCAAATGAAGGAATTTAGAGAACAAGGAAATCCTTGGCAAGTTCCTCCAGTATTAGATGAACTTAAAGCAAAAGCCAAAGCTGAAGGCCTGTGGAACTTATTTTTACCTGACTCTCAATGGGGACCAGGACTGACTAACCTAGAATATGCTCCTTTATCAGAGCAAATGGGCAGATGTGGAATCGCATCAGAAGTATTTAATTGTTCAGCTCCAGATACTGGAAACATGGAAGTAATAGATAAATATGGTAACCCTGAACAGCAAGAACAATGGCTTAAACCTCTTCTAGATGGAGAAATTAGATCGGCATTTGGAATGACTGAGCCTAATGTAGCTTCGTCTGATGCAACTAATATCGGTAGCACAATTGAAGACAAAGGAGACAGATACGTCATCAATGGTGAAAAGTGGTGGACCTCTGGAGCTGGAGATCCTCGTTGTAAAATAATTATATTTATGGGTGTTACCAACCCAGATAATCCTAAACATCAAAGACAGTCTCAAATTCTTGTCCCAATGGATACTCCTGGAGTAGAAGTTCTAAGAATGATGACAGTTTTTGGTAGCGATGATGCTCCTCACGGTCATGCTCATATGAGATTTACAAATGTTGAGGTGCCAAAAGAAAATCTTCTTTTGGGTGAAGGTAGAGGTTTTGAGATTGCTCAAGGTCGACTGGGCCCTGGAAGGATTCATCACTGCATGAGAACGATTGGATCTGCTGAGAGAGCTTTAGATTTATTATGTAAGAGATCTCTAAATAGAACGGCATTCGGTAAAACACTATCTGAATTGGGTGGAAATTACGATGTCATTGCTGATTGCAGAATAGAAATTGATATGTGCAGACTACTTACTTTAAAAGCTGCATATATGATGGATACAGTTGGAAATAAAATTGCTAAGAGTGAAATAGCTCAAATTAAAGTAGCTGTTCCGAATATGGCACTTCGTGTAATTGATAAAGCGATTCAAATACATGGTGGAGAAGGAGTATCTCAAGATACACCTTTGGCAAGACTTTATGCAGGAATGAGAACACTCCGTTTAGCTGATGGCCCTGATGAAGTTCACAGAAGAACTGTTGCTAGGCTAGAGCTTGGAAAACATCAAGCTGATAAAGCAAAAGCGGAAGAATATATCGGCAGACCTAGCTAATTTTTAATGACTGATCATACAACGTATGGATTAGTCTGTTCTGAGCTCTCCGAAGATTTGTCAAAGACAAATTTAGGAGAACTCAAATTAGATTCCTTTAAGGATAATACGGTTAAAATAAAAATTAAGGCCGCCTCCCTTAACTTCCCTGATTTACTTATGACACAGGGTAAATATCAAAACAAACCCAATCTTCCTTTTGCTCTTGGCATGGAGGGCGCAGGAATAGTTGAAAAAATTGGAAATGGAGTTTCTTCTTTGAAAGAAGGCGATGAAGTTATGTTTGGCGGTTGGGGCCATGGAGCAATTGCAGAATCAATTATTCTTCCAGAAAGTTTGGTCTCCATAAAACCAAAAAAGCTTAATTTTTCAGAAGCAGCTTCCTATAAAACAGCTTATTTGACTGCTTATGTCGGTTTAATAAGAAGAGGCGAGTTAAAAAAAGACGAGACATTACTTGTTCATGGTGCTTCAGGTGGTGTAGGTATGGCTGCGGTTCAAATGGGGAAACTTTATGGCGCAAGGGTGATTGCAAGCGGTACTTCAGATGAAAAATTAAAAATTGTTAAGACTTGGGGTGCAGATGAAACTATCAATACTGGATATGAGGGCTCAGTTTCGTTTCGTGAAGAGGTAAAAGATCTTACGGATGGAAAAGGGGCAGATGTAATTTACGACCCAGTTGGTGGAGATGTATTTGATGAATCTATTCGATGTATAAATTGGGGAGGTAGATTGCTAATAATTGGTTTTACTAGCGGTAGGATCCCAATAGTCCCAGTAAATTATCCTTTGATTAAAGGTTTTTCAGTTATCGGTGTAAGAGCAGGTGAATTTGGTAGAAGAGATCCTAAAAAAGGAAAAGAAAATAATGAAATCATTATGGAGTTAGCCGAATCGGGAAAACTTAAACCTCATATTTGTAAGGAATTTTCCTTAGAAAATTCTAAGGAAGGCCTTGAGTATTTAAGGGACCGAAAATTAGTAGGAAAAGTAACAGTTACAATGTCTTAGTTTTATTTCTTTTACAGCGTTCACTGCAATACAAGACATTTTCCCAATCTCTTTCCCATTTTTTTCGCCATGAAAAAGGTTTTTTACATTTTTTACAAATTTTTTCTTCTTTATTTTTCACTGAGAATTTTTCTTAATAAAGTCATCTGCAAGACCAAAGATTCTTTCCTTTCGAACCGGATCCATTTTATCAAGTGAACGAGTTAAAATTGTTAATCTAGGATTTGATTCATAGAAATCACGATGTTTCTCCGTAAACCTCCAATAAAGGCCATCCAAAACTTCACACCAAGCCCCCTTTTTATAATTACTCATTTTTAAAACATAGTTCGAGCCACAGGTGTAAGGTTTAGTTGACATTACCCCTCCATCAGCAAAAGTTCCCATACCAAATACATTTGGTACCATCACCCACTCAGAAGAGTCGACAAACATTTCCATAAACCATTTATAAGTTTCTCTTGGGTCGATTTCACAAAGAGTGAAAACATTAGAAAGAACCATCAATCTAGGGATGTGATGAGTATAACCATATTTATTCACCATTCTTATCACGTCGTCTAAAGGATCGAGACCTGTAGTGCCGTCGTACCAGTTCGAATTAATTCTATTTTTATGATTCCAATAATTACTTTTAAATTCAAACTCACTTTTTTCTTGATAAACACCTCTTATAAACTCTCGCCAACCTATTATCTGCCTTATGAAACCTTCTAAAGAATTCAATGGAATGTCATTAGAATCTGCATAATTTAAAGCAGAGTCTATAACCTCTTTGGGAGTTAAAAGCCCGATATTTAATAGAGGTGATAACATACTATGAAATAAAAAATTTTCTTGTTCTTGCATGGCATCTTCATAGGTTCCAAAAAATTTAAATCTTTGTTCTAAAAATTTTTTTAAACTCTTCTTAGCATCCTTTCTGTTATCAGGTAACCAAGAATTCAACTCTCCAGGATGTTTACCAAAATATTTTTTAACATCATCCTTTATATCTTCTCCATGAATATTTTTTGAGAATATTTCTATTTGTGGAAGCTCCAAGCCCTTTGGAATTTTTTTTCTATTTTCTTCATCGTAGGACCATTTTCCTCCCAAAGGTTTACCGTCTGAAATTAAGATATCCAAATCTTTTCGCATTAATTGATAAAAACTAACCATTCTGAGGTTTTTTTTATTTTGAGCGAATTTATTAAATTTATCTCTAGAACAAAGAAACATTGGCGATTGGATAACTTCAAAATCAATATTTTTTTGGATCAAATAATCAAATATTTTTTTTTCGAAGAATTTATCTTCTATTTCAAAAAATTTAAGAGTTTTAAATTTATTTTTAGCTAAAAATTCATCAAGAAGACCAATGAAATCCTTACTATTATTTTTTTCATCAAGCTTGTTATAAAAAACTTTGTATCCAAAAATAGACATTTCATCTTTGAAAGAACGCATTGCACTTAGAAAGAAGAATATTTTTTGTTTATGATATTTTTCTTCAGTGCATAGTCCGAAATCTTCAGCCATGAAAATATTTTTCGTATTTGCTGTAGAAATATATTTTTTATCAAAAAGTTGATTGCCAAGAATTATTAATAAAGTATCATCCATTCTTTTAATTTACTTTATTTAGGATTTTTTTAATCAATTAATAACTAATCATTATTAAAATAGCTATGAAAAACAAATTCCCTTATCCAGGCATTGCAAAAAAGGTCACCGAAGAAATGTGCGATCTAAATGGTCATATGAATGTGACTTTTTATACAAAAATTTTTGAAGAGGGTTCCTATGAAATGTTCAATCAACTTGGAATGGGATTCGATTACATAAACTCCGGTTTCAGTACTTTTACCCTTGAACAAAATCTTAGATATGTAAAAGAAAATTTATTAGGAGACAAAATTTCTACTCATTACAGGATAGTCAATGTAAATAGAAAGTTAATCCATCATGTAGGTATTCTTCTCAATAACGATAATGAACTCAGTGCTATTGAAGAAATTCTTCTTATTCACATCGACATGAAAAAAAGGAAGTCATGCCCTATGCCAGATGAGTCTTTCAACAAAGTACTTCAGATGAAAGAAGAAAATGATTCTCTTGGCGAATTGGATTTCGACTTGAGGTTTAAGATTAAAACTTAATTACCAGTAAATTCAGGATCTCTTCTTTCTAGGGAAGCTTTGATTCCCTCTTGAAAGTCAGCAGTTTCTCTTAATCTGTTCTGCTCAGAAAGTTCCCATTTGACTATTTCTTCTATTTTTTCAACGGAGTCGCCTTTGACAGTCTCTCTTATAGCTTGCACTCCTAAAGGGCCTGCAGCATTTATTTCCTTTGCAAGTTCTTCTGCTTTAGACATAAGTTCACTTTGAGGAACAAGAAAGTCAGCAAGGCCTATTTCTAGAGCTTCCTTACCTTTCAATCTAGCACTGGTGAGCAGCATCCATTTTGCTTTTTGATTACCAACGACTCGTGGGAGAGTTACTGTAGTACCAAATCCTTGATGAAAAGCTAATTTTGAAAAATTTGCACTGAATCTAGATTCTTCACAAGCTATTCTAAAGTCGGCAGAAAGGGCTACTCCCAATCCGCCTCCTACTGCTGCTCCTTGAATGGTCGCTATGACAGGCTTTTTAGTTTTAAAAAGCCTCACTGCCTCTTGATACAACCTTTCGTAAGGATCTGATTCTTCCTTGTAAGATGATCTTGTAAAGTCAGCTCCAGCACAAAAATGTTTCCCTTCCGAAGATAAAATAATACTTCTACATTCACTTTCGTTATCCATTTCTTCAAGGAAGTCTGCAATTTGACTAATAAGTTCTGCATCAAAATGGTTATTGGGCGGTCTATTGATTGAGACATAACCAATATGATTTTCTAATTTAGTTTTTAAGTCTTTATTGCTCATAGTAAAAATAAGTCTACCACGAAGAAATTAAAGTAAAATAAGCCAATGTATTTTTTACATAAAAAGATTTCAATTCTTACTTGTTTAATTGTCTCCTCTTTGATTTTTTCTGAGGAATGGAAAATATCTCCAGGTATTTCAGCTCAAGATGAAATTCAATCTGCGATGATTTTAGCTCAAGAAGGAGATACCATTTTTTTGTCTGCAGGAATCTATAATTTGAATCACGGTTTATCTCTTGATGTTGACAACATTACTCTGAAAGGAGAGGGTCACAAAAAAACAGTTTTGAACTTTTCAGAACAAAAGACTGGAGCACAAGGTCTTCTTGTAACTTCCAATAATGTAATTTTAAAAGATTTTGCTGTGGAAAATGCTAAAGGTGATGCGATAAAGTCCAAAGGTTCTAAAAATATTAAATTTTTAAACCTCAGAACCGAATGGACAAATGGACCAGATACTAGAAATGGTGCTTATGGTCTCTATCCTGTCGAATCGGAGGACGTGCTTATTGATGGTTGTGTCGCTATAGGAGCATCTGACGCTGGTGTATATGTCGGACAATCTGAAAATATAATAGTTAGAAATACTGAAGCTTATTTTAATGTTGCAGGAATCGAGATTGAAAATTCTTACTATGCCGATGTTTATGACAATATAGCTAAAAATAATACTGCGGGTATTTTGGTCTTCGATTTACCTGATTTGCCTAAGCAGGGTGGAAAATTTGTCAGAGTCTTTAATAATATTGCATCAAACAATAATACGGAAAATTTTGCTCCTGAAGGAAATATTGTTGGACAAGTACCAAAAGGAACTGGATTAGTCATTAGAGCTAATCGTCATGTAGAAGTTTTTAAGAATACTTTTGAAAACAATTCAACAATCGGCATCGCCTTGGTTGCTGGAGATCTAGAGTCTGGAGACGATTCTTACGATCCTTATCCAAGAAATATTCAAATTTATAATAATTATTTTAAAAATTCTGGTTACGACCCAGACTTTAACCGAGGTGAGCTATCTCCCTTCTTGGTAGAAATCTCCAATGGCTTTCAACCAGATATTATGTGGGATGGTATTTTACCTTTTTGGCAAAACGTCTTTGGTCAAAATAAAGAAGAAAGACTTGTTCTTGATTCAAATAATGATGCTAAGTTTTTGAATCTTGATTTATTTTGGTACTTTGTGATGTCTTTTTTTCACAGCCCAGAATTCGATGGAAAGCAATATTTCTCAGATGTAAAAAACCTTGATCCAATTACTGAATGGTAAAAATATTTCTCTTTATAATTGCATTTGTATCGCAATTGATTTTTGCAGTTAATGATGGAGCTATTCTCTCTAAAAAACCTGAAGCAAAGCTTTCAGAATATAATTTTTTCAAATCTCCTAAAGAGCAAATTCCCAATGACAATGTTCACAAGTATTTTCTTCAAACTCCTTTGTTTTCTGACTACTCTCTAAAAGACAGATTTGTTTATATTCCTGAAGAAAAAAAAGCAATTCATTCTTTTGACAAGGTTTACAAGTTTCCAATTGGATCCGCATTAGTTAAAACTTTTTCCTACCAGATGACATTAAACAAAAATAAAGTTTTGTTGGAAACCAGATTACTTCTTTTACAAGAAACGGGTTGGTCTGCTCATACTTATGTTTGGGACAAAAATCAGGAGGAAGCATTTCTTAAGGTCTCTGGAAAAACTATTGAAGGAATTGAATTTCTTCATGATGGGAAATTAAAAAAAGTAGATTATCGAGTTCCTAATCAAAATCAATGTAAGGAATGTCATTTGTCTGATAACAAAATTATGCCGATTGGACCAAAATCTAGAAATCTAAATTTTGAGATAATTCAGCATAATGATAGCGTCAATCAAATTGATTATTGGATAGAAAATGGACTTGTTGAAAACCATGATCCACAAAAAGTAGTTGCTGATTGGAAAAATAGAGAAGAATCTTTAGATGACAGAGCTAGGGCTTATCTGGACGTGAATTGTGGACATTGCCATATGCCAGGAGGCTCAGCGGATACTACTGGTTTATATCTAACAGTTAATGAAAAAGATATTAGAAAACTTGGAGTAAATAAACCTCCAGTAGCAGCTGGTCGAGCGAGTGGAAATTTGATGTATTCAATTGTTCCGGGTAAGCCAGAAAAATCTATATTGTTATATCGAATGAAATCTCAAGACCCAGGTATCATGATGCCTGAATCTGGGAGGACTCTTGCACATAATGAAGGAATAAGGCTCATTGAAACTTGGATAAAAAACTATAAAAAATGAAACTTTTTAAAAACATTATTTCGAAAATAGACATAACTCTCTGGATTATCTATGGCTTTATGGGATTAGGTAGCATATACGCAGCAAGCTACATAAGGAGCATTACAAAACTAAACATTTGGGCTGAATTACTGATTTGCTTTTTAATAATTTCTCCAATTTATTTTCTTGTGAGAGTTCTTAAAAAAAAATACTTTAATCAATGATTAGAATTCTGATTATTTCTCTTTTCTTGATTGGAGTAATTTTAATCTTTTCTTACTTAACAACTTACTTGGTGCAAAAATTTGGAAGATTGATTGCCATCTCTTCTATTATTTCTGTAGGCATCATATTGAGTGCAATAATTCTTGCTCATGAAGATGGTTGTGTCACTGAAGTTGAGGGCTTGGAAGCTGCAAAGGTTTGTTGGTTTAAATGAAAAATTTTCAAGACTTAGTTCAAGAAGCTTTAAAAAATATTCCAGAAGTTGACATTTATCAACTTAAGGAAAAAATAGAAAGTAATAAACAAATAAGACTAATCGATATTAGAGAAGATCGAGAATGGGTTTCTGGTAGAATTCCTTCATCTTATCATATAGGTAGAGGCGTTCTTGAGAAAGGTATCTCACAAATTGCTGATAGTGAAGATGAAATTATTTTGTACTGTGCAAGTGGTTTTAGGTCGGTTTTAGGTTCTAAATCTTTAAAAGAAATGGGATTTAATAATGTTTACTCTTTGAAAGGAGGAATTAACGACTGGATTTCTGCCGGTTTTGAGATTGAAGAATAATTTCAAAAGAAAAAATAAGGATTTATAATATATTTATGAAAGAAGAAATTTTAGATGTGTTAATTGTTGGATCTGGTATCTCTGGTATTGGCGCTGGAGCTCATTTAAGTATGAAGTGTCCTAATAAAAAGTACTTAATTCTAGAGGGAAGAGAAAATTTTGGAGGTACATGGGACCTATTTAAATATCCTGGCATAAGATCTGATTCGGATATGCATACTCTAGGTTTTAGCTTCAAGCCCTGGGTTCATAAAAAATCCATAGCAGATGGTTCATCCATTATGGACTATTTAGAAGAAACCATTAAGGAGTATGAACTCACAGATAAAATAAGATACAAGCATCATGTTCATCAGGCTGAATGGTCTTCGTCAGAAAATCTTTGGACATTAAGAGTCGAAGATAAAAATTCTGGAGAAACCAAGCTATTTAAATCATCTTTTTTATATATGTGTGCAGGCTACTACAGCTACAAAGGCGGACACTTGCCAGAATTCAAAGGAAGAGAAGATTTTCAAGGCGATATCGTTCACCCTCAGGAGTGGCCAGAAAATTTTGATTATGAGGGAAAAAATATAGTTGTAATAGGAAGCGGCGCTACTGCAGCAACGATAGTTCCTGAAATGTCCAAGAAAGCCAAACATGTAACAATGTTGCAAAGATCTCCTACTTATTATGCATCTGCTCCAGATGAGGATGCTGTGGCTATTTTTCTTAATAAGTTTCTTCCAAGACGCTTTGTATACAGCCTTATAAGGCTTAGAAATGTTCTTTTTCAACAATGGATGTATAAAAGAGCAAGAAGTCGTCCTGAAAAGGTCAAGGAATTCTTATTAGACAGGGTTAAAGAAGAACTTCCCAATTATAATATACAAAAACATTTCACGCCTTCCTATAATCCTTGGGAACAACGCATGTGTTTGGTTCCTAACAGCGATTTATTTGAGGCCATCAGACAAAATGATGTATCCATAGTTACTGATCATATTGAAAAATTTACCAAAGAGGGAATTGAGCTTAAATCCGGAGAAGTTTTAAAAACCGATGTAATAATTACCGCAACAGGTATTGTTCTTGAAAACTTTGGTGGAATAGAGGTTAAAGTTGATGATTCTTTAGTCAAGATCTCAAATACTATGACATACAAAAGTATGATGTATAGCGGCATACCTAATTTTGTAAATTCATTCGGGTATATCAATGCGTCTTGGACCTTGAAAGCAGACATCACAAGCGAGTATGTTTGTCGTTTGATCAAACATATGGATAAAAATAATTTTAAAAAATGTTGTCCAGAAATACCTTCCGATGTTGAGGAATCTAAAGATTGGCTAGAAGATTGGTCTTCGGGATATATTCAAAGATCAATTCATAAGTTTGCAAAACAGGGAAATAAAAAACCTTGGGTAAATTATCAAGATTATTTAAAAGATTGGTTTGACGTAAAGTTTGGAAAAATGGAGGATGGTAACCTTCAATTTTCCAATAAAAAATCTTAAAAGAAACTAGCTCTATGCTAGTCAAAAATCTTCTTAGTAGTTTTTTCATTGTAATATTTTTACTTTCATGTGGTGGAGGTGGAAATTCTGGTTCTTCCAGTGAAGAAAACTTCACTTTTCAAAAGCTTCTTAATGGATTAGTTGTCGATGGTTATATAAAGAATGCTGAAGTTTGGATTGAAACAACTAACGATTTTTCAAGTTTTGGAGAAATAAAGACAATTTCAAATCAGTTGGGAAGCTTTAATCTATCTACCAAAGAAACAAATTTTAGAGTTCAATCTTCTGGAGGTTTTGACCTAGACACTAACAACAGTCTTGATGACCTAATTTTAGTGAATCATAAAATTAATAATTTCGTATCTAATTCTCAACAACCTTTAATAGTTTCGCCATTAACAACTTCAGATTTTTTTCTATCCCTATCTCTTGCAAAACTTAACAATCCTTTTTCTGTAACAATAAATAATCTTTTGGGCTTAGATCAAAGCCTTAACATCAATATAGTTGATCATGTTAAAAATATAAATAATGGCTACAAATTTTCCGAAGCTTATGAAAAAGCTAATCAACTAACGATACTCGCTTTGTCTTTAACAAAGGTAGTAAATAATATAAGAGGTTTTGAGATAAAAAGTAATGAAATTTTTCAAATAATACTTGATGAAATGGTTTCTTCTTATCAGATTTCTCAAAGTGAAGTAAATATTGAATCAAGGGCGATACTGGATTCAATCATTGAGAAAGTTAATTTTACGTTTTCTTTATCTCTTCAAAACGAAACTAGAGAAAAAGTATCAAATATGCTTGAAAAGTTCTTACCCTTGATACAGGTGAAACCAAATTTAGCTACTACCCATGCGTTATTCGATTTTGCTACAGACAACTTCTTTATAGATCTCATAACAGTTGCTTCAGGCAATGATATGCAGAATATCTATTCTAGATACGACTCAGATTTAGTAACTTACGTTTCAGAAATTTCTGGCGAAACAGAAGCGAATTTAGCTTTTTCTATCAAGGCAAACATTGATTTCATTAATTCTTTTGAAGATCAAGTATTCAATATCGATGTTTTAGCAAATGATGATTTTGATAATCAAGCACTATTTAATATTAGTTTTACGCAGCCAATAAACGGAACAATAACCAAAAACAGTTCTAATATTTTAGTCTACCAACCAAATACAGATTTCAATGGAAATGATTCTTTTACTTATACCCTTGAACAAGGATCTTTAAGCTCTTTGGCGACTGTTAATATATCGGTAGCTTCTTTACCGGATGCTCCTATCATTTCTTCCACACCAGATAATATATTAACTCCAGAGAATCAGCTCGATGTTATAACTATACTTGCCAGCGATGCTGATGGAGATCCTTTAAGTTTTTTACTTTCAGGACTTGATGCATCTTATTTTAGTATTTCAAATACAGGTCAGTTAGTATTTCAAGATCTTCCAGATTATGAATCAAAGTCCAGCTTTAACATCACAATTACAGTAAGCGATGGCTCTTTATCTAACTCAGTAAACTTAACTGTAAGTATTATTGATATTTCCTATGGTATAGATCTTTTGGTCTATTACGCTCCGGATATGCTTTCTTTTTATGGATCAGAGTCGGCTGTAAGAACTAAAGTCCTTTATTTGATTACATCTGCAAACAGTGCATTAAACAGAAGTAAGGCAGAAATTCAGTTTAATCTTCTGAAACTTTTACCATATGACTTAGATGTTAACAATCAATCTAGTAATGTCATTTTCTCTAACTTAGTAGAGAGAGAAAAGATAAAAAGAGATCAGGTTCTATACGGAGCAGATTATTTTATTCTTCTTTCCCGATGGGATAATGCAAAAGTAGATCAAGATGGAGACGCAATTGGAGGCACTGCTTATATAGATTTTAATATTGGTGAAAATGATTGGGATGCAGCCCATGGCTATTTATCTGCTTGGTCTGTTGATCCAAACTGGAGCGAAATTGGATGCAATCCGTGCTTTCCTGACAAAGTTTTTGCTCACGAGTTAGGACATAATTTAGGTTCAGGACATTGGCCGGGTTCTAATGGACAATCCTATGCTTATGGGCACCGAGTTGATGGAAATACTGACGGAGATTTTAATGATAGTTTCGATTGGGGGACAGTGATGAGTTACAGTGATTTTTCACCAGATTTTTTTTCAAATCCAAATGTTACGTGTAAAAATAATTCTCCTTGTGGTGTGTTTAATCAGAGTGATAATTCTAAATGGTATAACAGCTATGGAATAAGATATTCAAATATATTACCTGCTAGCGCACTAGATAATTCAAATGCCTCCAACAAAATAAATATTAAAAATATTTTCCCTAGCATATCCGGAGGAGTCTCTACTTTTTCAAATGCCGGTTCATCAAGAAATTTTGTAATAACAGAGTTTTCCGATGTAGTTTTAAATGGCTCAACTTATAAAAGTTTTAAATGGGAGAATACTTTGAATGGAACTCCAAAGATGGCATATCATTTCTATGAATTAGGTAATAAATATTATATCAATCGAACAGATTATGAAGACGGCTACAAATTTTCTAATCAGGATGAATATAC
Organism: uncultured SAR86 cluster bacterium; assembly: GCA_902514645.1. GTDB lineage: Bacteria > Pseudomonadota > Gammaproteobacteria > Magnimaribacterales > AG-339-G14 > MEDG-81. The sequence goes on from CABXRO010000008.1 coordinate 51,508, forward strand.
TCTTTACAACAATAATGATTTATGTGTTTTTTTTGATTCATTTCAAAGTATTGGCAACTATTTATCTAGAGAATGTAGCAATGCTCATCATGGAAACCCCCCTATTTATAACAATGTCTATCATTTCAATCATTTTATAAAAAATGAAAATATAACCGTACCTTATGGAAATTTTGATGCGATTAAGTACGTTTTTACGATATGGGATAACAATTCGAGTCCCTATAGTGCAGATGCATATTTAATGCACACAATTTTTTGGATGAATGATGATATGGGAATAGTTCAGTATAGAGATCACTTAGGGAGAATATGGAAATTAGAAAGTACTGACACAGATGGCGATGGAATCGATAACAAATCAGACAATGATGATGATAATGACGGAGTATTAGATATTTATGATGCTTTTAAATTAGATCCAACATCTTCTATCGATTCAAATCAAGACGGAATTCCGGATTAGATAGTTAATTTTCTCTTACAGAGTAATCTTCGTCGCTAAATTGAGGAATCATTAAATCTGCATCTGAAGTGTTAATAATGTAAGAAAGTCTAGAATCTCTTTTTAAGAGAAAAACTTTTTCATTGAAGTGAATCTTCCCAAAAGAGACATCTTCTCCAATAATGAAAAAAGATTCATTTTCATTTTCTTTAGATACTGTCGTAATTATTTTATTTTGATTAGATTTTTTTACTGATTTAATTTCTTTTTGAAAGTTATTTCCGAATAAATTTATATTTAAAATATCTCCAGAGATTATATCTGCA
>CABXRO010000009.1 GCA_902514645.1 uncultured SAR86 cluster bacterium
AAGCGCATGCCAAGTTATTCTACGCAGCAGAATTTTTTAAACAGCCTGATATAATTTCCAGTACTTTTATTTCAATTCATGCCAATCAACGCATGATGACTTCTGATAGAGAGTTAGAGCCTTTCTTTGCAAGCTATGGTATTTCTCAAGATCAATACCAATCATTCTTTAATTCTTTTGCCATGCAAAACAAAATCCGAAGAGCAGATACTTTTGGACTCAAATATGAAATTCGTGGTGTGCCTGCTTTTATCGTCAATGGAAAATACAAAGTATCAGCATCACGACAGGTTGGAACTTCTGAACTCTTAGATGTGGTCGATTACCTCATTAACTTAGAAAGGAAATAATATGAGATACAAATCAAACCTTTTCATTCCAGGTCATACGCTTGATCGTTTGGATCGAGGTCTTAATAGCAATGCAAGTGCTCTAATCATCGATCTTGAAGACGGTTGTCCTGAAGACAAAAAAATCGATGCACGTGAAGAATTGATTGGTCTTTTAAAAAAAGGCAATGTCTTTACCAAACCACTGTTTGTAAGAGTTAACGATGCTATGAATGAAAATGGTAGACAGGATATTGATGCTTTATCGGATTTTGAAGATCAAATTGAGGCTATTATTCTTCCGAAGACACAAAGTTTTGATTTCTTAGCAACGCTTGCGCCAATGATAGCTTTTGAAAACAAACTAGTTCCTTTAATCGAGACCCCAAGAGCAGTCGATACTGTTACACAAATAGCTGCTTTTAAAGGAGTCATCGGCCTTTTCTTTGGAGCGGCAGATTTTTCTGCAGGTATGGGCTCTAAATTAGCATGGGAACCGCTTTTATATGCTCGGCATAAAGTTGCTTTAGCTGCAGCTATGTACAACCTTTTTACCATCGATGCGCCATTTTTCTATATCGATAATGAAGAAGGACTTAAAGAGGAAGCTGAAAAAGTGAAGAACCTTGGTTTTACTGGAAAAGCAGCGATTCACCCTTCACAAATAGACTTTATCAATGATGCATTTGAACCTACCAAAGAAGAAAAAGAAGAAGCCAAAAAAGTTCTTGAGGAATACCAAAAGATGGATGGTGGAGCTGTTAAAATAGACGGAAAAATGGTTGACGAGCCAATTGCTGAGGCGATGCGTTTAAAATTATCTTTAGGAGATAAAGAAGAGGAGGACTAGATGTCAAAGTCCAGTAAAGATTTAGGAAACAATAGATTTAGAGAATCCTTCGGCCGTTATTTCGAAGAATTTGAAGTAGGTCATGTATATGAACATCGTCCCGGCAGAACCATTACCGAATCGGACAATACTTGGTTCACGCTTTTAACCATGAATACTCATCCCCTTCATTTTGATAAGGAGTATGGTAAAGCAACAGAATTTGGGAAAAATTTGGTAAACAGCACTTTCACCGTATCTGTGATGGTTGGCATGAGTGTGAGTGATATCAGCCAAAAAGCCATAGCTAATCTTGGTTGGACCGACATTGTTCTTCCACATCCATTGTTTGTCGGCGACACTCTATATGCAGAGTCCGAGGTTTTAGAAACGCGTCTTTCCGAATCAAGGAAAAATGCTGGCATAGTTACTGTAAAAACAATTGGTAAAAACCAAAATAGGGATGTTGTAGCTTCCTTCAAACGTTCTGCTTTAATTCCAACCAAAGGAAATGCTGTAGACGATAAGATCGATTACTAAGTTGAAGCAATCTTTAAAAGGCATAAAAGTCCTCGATTTAACCCACATGCTGGCAGGTCCTTACACGACTATGATTCTGGCTGATTTGGGCGCTGAAGTTGTAAAAATTGAGCAACCAAAGACGGGAGACATTACCAGAAATCTTCTCAAAGACGATCCAAAGTACTCATTGGATGGGATTGGCGCCTATCATCTAACTTTAGGTAGAAATAAAAAAAGCGTTGAATTGGATCTTAAATCTGAACAAGGCCTAAAACTTTTCAAAGAGTTGGCCGAAGTGGCAGATGTTGTCGTAGATAATTTCAGTCAAGGAGTAACGAAACGCTTAGATATAGATCATAAAAGCTTGAAAAAAGTTAATCCAAAAATCATTACATGTTCAATAAGCGGCTTCGGCGATACTGAAGTAAATCGACCGGCTTACGACAATCTCATTCAAGGTTACGCTGGAGCAATGTCCATCACAGGAACAGATAAAGAAAATCCGGTTAAATCTGGTATCCCTATAGCTGACTTAGGAGCTGGACTTTATGCAGTGATTGGTATTTTAAGCGCTATACAGTCTCGAGAAAAAAACGACTTCGGCGAACATGTGGATATTTCCATGCTCGATACTCAGGTAAGTTTATTGACATACATGGCTACTATGCATTTTCTTTCGGGCGAGAATCCTGAGCCGATTGGAAATCAACACATGAATCATGTGCCATTTAATTCTTATAGAACTTCAGATAGCTTTATCCAAATAGGAGTTGTTGCGGAAGATTTTTGGCCTAGCCTCATTAAAGCGCTCGATTTAAGAGAATTGGATACTGAAGAAAATAAAGTAAGAAGTGGTCGTTTAAAAAATAGAGAAAATATTGATCGGGTTGTGCAAGAAGTTTTTATAACAAATACGACTGAGCATTGGTTGAAAACATTACAAGAACACCGAGTTCCTTGCGGACCTATTAATACTCTTTCTGAAACTTTCCAAGACGCTGATCTTTTGAAAAGAAACATGATTGTTGAGGTTTTTCAAGATAGCGGTGCATCTGTAAAAATGCCTGGTAACCCAGTAAAAATTTCTAATCACGATGAACAATTCAGACGCTCCCCAAAACTTGGTGAGCATACTTCTGAAATTTTTAAAAACTGGTTAGATAAAGATATTTCAGTTGATCAAGATTAAGACTTCCCGCTCTTTTCAGGAACAATTTAGAGGATTAAACTAAATTGAATTATTCAGGAGAGAAAAACATGGATGCGGAAAAACTCAGTCAATTAACTCAAAAAGTCATTGGTGATGCAGCGGGAGCAGTAGGATTACTGCTGGCTTACATTGGCGACCAATCGAAAGTTTATGCGAAAATGGATGAACTGGGCCCTTCAACTGTAAAAGAAATTGCAGATAAAGCAGATCTCGATGAACGATACTTAAGAGAATTTCTATCTTCCAATGCTGCCAATGGATATGTAACTTATGAACCCGCAGAGGATAAATTTTCTCTTTCTCCAGAGCAAGCAGCTGTCTTTGCAAAAGACGGTGAGCCTACTTGTTTGCAAGGTTACTTCCAAGCAATAGTTGGTCAATATGCAGAGCATGAAAAAGCGGTAGAAACTTTTCAATCAGGAAAAGGCAGACCATGGGGAGAACATCACCTGTGTTGTTTCTGTGGTACTGATAGATTTTTTAGGCCTGGGTATGTTGGTAATTTAGTAAGCAATTGGATTCCATCTTTATCTGGAGTTGAAGACCAACTTAAAGCCGGGGCTAAAGTTGCCGACATCGGTTGTGGGCTAGGATCAACGACAATTATCATGGCCCAGACTTATCCGAATTCAACAATTCATGGATACGATTTTCACGGTCCTTCCATTGAAGAGGCTAGTGCAAGAGCCAAGGAACTCGGACTAACCAACATTGAGTTTCACGTATCGGATGCCAGAGAGATTCCAGATAATGGATATGACTTTGCCTGCATTTTTGATGCTCTGCATGACATGGGCGATCCTGTTGGCGTTGCCAATCATATTAAAAATGTTCTTTCCGATGATGGCACATTCATGTTGGTCGAACCCGCTGCAGCAGATAATTTAGAAGATAACTTGAATACTTTTGGTGGTTTGGCTTATGGCTTTTCAACAATAGTTTGTGTTCCTACCTCTAGAGCTCAAGATGTGGGCCTTTGCTTGGGCGCACAAGCTGGCCCAAAAAGGCTTACAGATGTCTTGAATTCTGCAGGATTTAATCACGTTAGAGAGTCAGCTCGAACTGGAACGAATATGGTTTTTGAGGTTAAGCAAGCTTAATGCTCAACGAAAATAGTTTTTTTGAAAAAGCTCTATTGGTTCAAGTAGAAACCACGAAAGTAAGGCGAATCTTAAACTTTGAAAACTCTTTTGATGAGTTTAGAGATCTTGCTAGATCGGCCGGAGCTAATGTTTTAGAAGAGATTAAGGGCAAGCAGGAACTCGCATCGCCTAGATATTTTATTCAAAAAGGTAAGTTGGAAGAGATCAAGCAAGCCATTCATAAAAATAAAATAGGCCTGGTGATATTCAACCACGCACTTTCTCCATCTCAAGAGCGAAATATTGAACGCTATTTAAAGGCTAGAGTATTAGATAGGACTGGCTTGATTTTAGATATTTTTGCAAGACGCGCTTTTAGTCATATTGGAAAACTTCAAGTTGAGCTTGCCCAATTGTCACATCTGTCTACTAGATTAGTTAGAGGCTGGAGCCACCTGGAAAGACAAAAAGGGGGAATCGGGCTTAGAGGTCCTGGAGAAACTCAGCTTGAAACAGATCGAAGATTGATTGGTAATAGAATCAAGGCGCTTAAAAAGAAACTTGCCAAAAGCCACAATCAAAAATCCTTAAACCGTTACGCCAGAAAAAAGGGAAAAAATAAAATAGTCGCTTTGGTCGGTTATACCAATGCAGGTAAAACAACATTATTTAACGCTTTAACTGGTGGAGACGAATATCAAGCGGATCAGTTGTTTGCAACTTTAGATTCAGTCACCAGAAAAAATTTAAGTCCTGGAAGCAGAGCAATTTTATTTACGGACACTGTGGGTTTTATTTCTGAAATTCCAACGGAGTTGATTGAATCATTCAAAACCACTTTAGATGATCTTAGATCGGCAGATTTATTAATCCATTTGGTAGATATCAATGATCCAGAAAAAGATATCAAGCAAAAAGAAGTTACAAGAATTTTGAAAGATCTGGATGTTGATAAAATTCCGCAACTTTTAGTGAATAATAAAGTCGATTATCTCTCAGAAAACAAACAACAAGAGCTGGAGTTTCAATATCCTGAAGAACTTTTTATTTCTGCAGAAAAGAATATTGGTATTGAGTCTTTAAAAGAGAAAATATTAGAGAGAATCAGTAATGGCCTTTTCAAAGGCTGGGTATCGATTTCCCATCAAGCGTCAGCTGCCAGGGCTAAGCTTTATGAAGAAGGGTGTGTTCGCGATGAGGTCATAAAGGATAAAGAGTGGCATCTGAAATTAAATATTGGAAATGATTTACTCACCGATTACCTAAATTCATCACAATTGAAAATTTTGCATGACGATAATCAACAACCGTTAGAAGTTGGTGAGCCAGGCAGGACTTGAACCTCAGATCAATGAATCATGAGTCCGCTGTTCTAACCAACAGAACTACTTGCTCAATAGTTAAAATATTTATAAATAAGCTTAAACTTTTCTTCTAGTTAGAGATAGATTTAGTTAGGTAGGGGTCTATAATCGAACCATGAAAAAATTATCAGTTGCTTTAATTTCGCTTCTTTTATCGCATTTAGCAGCTTCCGCTGATATGCGTGAAGAGGCTATACTTGATCGCGTCTCTTCTGTTGCTAGTGTTTGTCTAAAGACTGACGACTGTGGCATAGAATCTTCCGGACCTGGTTATAAAGTTGCCTTAAATAATTCTATGGCAGCTGAACCTGTTGTCGCTTCCAATAAAGTAAAACTGTCTGAAGGTAGCGTTCATGAAGTTAAAATGCTCAACGCTGGAGCAGATGGAACTATGGTTTTCGAACCTCCTGTTTTAAAAGTATCAGTCGGAGATACAATAAATTTTGTCCTCGTGGATCCTATGCACAACTCAGCATCTTTTCCTAACATGATTCCATCTAATGCAGAAAGCTGGAATGGCACAATCAATGAAAGTATCAGTGTTACTTTAGATGTTGAAGGAGTGTACGTTTACAATTGCACACCTCATGCAATGATGGCAATGGTTGGCGTTATTCAAGTAGGCGAAGCAGTTAACTTGGATGAAATAAAATCCGCTGCGAGTCAGATAAAATCTACTTTTGTCATGAACCAAGAGAGGTTAGAAGATTATTTGTCAAGATTATAATTATTTTGATTAAATTATTTTTTTCTTTCTTAATATTTTTTTTCTTTACTTCCTCTCTTATTTTTTCTGAAGAAAAAATCTCAAGAGATGGCAAGACAGTTTATGATGCAGCTTGTGCCGTTTGTCACCAAAATGGCTTGGCTGGCGCCCCAACCTTCGGGGATAAATCAGCATGGGGTTTAAGAGTCAATAAAAGCCTAGACGAGTTAACTCATAGCGTTAAAAATGGTCTTAGAGGTATGCCCGCAATGGGCTTATGCATGAATTGTTCTGAGCAGGAGCTCGAGATGGCAGTCAGCTATATCTTAGACTCTTTATAATCTCTCTATTCCTTTCTCTAAATCCCACCAAGATTCAATATCTATATCAGCTTGTCTTTTGGTATCTGGCCACTCTGCGTCGAGCAAATTAAGCCATACAGCCCTCATCCCTAGATTCATAGCAGCCTCGACATCATTTTCTGGATGATCGCCTACGTGGCAGACTTCCTCAGGTTGAAGTTGCATTATTTTTAAAGCTTCTTCAAACATCTTTACACCGGGTTTACTATCATTCACCATTTCAGCATTCAGATAAAAATCAAACAAGTGATCAATTTTTAAAGTTTCTATGCTCGCATTTCCATTAGTCAAAACACCTAACGTATATTTACTTTTTAATGACTCAAGAACTTCTAAAGTTCCATCGAAATAAGTAATTTCATGACGAAGCCTTAAAAAAATATCGAACGCGTCTTCTGACGTCTCTTTTGCATCTTCATTGGAAACACCGTTTTCTATCAACAATGTCTCGATGACTTTCATACGAAGCTCAGATAAACGATGTCTAAGAGAATTATCTTTTGCGATGAGCTTCTGCCACATCTTTTGTTCCTTTTCTGTTGACAAAACTTTAGACATGTTTGGAAATTTATCGATTATCCAGTTATTGGATTCTTTGTGAGCGTGAATGATGACTTCACGAAGCGGCCATAAAGTGTCATCAAGGTCAAAAGTTATTGCTTTAATTTTCATTTTTTATTTTTTGCATGTGGATGGCTTTTATCGTAAACCTTAGCCAAATGCTGGAAATCCAATTTTGTGTAGATTTGAGTGGTACTTAGATTAGCATGTCCCAATAATTCTTGAACAGCCCTAAGATCTCCACTGGACTCCAAAATATGAGTTGCAAACGAATGTCTCAGCATGTGAGGATGAATATAAGGCAAGCCTCTGTCCTGACTTATTTTTTTTAGTCGAATTTGAACCGTCCTTGGACCCAGTCGATTCCCTTCTTTATTTACAAAAACCGAAGTTTCATCTTGATTAGCAATAGTCTCTCTATGTGTAAACCATTTTTCCAAAGCCTCAATAGCTTTAGAGCCTACAGGACAAAGCCTTTCTTTGTTGCCCTTTCCTAAAACTCTGCACATTTGCTCTTCCAACAAAAGATCTTTTAAGTTTAAAGAACATAGTTCAGAAAGTCTTAATCCAGAAGAGTAAATCAATTCCATCATTGCCTTATCTCGATGTTCTATCCAACTTTTTGGTTCAAAATTCAAAAGTTTGTCTATCATGTCGGTATCTAGCGCCTTTGGTAAAAGAGCATCTTGCTTAGGTGCGCTGATACCGATTGTTGGATCGTTGGTAAATTTTCCTTCGGATTTAAGAAATTTAAAAAAACTCCTTATGGAGGATAAAATTCTTGCGAGACTTTTCGGACTGAGTCCTTTTCTTCTATGCAAACCTAAAAAATTTCTTATTAGATTATTGTTAACCTCAACAATAGTTAGAATTTTGTTTTCATTCAGAAAGGCCTCAAATTTATTCAAATCATTCCTGTAACTCTTTAGAGTGTGTTCTGAATAGTTACGATTTTCTTTAAGAAAACTTAAAAAGGATTCTTTTAATTTACTAATTTCGGTTTTCAATTAATCTGTCTATTTGATGGCTTAAAACTTCAACTATAAATTTTAGAAATAATGTGTCCTGTTCTGGAGTGTATTTTTCATCTACTGAAGAGCCTAAAATTAATATTCCTGCAATCTTCTCTGAATGCAGTTTGCCAATAACCGCCTCTTTTACATCAGCTTGAGTACCAAAAGTTAGAGATGCAATTTCATTGGGAAGCTTTCCTAAAAAAATATCTACTTCTTTAAAAATCTTAGAGAAAGTTTTGGTTGCTATTTCCGGCTCAATGATTCTTTTTGCAGATACTCGATACAATTCTTCATGAGTAAAGAAAAATAATTTACATTTTTCTGTACCAAGCTCATTCATAAAAAAACTTTCTGTATCGATCAACAATTTTTCTAAGTCTTCGGCAATTAGAAGAATACTTATCAGTTTTCTTACCTTTGCAAAAAGTAGCTCATTTTCGTTTGCATTTGTAATAAAGTCTTTGAGTTGCATGCTAGTTGCTAAGTTCTTGGATTTCATGAATTCAACTTGTTTTTCAATAAAGCTTACCGCTTCACCTGATTCATGTTTTATCTCTAGATGTTCTATAGCTTCTGGATGATCTATAAAAAAATCAGGATTTTCTTTTAAGAAATTTATTACTTCTTCTGGTTTAAGAGATTTACTAAAAAGTTTCATTTTAAAGGTTTAACAAAACATCTTGTTTTCTGTATTCAGCACTTCCTTGAAGCAGAACTTTTGAATCACCTAAATCTACTTTAGTGAATACCTGGCCTTGATGAAAATTTATTTTTAATTCTTGATCTAATTCTTTTTGAATTGCGCATGCGACAGCTGCTGCACAGGCTCCACTTCCGCAAGCTTGAGTTTCACCTACGCCTCTTTCAAAAACTCTTAAATTTATCTCCTGAGTATTCTTAATTTGAATAAAGCCAACGTTTACACCGTTTTTAAAAAAATTACTTTCTTGTAAAAATTTTCCAAACTTTTGCACATCTAAGCCCAGCTCATCATTAAAAATTAGGGCATGCGGATTTCCTATTGAAACTGCAAAACAAGGAACTTTTTTAGTATCAAATTCAATCTCAAAAACCTGTTCATTTTCATTTAGACCAATTTTAGAAGGACATAGTGAAAATATATTTTCCACAATGTAATCATTTTTACTTTTCTCAACAGTAACTTGATTGGTGCCTATGAGTAATTTTACGGTATCACTGATGGATATGTTTCTGTCGGACAGATATCTTGCAACACATCTCATACCGTTGACACAGTTTTCAGCCTCACTGCCGTCTTGATTGAAGATTTTTACAGAAAAATCTGCAATTTCTTTTTCAGGAGGTTCTATTACTAGGACCTGATCAAACTCAAGAGAATCTTCCTTATCGAGAAATTTTGGGATGCTATTTTTAGAGAAAGAAAAATGTTGCGTTACTGAATCTACAACTATGAAATTGTTTCCTAAAGCCTCCATATACTGGATATAGGGCATTAAAGTTCCTCTTCTTTAATGAGATCATCAAAGGTTTCTACTTTTCTGATGACCTTATAGCTTTCTTGATCAACTAAGATTTCAGCTGGCTTAAGTCGGGTATTATAATTGGAGCCCATACTTGAGCCATAGGCCCCTGCTGAGTATACAACCAAATAATCTCCAGCATCTGCACTGACTTCAAAATCTGAACCAAAACTATCGGCAGTTTCACAGACAGGTCCAACTACAGAATAAAGATCCTTCTCTTCAGAAGACTCCACTAAATTATCTATTTCGTGTCTTGCGCTATACAACGACGGCCTCATCAAATCGTTCATGCCGGCATCAACAATTAGAAACTTTTGACTACCATTCTCTTTGATGCCCAATACTTTAGTTATCAAAACACCCGCTTGCGCAACAATGGAGCGTCCTGGCTCCAGAGTTAAGTTATATTTTGAAGAAAACTTCTTCAGTTTTTTTATTAGTTCGTCAGGTAAAAAATTTTTTTCCAATTCATAGTCGATTGCTAAACCACCACCAACATCTATGTGATCTATATCAAATCCCAAAGAAACCAATTGGTCTGCTAAATTCTCAAGTTTTTCGTAAGCTTCAACCAGTAAATCCGTATCAGTTATTTGGGATCCAATATGGGCTGAAACACCAACTAGGTTTATTTTTTCAATTCCATACTTCTTTGCTAAAGTTAGCGCTTCTTCTTCGGAAATACCAAATTTGCAATCGGCTTTACCAGTTTCAATATATGGATGAGATTCAGCAGCAATATCAGGATTTATTCTAAACGAGATTCTTGGCATTTTATTTAGTTGTTCGAGAAGTTCCAATTCATATTCAGATTCTATGTTGATGGAAAATATTTCGTGATCACAAGCAAGTTTCAATTCCTCTTTGCTCTTACCAACTCCAGAAAAAACAATCTTCTTTGGGTCTGCACCGATTTTTAAAACTCTTTTTAATTCTCCACCAGATACTACGTCAAAGCCCAAACCTTCGTCTTTGATCAAAGATAAAATACTCAGATTACTATTAGCCTTTACTGCGTAGCACACAAGGTCAGAGGAAGATAAACCTGTTTTATAAGATCGACAATTTTCTCTAATTGTTTCAGCTGAATAAACATAAAAAGGCGTTTCTAAACTTTCACTTAGCTCAAGCAAGTTAGTGTCTTCCGAATTTAAGACGCCTTCTTTAAAATTAAAATGTTTTAAGTTCATTGATTTCTTCATCTTCAGGCAGATATAAAGGACCTTTTATGCCGCATGAGCTTAGAAAGCCGAAACTGATTAGACATAATCCAAGTAAAAAAATTTTCATTTCTTTAAATAGTCTTTTGCTCTTTTAATTTCTTTTTTTATTTGTTGCACAGCAGTACCTCCAATTGAGGTTTTTGCTTGGACAGAATCGCTAGGGTCAATGTAATCAAAAACATCTTGGGAAATCTTTTTTGAAATTTTCTTAAATTCATCTAGTGACATTTCAAATAGCAAGAGGTCATTGTCTTCAGCATATTTTACTGCCGTCCCGGTAATTTCATGAGCCTCTCTAAATGGCACTCCTTTGATAACCAAATATTCAGCAAGATCTGTTGCAGTTAAGAAATCATCGTAGACATCAGCTAGCATTTGATCATTATTAAAAGACACACCTTTGATCATCTCGTTCATGATTTTCAATGCTTCTGTAGCATATTCTATTGAATTTATTAAAGGCGCCTTATCTTCTTGGTTGTCTCTGTTGTAAGCCAAAGGTTGATTCTTCATTAAGCTTAACAACGTCATTAAATTACCAACCGTTTTGGCAGATCCTCCTCTAATTAACTCAGCCATATCTGGATTCTTCTTTTGCGGCATAATCGAAGAACCCGTACATAATTCTTCAGGCAATTGAGCATAATTAAATTGCGAAGAAGACCATATGATTAGTTCTTCGCATATTCTTGAAAAATGAATAGCCAAGACACTTATATTGAAAGCAACTTCTAAAGCAAAATCTCTATCAGATACAGCATCAATAGAATTTCTGGTAACCGAATTGAATCCCAAAGACTTAGCTAGTTTTTGTCTATCCAATTTAAACCTATTACCGGATAGTGCTCCGGAACCCAAAGGGCTGACATTAAGTTCTTCTTTAGTTGCTAAAACTCTTTCTAAATCTCTTTTCATCATTTCGTACCAAGATAAGAGATAGTGCGCCAAACTAACCGGCTGAGCATTTTGCAGATGGGTAAAACCTGGCATAAGGGTATCTAACTCTCCCTCTGCTCTGAAAACTAAGTTTTTCATTAAACTCTTTAATAAAGACTCAATTTCAATACTTCTTTCCAAAAGAAACAACTTAAAATCAGTCACGACTTGATCGTTTCTGGATCTACCCGTATGAAGTTTTTTTGCAGTCACTCCAATTTCTTTTTCAAGTGCGGCTTCAATATTCATGTGAACATCTTCTAAAGCAGGATTCCAATTAAAATTTCCAGCTTCGATTTTCTTTTTAATTTTTTTAAGACCTGTCTTGATTTTATTGCATTCATTTTTGGAAAGCACTTTGGCTTCCATAAGTGCTTCTGCGTAAGCAATCGAACCTTGAATGTCTTGATTATAAAGGACTTTGTCTACATCAACAGACGACGAAAAATTCTGAGCTATTTGGGAAGGTTTTTTGGTAAATCTTCCTCCCCACGAGGGATTTTTTTTTGACATCAATACTTATAGTAATCAGGTTTATAAGGTCCATCAACATCTACATTTATGTAGTCAGCTTGATCCTTTGTAAGCTTTGTAATGACTCCTCCAAAACCTTCTACCATATATGATGCAACTTCTTCATCCAGTTCCATAGGCAGAACCTGGACTTTTAACATTTCTTGCTTCGTAGTTTCATCATTAATTGAGGCAAAACCTTGTTTGTATAAAAATATTTGTGCAAGAACTTGGTTAGCAAACGAGCCATCCATAATTCTTGAAGGGTGCCCGGTTGCATTACCAAGGTTAACCAATCTACCTTCTGCCAAAAGAAGCAAATAATCTTTATTATCCTTTGAACCTCTGTAAATCTTATGCACTTGAGGTTTAATCTCTTCCCAAGTCCATTCATCTCTCATGTATTGGGTGTCTATCTCATTATCAAAATGACCGATATTACTCACGATTGCTCCTGACTTTAAGTTATTCAAGATGTATTTATCACAAACATTGAAGTTACCAGTTGCAGTCACCACAAGATCAATATCACTTAGAAGTACTTTATTGATAGATTCATCATTGTTTAAATTTTCACCATTTAAGTACGGCGAAACAACTTCATAACCATCCATGCAAGCTTGCATGGCACAAATAGGATCGATTTCGGTAATCTTCACTACCATTCCTTCTTGCCTAAGACTCATAGCAGAGCCTTTACCGACATCGCCATAACCAAAAACAAGGGCTTTTCTTCCTGAGAGCAGCATATCCGTGCCACGCTTTATAGCATCGTTTAAACTATGTCTACATCCATATTTATTATCGTTTTTAGATTTTGTTACTGAGTCATTAACATTAATAGCTGGTACCTTAAGTGTACCTTTTTCTAACATTTCATATAGCCTTAATACTCCGGTTGTCGTTTCTTCGGAAATACCATTAATTCTTTCTAACATTTCTGGATACTTTTCATGCACCATAGAAGTCAAGTCACCACCATCGTCCAAAATCATATTTGCGTCCCATGGCTTGCCATCAGAGAGGATGGTTTGTTCTATACACCAATCAAACTCTTCTTCGTTCATACCTTTCCAAGCAAAAACAGGAATGCCTTTTTGAGCTATCGCAGCCGCCGCATGATCTTGTGTAGAAAAAATATTACAAGACGACCACCTCACAGACGCACCTAATTCAACTAAAGTTTCTATAAGAACTGCAGTTTGGATAGTCATGTGTATGCAGCCCATTATTTTTGCACCCTGCAAAGGTTTATCCTTGCCATATCTTTCTCTGAGTTTAATCAAAGCTGGCATCTCAGATTCCGCCAGTTCTATTTCTTTTCTTCCGAACTCCGCAAGAGAGATATCTTTTACTTTGTAGTCTTTGAATTCCATAATTATTTAAGTTGTTTTATTTTATCAGTTGATTCCCAAGAAAAACTTTCTTCTTCTCTCCCAAAATGGCCATATGAAGCAGTCAATTGATAGATAGGCTTTTTAAGATCTAACATTTCGATAAGTTTTTTGGGCTTTAGTTCAAAATTCTTTTCTACCAACTCAACAATTTTTGCCTCTTCTATCTTATTGGTATCGAATGTGTTGATACTAATGGAAGTCGGTTCAGCTACTCCAATGGCATAAGAAATCTGAATCTCACATTTATCTGCAAGGCCTGCGGCAACAATATTTTTTGCCACATATCTTCCAGCATAAGCAGCAGATCGATCAACTTTTGATGGATCTTTGCCAGAAAAAGCACCTCCACCATGTCTAGCCATACCACCGTAAGTGTCCACAATTATTTTTCTTCCCGTTAATCCACAATCTCCGACTGGACCTCCTATTACGAAGCTTCCTGTTGGATTTATATAAATTTTTGTATCTTCTTTAAGCCATGCATCTGGAATGACTGGCTTAATAATTTCTTCCATAACTCCTTCTTCAATGGTTTCTGCATCTATATCTGGATCATGCTGGGTTGATAAGACAATTGCTGAAACACTTGATGGATTTCCTTGATCATCGTATAAAAAACTTAACTGACTTTTTGCATCCGGTCTTAGCCAATTTAATTTTCCATTTTTTCTTACTTCAGACTGCTTCTTAACTAGTAGATGAGAATAGTGAATTGGCGCAGGCATCAGAACATCAGTTTCATTCGTCGCGTAACCAAACATCAAACCTTGGTCACCTGCGCCTTGATCCAAATCAGTTCCTGAACCTTCATCTACTCCGGCAGCGATATCTACCGACTGCTGTCCAATGGCATTAATTATTTCAACTGTATTGCCATTGAATCCTAAGTCATCATTGTCATAGCCAATTTCGTTAATTACGTTTCGAATAACTTTTTCTAAGTTAGGTTGAGCATGGGAGGTTATTTCTCCTGCAATCACAACCAAATCCGTTTTAACCAAAGTTTCACAAGCTACTCTGGCATTTGGGTCTTCCTTTAGGTATGCATCCAAAATTGCATCAGAAATTTGATCACACATTTTATCGGGGTGACCTTCAGAAACAGATTCGGATGTGAATGTTTTGTACTCAGACATGACAATAATAAAGTCAGCAATTCTACTATGAACTGACCTTGAAATAGTAGAAAATAACATTCTAATTTCATGACTGATCAACAAAACCTAGCCAATGCTATAAGAGCTCTATCTATGGATGCAGTTCAAAGAGCAGGATGCGGTCATCCTGGTATGCCAATGGGAATGGCTGACATCGCACAAGTTTTGTGGACAAAACATCTTAAATACAACCCCTCAAATCCGAACTGGTTCGATAGAGATAGGTTTGTTTTATCTAATGGACACGGCTCCATGCTTCTTTATTCGCTGCTTCATTTGACAGGTTATGATCTTTCTATAGATGAATTGAAAAATTTCCGCCAACTTGGTTCAAAAACACCCGGACATCCGGAATGTGACGTGACTCCCGGAGTAGAAACGACGACCGGTCCACTGGGGCAAGGTATAGCGAATGCGGTTGGAATGGCAATGGCAGAAAAAATTCTTGCGAAGAGATTCAACAAAAAAGACTGTCCAATAATTGATCATTACACTTATGTTTTTTGTGGCGACGGTTGTTTGATGGAAGGTATCTCTCACGAGGTTTGTTCTTTAGCAGGTACTCATAAACTGAACAAATTAATTGTTTTATATGATGACAATAAAATCAGCATTGATGGAAAAGTTGAAGGTTGGTTTACAGATAATACTCCAGAAAGATTCAAAAGTTATGGTTGGAACGTTATAGCAGATGTAGATGGACATGACTTTCAAAGTATCGATAAAGCTTTGGGAGATGCAAAATCATCTAGTCTTCCAACACTAATTTGTTGCAAAACAGAAATTGGAAAAGGGTCTCCAAATAAATCTGGTTCAGCAGACGCTCATGGAGCAGCTCTTGGCGAGGAAGAAATTAAACTCACTAGAGAAAATATCCAATGGCAGTACGAGCCTTTTGTAATCCCAGATGAAATTTATGAGGCCTGGGATCATAAAAAACAAGGTCAAGAAATCGAGGAAAAATGGCAAGAGATTTTTTCTGACTTTGAAAGAAATCATCCCAAAGATTCTAAAGAGCTGCATAGATTAATTAGTGGAAATTTGCCCAGTAGTTTTGAGTCTACCATTGAGAATCTAATTAATAATTTCTCTGAAGATGAAAATTCTTATGCCAGTAGAAAATGTTCTGGTATGTGTTTGGATGCTATTGGTCCAATCATGCCGGAGTTGATAGGTGGATCAGCAGATCTTTCTCCTTCAAACAATACCGAATGGAAGGGAACCTCTCATCTTGCTGAAGATGGTTCAGGTAATTACTTAAATTATGGTGTTCGAGAATTTGGTATGTCGGCAATCATGAATGGCATGATCTTACACGGGGGCATTAGACCTTATGCAGGAACTTTTCTTACTTTTCTAGATTATGCTAGAAATGCCGTAAGGATGTCTGCCCTAATGAAATTGCCGGTAATTTATGTCTATACGCATGACTCCATTGGAGTCGGTGAAGATGGTCCAACTCATCAACCGGTGGAACATATTTCAATGCTTAGAATAACGCCTGGAATTTACACTTGGCGACCCTGCGATGGGGTAGAAACTTCTTGTGCGTGGAAATTTGCGCTGGAGTCAAAAGCTGCACCGTCAGCATTGATATTATCCAGACAATCATTGGATGCTCAGAAAAGAGAAACAAACGACTCAATTTTTCAAGGCGGATACGAACTTGTATCTGCCCAAAATCCTAAAATAACATTAGTTGCTTCAGGCTCAGAAGTGGGCTTGGCCATGAAAGTTCGAGAGCAGCTTAATGAGCAAAAAATTTCATCAAGAGTTGTCTCAATGCCATGTACTGAAATAT
Organism: uncultured SAR86 cluster bacterium; assembly: GCA_902514645.1. Lineage (GTDB taxonomy): Bacteria > Pseudomonadota > Gammaproteobacteria > Magnimaribacterales > AG-339-G14 > MEDG-81. Next base: position 16,514 of record CABXRO010000009.1, read on the forward strand.
TTGATGAACAATCACCAGAATATCAAAGAGAAACTTTGGGCGACTTGCCAAAAATTTTCATAGAAGCAGGGCAAAGTGATTTTTGGAAGAAATATTGTGAAGGCGATGATCAGGTAGTCGGTATCGATAAATTTGGTGAATCAGCTCCAATAGATGATTTGATGAACCACTTTGGTTTTACAGTTGAAAATATAATCGAGCAAATTAATAAAATAATTTAAGTGGATTTAACAAATTCAAAACTATCCTCTTTTAATTTCGAGGGAAAAAGAGTTCTATTGAGAGTAGATTTCAATATTCCAATCAGAGATGAAGAAGTTCTTAACGATGAAAGAATGGTCAGAGCTTTACCGACCATTAAACACTTATTGGAAAAAGCAAAATCTCTCAGGATCATCACGCATCGTGGAAGACCTCAAGAATCGGGAGAAGTTCAGCCTGAATTTTCGATTAAACCAATAGCAGAAAGACTTTCTCAATTATTAGATATTCCTGTTCCAATAGCTGATTCTTTAGATGGTTTAGAGCAAGACAAAAAAATTATCATGTTGGAAAACATAAGATTTTTTCTAGGAGAAAAAGAAAACTCTGGAAATCTTGCAAAAACACTAGGTAATTATGGAGATGTTTATATCATGGATGCTTTTGGTACTGCTCATCGTAAGCAAGCGTCTACTTACGGAGTAATTGACTCAGTAGCTGAAGCAGGTGTTGGCTTTTTAGTTGAAGATGAACTGGAGGCTTTGAAAAAGATTTTGGTGAATCCAAAAAAACCTCTGATTGGGATTATTGGCGGATCAAAGATCTCAACCAAAATCAATGTCATTGATTCGCTTACTTCATTCGTGGATAAATTAATCATAGGCGGCGCTTTGGCAAATACTTGCTATATGGCAATGGGAAAAAACATTGGAAAATCTTTATTTGAAGAAGATTACATAGATGTAGCGGAAAAATTAGTTGGTAATGAGAAGATTGTATTACCAGAAAATGTCGTAGTTTTAGATACATCTAACGATTCCGTATTTGAAAAGCATATTGATGATATAGCCAGTCATGAAGCTATCTGCGATGTTGGTAAAAAATCTTTGGAGTATTTTCAAAAACATATCAACTCCGCTAAGACTGTTTTTTGGAATGGCCCATTGGGTAAGTTTGAAGACCCAAGATTTTCTGAAGGGACTTCTGAGGTAGCAAAAATTATGTCTGAATCTAAAGCCTATAGCATTATTGGCGGCGGGGAGACCATTACTTCTTTTGCAAATATTAATTTAATGGATTCTGTAGATTATGCTTCCACTGCGGGGGGAGCTTTCTTAGAATATATAGAGAATAATTCCTTGCCTTGCATAGATAAGATAATAAATAAAAATAAAGGATAGAAATATGAAATCACTGGAAGAAATTGCAACTTATATTGTTTCTGATGGAAAGGGCATATTAGCTGCTGATGAGAGTACCCCAACAATAGGGAAAAGATTTGCAACAATAAATGCTGAGTCAACGGAAGATTCTAGAAGGGATTATCGTGAAATGCTTTTTAGAGCTAATGGAATGAAAAATAATATTGGTGGAGTTATTTTATTTGATGAGACTTTGAGACAAGACGCAAAAGACGGCACCCCTTTAAAAGATATAATTTTCGAACAAGGTGCATTGCCGGGTATTAAGGTAGACAAGGGAATCAGCCCACTTGATTCCTCTCCTGAAGAAAATATCACTGGGGGCTTGGATGGGCTTAATGAGAGATGTGCAGAATATTTTAATCTTGGTGCTAAATTTACAAAGTGGCGTGCTGTTATAAAAATTGCTGACGGTTTGCCTTCTCAAGAGGCTATCAAAGCAAATATGGATGCTCTTGCTGATTATGCAAAAATAGTTCAGGAAAATAATATGGTTCCAATTGTCGAGCCTGAAGTTTTGATGGATGGGAGTCATTCCATAGAATCTTGTGAAGACGCAACCAAAAGATGTTTGAGCACGCTATTTGAATCTTTGGCAGAGAAAAGCGTTTTGGTAGAAGGAACCATTTTAAAACCCAATATGGTGGTCTCAGGAAATGAATGTTCGGAGCAAGCTGGAATCCAACAAGTTGCAGAAATGACACTCAATTGTTTATTGGAAAATGTGCCTAGCAATCTTCCAGGAATTACATTTCTTTCTGGAGGACAATCCGATATTGATGCCACAGCTCATTTAGATGCCATGAATAAAATTGGTGACAATCCGTGGAAGCTTAGCTTTTCTTATGGCCGTGCTTTGCAACAGGCTGCTCTCAAAACTTGGAGTGGTAAGCAAGATAATAAGCAAGCTGCGCAAGAGGCCTTCAGTCACAGAGCTAAAATGAATATGTTAGCAGCAAAAGGTGAGTGGTCAGAAAACTTAGAAGGATAGTCTTTTATTTGTTTATAAAAAATCTACTAGCTAAAAGTCCCACTTCATAAAGTAGCCAGACAGGAAGAGCTAAGAGAGTCTGTGAAAAAATGTCGGGAGGAGTAAGAAACATTCCCACAACAAAACATCCTATGATCACGTAAGGTCTGGCACTAGTGAGTTGTTGGGCATTTGTCACGCCTGACCAAATCATTAGCATTAAAATAATTGGTACCTCAAAAGCAAAGCCAAAAACAAAAAGAATTCTGACAACAAAATCGATGTATTCATTAATATCGGTCATTACCAAAACTTCCGAGGGAGAGGCTTGAACAAAAAAAGTAAAAATCAGAGGAAAAATTACAAAAAAAGCAAAACAAATACCTGCAAGGAACAAAACTATGCTGGAAAACAAAACTGCAAAAAAACCTATCTTTTCTTCTTTGTACAAACCTGGCGCAATGAAGTTCCATAATTCAAAAAGCAAATATGGAATTGCTACAAAAGTTGCGACATAAAAAGTAAGCCTTAATGGAGTCAAAAAGGGTGACACCACACCAGTTGCAATCATTGAAGAATTGGCAGGTAAGATTTCTGTCAAGGGATTGGCAAAAATAAGAAAAATTTCATTTCTGAAAAATACCAAAATAAAAAAAATTAGAGCAATTGCGCCAAGGCTTCTTAAAAGAACATTTCGCAGAGAGTTTAAATGTTCAAGATAACTTTTTTCAGTCATCTTTATTTTCTTTGTTGTTTTGGAAGTCTTCCGAATATATTTCTTGTTTTATCTCTTGTGAGATTGAAGAGCTTTTTGAGCGAATTAACTTTACATACTCTTCTAATTTGGTTAGAAATCCCGGCAATCTTTTAGGGCCTAAAATAAGTAAAGCAATGATTCCTATTAATAAGATTTCAAAGAATCCTATGTCGAACATTTAATCTTCTTTTTTTTCGTCTAAACTTTTATCTTCTTCTTTGACTGCTTTTTTAAAGCCTTTAACAAAAGAACCTAAATCTCCACCAAGATTTCTAATTCTTTTGGTGCCGAAGATCAAAACAATAATTGCAAGAATGATTAGTAATTGCCAAATACTTATTCCACCAAAACCCATTTATTCTTTCCTTCCTTTTTTTTCTTCTATTCCAGAAAGACCCTCTCTGCTTTCAAGTTCTTTTAAAATCTCAGTCGGATCGATTCCGTTATTCGTCAATAATACCATGACGTGAAACCATAAATCTGCTGCTTCATGAATAACCTTATTTTTTTCTAGATCTTTAGTTATTTCGGCAATCAGCTCGTCAGTCTCTTCAGCTATTTTTTCAATAATCTTCTCGTTTCCCTTGGCATACAAACTCGCTACATAAGATGAAGAAGGATTAGCATTTTTACGCTCCTTGAGTAAGACGCTTAATCTTTCTACGATGTTTTTCATTGGCTTACTATTATGGCAACTAAAAGCAATGCAGTAATCCCTAAGTATATAAATTTATTATTGTTTTTAGATTGCTTGATTTCTTTTTTTAAGTTTTTTATTTCCGAGTTGTACTCTTCTAATCTAGACAAGTTGTCTAATATGATTTCAATTTTTTCTGGAAGTTCATAAGCTTTTTCTGCCAAAGCAAAAGAATCATTTTTAAATCTTTCAAACATTGCTTTGGGGCTGTATTTTTTTGCAACCCAAGATTGAATAAAAGGTTTGGCCGTTGTCCATAAATCCAATTCTGGATATATTTGTCTTCCTAACCCTTCAATGTTAATCAAGGTTTTGTTGAGCAATAACAATGAAGTCGGCAGGGATAAATCAAATTTTCTTGTAGCATCGAATAAATATAGCAACATTTCTCCAAATTTAATTTCATCAAAGGGTTTCTCGAAAATAGGATCCAAAACCGTTCTTATCACAACTTCTAGTTCAACTTCTTTTGTAGCTTCGCCAACCCAGCCGGCATTTATCATTGTTTTGGCAACCCCAGAATAATTTTTGTTGAACATCTCCGAAAGCATCTTGCCGATGATAAGTTGTTCTTTCTCAGTTAAGGAACCGCAAATAGCATAATCAACAGCAACATAAGTGGGATTTTCAGGATTGGAATTGTTTACAAAAATATTTCCTGGATGCATATCGGCATGGAAAAAATTATCGTCAAAAAGTTGTTTGAAGAAAATCTTTACACCTGTTTCGGCTAGGGCTTTTAAATTTATGTTTTCTTTTTTTAGCACCTCTATGTCCGTTACAGGTATTCCAAAAATTTTTTCCATGGTCATGACGTTTTTTGAAGAGAAATTTTCATAAACCTCTGGAATATATAAAAGAGAATTTTCTTTGAAGAAGTTTTTTGTTTGGATAGCATTCGCTGCTTCTTTTTTTAGATCGGTTTCAGCAGTAATAACCAATTCATATTCTCTTATCAAATCCATCAGTTTTAATCTTCGAGCATCGGAGAGGATTAATTCAGCTAAACCGCCCAAAAATTTTATTGAGTTAACATCAGCAGAAATTCTCTTATCCAAACCGGGTCGAACAATTTTTACAACCACCGATTCACCATCTTTTAAAATTGCATCGTGCACTTGAGCAATAGAAGCTGCAGCGAGCGGTTCTTCGCTAAATGACTCGAAAATTTGATCTATAGGACTTTCCAAATCTTGCTCTACTATTTTGATAGCATCTCTTGTTGAAAAAGGTTTCAAGTTGTTTTGAAATTTTTTTAAGACGCTTGCTAGTTTTTCTCCAACAAGATCCGGTCTGGTTGATAAAAGCTGACCAAATTTTATAAAGAGTGGACCCATCTCCTCTAAGGCATCGCTTAAACGATGCTCTATTTCTTTTTGCTTCCTGAAGAAGATTTTTGGGAAAAAAAATAAAAGAGATAAAAGAAATTTATTTGCTAAAGGATCGAATAGTTCATCCAATCTGTATTTACAAAAAATATAAGAGATGCGAATCAGACTGAAAATAGCCATTTTACTTTTCCGCAATATGAAGAGTTACTATGCCTGCTGTCATGATGTCATAGGAAACATTTTTAAAATTTACTGACTCAAGCATTTGTTTAAATTCTTCCTGAGATGGGTGCATCCTTATTGATTCTGCAAGATATTGATAACTTTCTTCATCTTGAGCAAAAAATTTTCCAAGTTTAGGCAAAATCTTAAATGAATAGAAATCATATAAGTCAGATATTAAAGGAGCTTCAGGCTTTGAAAATTCCAAAACTAAAAGTCTACCTCCAGGTTTTAAACATCTGTAAAAATTTTTTAAGGCTTCGAGCTTGTTCGTTACATTTCTAATTCCAAAACCTATGGTTATGCAATTAAATCTGTTTTCTGGAAAAGGGAGATTTTCAGCATCAGCAACGGCAGTTTTGATATTAAGTTTATTTTTATCAAGACTTCTTACTTTACCTAGCTTTAACATTTTCTCGTTGATATCACTGAGGATTATTTCACCTGACTCTCCAACTAAATCTGACATTAAAATAGACAAGTCTCCTGTTCCCCCTGCGACATCCAAAACCGAATCACCTTGTTTTAAATTGGATAGTTCGATTGAGCCTCGCTTCCATAAGCGATGAATTCCTAAAGACATTAGGTCGTTCATAAGATCGTAATTTTCAGCAACAGAATCAAAAACACCCTTAACCATTTCTGGCTTTTCTGTTTTATCTACATTCTTAAAACCAAAGTTGGTTTCGTTGTTTTCGTTTTTACTCATTTCTTTGGAATCTGTTAGTATTGTAGTTTATTCATATGGAAAACAAATTAATTTGGCTAGACCTAGAAATGACTGGTCTAGAACCGCAATCCGAAAGAATTATAGAGATTTTCACCGCCATTACTAATGAAGATTTAACGGAAGTAATTGAAGGACCAAATCTCGTAATATCACAACCAAGAGAATATCTAGACGATATGGATGATTGGAATCAAGATCACCATTCTAGGTCGGGATTATTAGACGAAGTTAAAAATAGTGAGATTTCACAAGAGGATGCAGAGTTGAGGACTTTGAATTTTATAAAAGAACATGTGGGTAAAAATAAATCACCGCTTTGTGGAAACACAATTCATCACGATAGGAAGTTTTTAACCTTATACATGCCTCAATTAGAAGAGTACTTTCACTACAGAAATATAGATGTAAGCTCTTTTAAAGAAGTAGCAAAAAGATGGCGTCCAGAAGTTACTATGGAACAAGCAAAGCAAGTAGCTCATCGGGCAAGAGCAGATGTTTTTGAATCTATAAATGAATTGCGGTTTTACCGAGATAAATTTTTTGCAAAAAATTAATTTTTTTACTGTATCTTTCCCCATTTTCTTTATAATTGCCATCCCTTATAAGATATGAAAAAAGTCTTTATACAAACTCATGGCTGTCAAATGAATGAATACGATTCAGCCAAAATGCTAGAGCTATTAGGTGAGAAAAGTAATTTTCAAACTACAGAAAATGAGGCAGAAGCAGATTTATTAGTCTTAAATACTTGTTCAATCAGAGAAAAAGCACAAGAAAGAGTATTTCACCAAGTTGGTCGCTGGAAAGCTCTGAAAGAAAACAATCCTAATTTAAAGATTGCTATTGGTGGGTGTGTTGCAAGTCAAGAAGGCGAAGCTATTTCGAAAAGAGCTCCGGCAGTAGACATTGTTTTTGGTCCGCAGACTCTTCATAAACTTCCAGATTTGTATGAAGAATCTTCTCAAGATGGAAAAAGAAAGCTTGATATTTCCTTTCCAAAAATTGAAAAGTTCGATCATTTTCCTGAACCTAAAGCTGAAGGAGCTTCCGCCTTTGTTTCTGTAATGGAAGGATGTAATAAATATTGTTCTTTTTGTGTTGTACCTCATACAAGAGGTCATGAAGTCAGTAGACCATTTGATGATATTTTGCGGGAAGTAAAATTATTGGCAGATCAGGGGGTAAGAGAAATAAATTTTTTAGGACAAAATGTAAATAATTTTAAAGGCGAAAAAGATGGAGAAAAGTCTTCTTTAGCAGAATTGATTAGAGATGCTGCCAAGATCGATTATATTGATCGTCTAAGATTTACTACCAGTCATCCTTTTGAATTCAAAGATGATCTTGTGGAACTTTATCTTGATGTTCCTGAGTTAGTCAGTCATGTACATTTGCCAGTTCAAAGTGGATCAGACAGGATTTTAAAGTTAATGAGAAGAAGGTATACCCAAGAAAGTTATTTAGATTTAGTAAATCGCATTAGAGCAAATCGTCCCGATATTAGTTTTTCTTCAGATTTTATTGTTGGTTTTCCTGGCGAGACTCAAGGAGACTTTGAAAACACTTTAGAAGTTATTGATAGAGTTAAATTCGATGAGTCTTTTAGTTTTATATATAGCCCAAGACCAAATACGCCCGCAGCCAAAATGGAAGATGATGTCAGCCTGAATGAAAAAAAAGAAAGATTGAATATCCTTCAAAATAAGTTAAACAACTATTCCAGTCAGATTAGTCGTAAAATGGTTGGTACTACCGAAAAATGTTTAGTTACAGACATTTCTAAGAGGAATCCAGGAGAATTTCAGGCCAGAACTGAAAATAATCGGGTTGTTAATTTCTCTTCAGCTAAAAACTTCATTGGAAGCTTCATTGATTTAGAAATTGTTGAGGCAAGACCAAACTCCCTGAGGGGAAATTTTATCGGAGATACAACTAATTAATTTATGTCTGAATTGAAATTCAAACTTGAATCTGACGATTCAAAAAAACTATCAATAATTTGCGGTCCAGTTAACTCTAACTTATCAAAGATAGAGGATTCTCTGTCAATTAAAATTAAAAATAGAGGTAGCTTATTTTCTATTTCTGGCGAAGACCAAAACATTACTAAAGGTCGACTTGTTATTGAAGAACTTTTCAGTTTTGCCGATCAGTCGAAAGATATTTCTCCAAAAGAAATACATTTTTTTATTTCCAAAGCTTTAAATCAGCCAAACGGAACAAAAAATTTTAAATTGGAGTCAAAAAGTACTTTTTCTTTGACAACACCGAAATTAGAAGTTATTCCGAGAAATCAATCTCAAGAAGATTTCATAAATTCTATTTCTTCACATGATGTTTCTTTTGGAATTGGACCAGCAGGCACCGGAAAAACTTATTTGGCTGTTGCTGTTGCTGTAAATTTATTTATTCAGAGGAAAATTAATAAAATAATTTTAACTAGACCTTTGGTAGAGGCAGGAGAGAGACTTGGCTTCTTGCCAGGTGATTTAGCCCAAAAAGTCGATCCATATTTGCAGCCGCTCTATGACGCCTTGAATGAGATGTTAGGCTTTGAAACAGTCAATAAATTCATTGAAAGAGGAAACATTGAATTGGCGCCCTTAGCTTATATGAGAGGAAGAACCTTAAACGATGCTTTTTTGATCTTAGACGAAGCTCAAAACTGTACCTCCATGCAAATGAAAATGTTTCTAACTAGATTAGGCTTTAATTCTAAAGCGGTTGTTACTGGAGATGTTACTCAGATAGACCTGCCATCAAAAAAAATGTCTGGTCTTGCAGATGCCGTAAAGATCTTAGAAGGTCAGAAAGGAATTTCTTTTTTCCATTTCGCATCCAAAGACGTTGTGAGACACAATTTGGTGCAAAGCATCATCGAAGCTTACGAAAAAAATTCAAAGAATAATGAAGATTGAACTGATCAACGATCATTACAAAAAAATTCCTGAGCCATTTAGGAAAAAGGAAATAAAAAAACTCATAGATACGGTTTTAGAAAAAATTGGCTCCGAAGGATTTGAAAATGGCCAGATCAATATCAAATATACATCAGAAGAAGAAATAAAAATGTTGAATGAAAAGTTTTACAACAAAGAGGGCGTGACAAATGTTTTGGCCTTTGCCAACAATCAAGAAACTCCAGAAAACAAAGATAAGTTAGTTGGTGAGATCGCTGTATGTATTAGTCAAATTGAAAGAGAAGCAATTTTGTATAAAAAAGCTGTTGAAACTAGGCTGAAACATATGATCGTCCATGGCGTTTTACACCTTTTCGGCTTTGATCATCAAAAAAAAGGCGAACAAAAAGAGATGGAGCAAGTAGAAGATGATATTATCAATAGCTGTCTTGGCGAGAGACCTTATTAAATAATGAAAGAAGAACCTCCAAGTATAAGTGCTCAACCTGAAAAGTTGGGCTTGATAAAACGCATCAAAAGCTATTTTAGGGATTTCCACATAAGGATTTCTTTTAAACCAACGAATCAAGATGAACTTACTTCTGTTTTGAGGAATGCAGAGGAAAACAACCTTATTGATAAAGGAGTCTTAGATATGATGGAAGAAACCATAGATTTTTCTTCCACACCAGTAAAAGAAGTCATGGTCCCTAAAACTCAAGTTATATCAATAAAGGAGAGTGAGAGTTTAGATGAATTCTTTCCAAGAATTTTAGAATCTGCCCATTCAAGATTTCCTGTTTTTGATGAGCCCCAAGAAAAAATTAAAGGTATTTTGTTAGCAAAAGATTTATTGAAATTTGGCCCTGGTTTATTAGGACAAGATGAAAATTTAAATTTTGATTTATCTCAGATTTTAAGACCGATAAATTTTATTCCCGAAAGTAAAAAAATCAACATCCTCTTGGAGGAATTTAAAACCAATAGAAGCCACATGGCTGCTGTTGTAGATGAGTTTGGCGAAATCAGTGGAATTGTAACAATCGAAGATGTACTTGAAGAAATTGTTGGAGAAATTAAAGACGAAACCGATATCAGCGAGTCAGAAGACATTATTCAATTAACTGAAAATGAATTTAATGTATCTGCTTTGACGGATATTGATACTTTTAATGAACGCTTTTCTAGTTCTTTTGAGGCTACTGACTTCGATACAATTGGCGGTATAGTTTTAAATGCATTTGGAAAAATTCCACTTGTGAATGATACGATTGAAATCCATAATTTTAATTTCACTGTTCTATCGGCAAATAAAAGACAAATTTTAAAATTGAGAATTAAGGTTACAGAAAACGAGATAGATCAATCTTCTTAATCTTACATTTAGAAAGTCCATTTTAATTCAAGTTAAAAAATTGAAATATACATATTTAAAAAAATCTTAAAAAATAGTTTAATATGTTAAGAATCTGTTTTTATGAGGTGAAATAAATGTCTGATAGCACTGAAGCTAAATGCCCTGTAATGCATGGGGCTATGACTAGCAATAGTTCAACAGGTCAATCAAATAAAGATTGGTGGCCAGATGCATTGAATTTAAACATTCTTCATCAACATGATAGAAAGTCAAATCCATTAGGAGATGATTTTAATTACCGTGAAGAATTCCAAAAATTAGATTATACAGCTTTAAAAAAAGACCTAAATGATCTAATGACTGACTCTCAAGATTGGTGGCCTGCGGACTACGGACATTACGGTCCTTTTTTTGTTCGTTTGACATGGCATGCTGCTGGTACTTATAGAAGTACAGATGGCCGTGGAGGCGGAGGCACAGGGGCTATGAGATTTGCTCCGCTTAACAGCTGGCCTGATAATGGTAATTTAGACAAAGCTAGAAGATTGCTTTGGCCAATTAAAGAAAAGTATGGCAACAAAATAAGTTGGGCTGATCTTCTGATTCTTGCCGGGAATGTTGCAATCGAGTCCATGGGCGGTAAAACTTATGGCTTCAGTGGTGGCCGAGATGATATCTGGGGCCCTGAAGAAGATATTCTTTGGGGAGTTGAAAATGAGTGGTTGGAAAACCAACGTTACAAAGGAGAACGAGAACTTGATAACCCCCTAGCTGCAGTTCAAATGGGATTGATTTACGTAAATCCCCAAGGCCCTGATGCCAATCCAGACCCTTTAGCTAGCGCGCATGATATAAGAGAAACTTTTGGTCGTATGGCAATGAACGATTATGAAACCGTTGCTCTGATTGCAGGCGGACACACATTTGGTAAATGTCATGGTGCTGGAGATGCCGACTTAGTTGAAGCTGAGCCAGAAGGAGCTCCTATTGAACAAATGGGCTTTGGTTGGACCAACAAACATGGATCTGGTTTAGGCGCTGACTCTATCACTAGTGGTTTAGAGGGTGCTTGGACTCCCAATCCTATTAAGTGGGACAACGGTTACTTTGATTTACTCTTTGGTTACGAGTGGGAACTAGGCAAAAGTCCAGCTGGTGCGCATCAATGGTATGCCAAAGATCAAAAAGAAGAAGACATGGCACCGGATGCACATGACCCTTCGAAAAAAGTTCCAACTATAATGGCAACTACTGATATTGCTCTTAAGGAAGATCCGAGTTACAAAGAAATCTCAAAAAGATTTCATGAAAATCCAGATGAGTTTGCCGACGCTTTTGCTGAAGCTTGGTTCAAACTCCTTCATCGTGACATGGGTCCTAAGTCTAATTACATAGGCCCAGAAGTCCCTCAAGAAGATTTGATTTGGCAAGACCCAATCCCTGCTGGCAATACTGACTATAATGTTGCTGCAGTAAAAGAGAAAATTGCTGGACTTGGACTAAGCATTCAAGAAATGACAGAAACTGCATGGGCTAGCGCTTATACCTACCGTAGCTCAGATATGAGAGGTGGAGCAAATGGAGCAAGAATTCGTTTGGCTCCGCAAAAAGACTGGGAAGTTAACAAACCCGAACAGTTGGCAAAAATTCTTACAGCTTATCAAGGTGTTTCAGATGACACTGGTGTTTCTGTTGCAGATATTATTGTCCTTGCAGGAAACTTAGCCATTGAAAAAGCTTCTGGCTTGGAGGTTCCATTTACCCCAGGTAGAGGAGATGCATCAGAAGATCAAACCGATCCTGAGTCTTTTGAATATCTTGAGCCTCTATCCGATGCTTTTAGAAATTACCACCGTTCTGGTTTGAATGTTACTGCAGAGGAAATGATGCTTGATAAAGCTCAGTTGTTAGGAATAACAGCACCAGAGATGACAGTTCTCTTAGGTGGAATGAGATCTTTGGGCATCACTGCCAGTGATTATGGCTTGGTATCGGAAAATTCTGATCAGCTAACCAACGAGTATTTCAAAACTTTGCTTGATATGAGAGTTCAATGGAAACCAAATGGTACCGGAAACTCTTATGAAGCATTCGACAGGGTGACAGGTGAGAAAGCTAGAACTGCCTCAAGAGCAGATTTAGTATTTGGTTCTAATTCTCAACTTAGAGCTTACGTTGAGGTATACGCTCAAAGCGACTCCGAAGAGAAGTTTAAAAAAGATTTTGTGAAAGCTTGGAACAAGGTTATGAATAACGATCTTTTTTAATAGAAGATCGTTATCTCTTAGATCGAAAGTTCTTCTTGGCTTTTAAATAGAATATAATAATGTTCTTATGTCTCAAAAAGCCATATATCCAGGAACTTTCGACCCAATCACCAAAGGACATATAGATTTAGTCGAAAGAGCTTGTAAGCTTTTTGACAAAGTGGTCCTTGCTATAGCAGCAAGTGAAGCTAAAAGCCCCTTATTCACTCTTGAAGAAAGAATTGATATTTCAAAAGAGATTTTCAAAGGAAACGATCAGGTAGAAATTATTGGCTTTTCTGGTTTGCTTGTTGACTTGGCCAAAGACAACGACGCAACTATTCTAATTAGGGGACTTCGAGTTGTAGCCGATTTTGAATATGAGTTTCAGTTGGCAAATATGAATCGAGCAATGATGCCAGAACTCGAAAGTGTGTTTTTGACGCCGGTAACTGAATATAGCTTTGTCAGCTCAAGCTTAGTGAAAGAAATTTGCAAAATGGGTGGGGATGTATCTTCTTTTGTAGATCCTATTTCCTTGGAAGAAATGAAAAAGAAGTTTGGCTAATTCTGACAGTTTGTGCAGTAAACAGTAGATCTATTTCCTAGTCTAATTTCTTTCAAATCTTTTTTGCAATTAAAGCACTCTTGCTTTCCTCTGCCATAAACTTCTAATTTTTTTTTGAAATACCCCGGAGCCTCTTCCGCATTGCTATAGTCCTTCAAGGTTGTTCCTCCTTCAGCAATTGCTTCTTTCAATACTTCAACAATTTTTGAAGATAATTTTTCATATTGATTTTTAGTTACTTTACCTGCTTGCTTAGTAGGTCTAATGGCTGCTTTAAATAAGGCTTCATTGGCATAAATGTTTCCAACACCCACCACAATATTTGCATTCATAATGAATTGTTTGACTGCCACAGATTTTCTTCTAGATTTTTCAAATAAATACAATCCATTGAAGCTATTCCCTAATGGCTCTGGACCAAGGTCTTTTAACAATCTATGTTCTAGAGGATTTTGCACGGTTAAATCTAAAACGCCAAACTTTCTAATGTCGGTATATCTCAATGTCCAGTTATCAGAAAAATTCAAATCCCAATGTTCATGTTTCTTTGGAGATACTTTTTTGTTGAACACTCTTAACTTACCTGACATACCTAAATGAATGATTAAGGCACATTCATCGAGTTGAAAAATTATGTATTTACCTCGCCTAAAGGCGCTATTAATTTTTTTACCTTTAACTAATTTATTTATGTTGGTAGGAATTAGCCAGCGCAGTTTTTCCTCGCGTGACACAAAAGAGATAATTTTTTTATTGAGAATTTTTTTTTCTATTCCCCTTAGGGTTGTTTCAACCTCAGGCAGTTCCGGCATTAACTATCTAGATAACTACTGATCTCATAAATATCTGCTGGCGATAAAATTCCCGAGGCCAATTTCAATTCTAAAGTACTAATGATGAAATCGTACTTAGCAGCAATGAGATCTCTTTGTGCTGAAAAATAGTTTTTTTCTGCATTTAACAAATCAACAATATTTCGGGTATTTTCTTCATAACCTACCATCGTTGCCTTGAGCGCAAAATTTGAAGATTTTAAAGAAGCTTTCCTAGCATTCACATTGGCTAAATTAGTTAATACAAATGTAAACTTTGTTTTTACATCCCTAATTACAAATCTTTCAGTAAGAAGCTCTTGCTGATCTGCTTGCTCTGCTAGGGCTTTAGCTTCTCTTCTTTCTGCATGCAACAAGCCACCTGTAACAATTGGCCAATTGAATTCTAGACTATATCTAGTTTGCTCCACTCCATTTGGACCATAAGTCACCGGAGGGTTTGTTGCAGGATTAAAGTCAACAATACCTCTTGAATTATTTTGAGTAAAACTTGCCACCAAATCTATATCTGGGAAATGAGAAGCAAGCTTTGCCTGAGAATTTTTCTTTGCTGCCGTTGCATTTAACTTTGAGGCTTTTAAGGCAAAACTATTTGCCATAGCCAATTCAGCCCACTGATCTTGTTCGATTGGGTCAGGTTTGCTTACAGGAAAATCATCATTTAAATCTTTAATATCGGGAGCATCTCCAATGATTGAAATCATTGCCTCTCTTGCAAATTCAAGTTGTCCTTCGGAAGCAATTTTTGAAACCTTAGCCAAATCGTAAAAAGCTTGAGCCTCTTGATATTCAGATTTAGAAGATACACCTTCTTCGTAAAGTCGTTTGGTTCGATCTCGTTGTTTTTTGATTGACTGCTCTTCTAATCTTGCAACCTCAAGATTTTTCTTAGCTTTGAGAAGATTGAAATAAACGTTGGAGATTCTGATAATTGTTTCTTGTTGTGAAAGTGCAAATTTTGCCTCTGCAGCTTCACCCAATGCTTTGCCTTGAGAAAATTGAAACCAAGTATCAACTCTAAAAATTGGCTGTATCAAATTTGCCGAGTAATAATTAGAGTTACTTCCTTGGGTGTCAGTGAATAAAGCAGCATTCGATTCTGTATTTTCATTTTCATTCCAAGTAGTTCCTGCTCGTATTGAAAATTTAGGTAACAATCCTGCTAGGGCTTTATTTTTTATTTCCTTGTTAGCATTGAATGTTGCCTCATCAATCTTCAGCTGAGGATCATTTGTTAAAGCAAGTTCATAAACGTCTGCTAATGTTGCAGAAAAACTTAGAGAGCTTAAAAAACAAAGAAAAAAAGTTACGAGAAATGACGAAAATTTTTCCAAAATAGGCTCCTCATGAGTTAAATTATAAAAATAAGTCTCATAATAATTTTTTGTTAGCTCTTTTTCCATTAAAATAAAAAAATAAGTGAAAAAAATATCAACCCAAGATCTTAATAACGCTCCTGAGTCTGAAGAAATTTTAGAGACTGCATCTAAAACCTTCGGCGGTTCAAAAAAAATATACCTAGAAGGTTCATCGTCAGACATAAAAGTTCCCATGCGAGAGATTCTTCAAACAGACTCCCTCATTGGAGAAAAAAAGCAGAAAAATAAGCCTCTTTACGTTTATGACACTTCTGGTCCCTATACTGACCCAGATATTGAAATTGACATTGAAGCAGGTATTCCAAAATCAAGAAATAAATGGTTGCTACATAGAGAAGAAAACTCAACTCAAATGTCTTTGGCGAGAAAAGGCATCATTACTGAGGAAATGGAATATATAGCCATAAGAGAAAATCAAAATTTGGAGAAAAACTCAAAAATTAAAGAGGGTCATTTTCATGAAGGAGAAAACTTTGGAGCTAATATTCCGGATTTCTATACACCAGAATTTGTCAGAGAGGAAATAGCGTGCGGTAGAGCAGTTATTCCAGCAAACATAAAACACCCTGAAATTGAGCCAATGATTATTGGTAGAAATTTTAAAACCAAAGTGAATGCAAACATAGGTAATTCAGCTTTATCGTCTTCAATTCATGATGAGGTTGAGAAACTTACCTGGTCCACACGTTGGGGTGCAGACACAGTTATGGATTTATCTACCGGCAAAAATATTCATGAAACGCGAGAGTGGATAATAAGAAATTCACCAGTTCCCATAGGTACGGTTCCAATTTATCAGGCTTTGGAAAAAGTTAAGGGGATAGCTGAAGACTTATCTTGGGAAGTTTTTGAAGAAACTCTTTATGAACAGGCAGAACAAGGAGTTGATTATTTCACTATTCATGCCGGCGTACTTTTAAGATATGTCCCAATGACTGCAAAAAGAGTAACTGGTATTGTTTCCAGAGGCGGTTCAATCATGGCTAAATGGTGCTTGGCTCACCACGAAGAGAATTTCCTGTACTCCCGCTTTGATGAGATTTGTAAGATAATGAAAAAATATGATGTTACCTTTTCTTTAGGTGATGGCTTAAGACCTGGTTCTGTTGCAGATGCAAACGATGAAGCTCAGTTTGGGGAATTAAAAACCCTAGGGGAATTAACCTCTATAGCTTGGCAGCATGATGTCCAAACAATGATTGAAGGTCCAGGTCATGTACCCATGCAATTAATCAAAGAAAATATGGATAAACAATTAGAGCAATGTTCCGAGGCACCTTTTTATACTTTAGGACCCTTAACCACAGATATCGCTCCTGGCTATGATCACATAACTTCGGCAATTGGTGCTGCAATGATTGGTTGGTATGGTTGTGCAATGCTTTGTTATGTTACTCCCAAAGAACATTTAGGTTTGCCTAATAAAGAAGACGTTAAGGAAGGGCTCATGGCATATAGAATTGCTGCGCATGCTGCTGATCTAGCGAAGGGGCATCCATCAGCGCAAATAAGAGACAATGCCCTTTCTTTAGCAAGGTTTGAATTCAGATGGGAAGATCAATTTAACCTTGGCCTGGATCCAGAAAGAGCAAGAGAATTCCATGACGAAACTTTGCCCAAAGATTCCGCAAAGGTAGCTCACTTTTGTTCTATGTGTGGGCCAAAATTCTGTTCAATGAAGATTTCTCAAGACGTTAGAGACTACGCGGCAAAACAAGTAAAAGAGCAAGAAGAAGCTATGCAAGCAAAAGCTAAGGAATTCCGTGAATCCGGAAGTCAAATCTATAGTAAAATTCAGTAATGAAACAACAAGGCGATCAAATTTCAGATGCCACTCTCAGAAAACTTGGATCAGAGGGCATTGATTCCATACAACTTAGTGAATATTCAAAAAACAAAAAATTAGTACTTATCGGAGTTCCCGGTGCATTTACTCCTACTTGTTCAATAAATCATGTCCCAGGTTTTATTGAAAAAGCGGATGAAATTCTTTCAAAAGGTGTTGATGAAATAATTTGTATTTCAGTAACTAATCCTTGGGTGATGGATGCTTGGGGAAAAAATTTAAACGCAGATAAAATCACCATGTTATCTGATGGAAACTGCGAATTCACTGAGAGCATGGGACTCATCATGGATGGTAGCGGCTTTGGTCTTGGGCAAGTATCGTCGAGATATGCAGCTATCGTCGAAGATGGAAAAATAAATTGCATACTTGCCGAAAAAGGCGGGGCATTTGAAGTAAGTAGTGCAGAAAAAATTCTAGAACAGTTATAAAGTTTGGCTAATAGAGACTATACATCTGAATCCATTGAGGTGCTTTCGGGTCTAGAGCCCGTGAGAAAAAGACCTGGAATGTATACCGATACAACCAGTCCTAATCACTTAGTGATGGAGGTAATTGATAATAGTGTGGATGAAGCTTTAGCCGGCTATGCAAAAGAAATTGCTGTTGTTTTAAATAAAGATTTTTCCGTATCTGTCGAAGATGATGGCAGAGGCATGCCAGTTGATATTCATCCTGAAGAAAAAGTACCAGGCGTAGAATTAATATTTTCTAGATTACATGCAGGGGCAAAGTTTTCAAATAAAGATTACATTTTTTCTGGTGGTCTTCACGGTGTTGGTGTTTCAGTTGTAAATGCTCTTTCAACTTACCTCGATGCGGAAATAAAACGAGACGGAAAAAAGTATGAGATTAAATTTAAAGACAGTATTAAGAAAAAAGATCTTAAGGTTATAGACAGTGTTGGACAAAGAAATTCGGGAACAAAAATTTTATTCAAAGCCGATCCATCATTTTTTGATACCGAAAAAATTTCTGGAAAATATCTTTCCAATTCACTCAAAGCAAAAGCCGTCCTTTGCCCAGGTCTTAAAATTAAATTCAAGGATGAGGTTAACAAGACAAGAGAAGAGTGGTGTTTCGTTGATGGGCTTGGAAAATATTTAAGAACTTCGCTTGGCGAAGGTGAATATCTTCCTGAAGAACCAATTGAAGGTGAGTTCGAGGATGAGGAAAACTCTCTGGCTTGGGCAGTGGCATGGGAATTAAGAGACCAGGAAAGTATTACAGAAAGTTATGTAAACCTTATTCCTACCATTCAAGGCGGTACGCACGTTGTTGGCATGCGAACTGGAATAACCGATGCCTTAAAAGAGTTTTGCGAATATCGAAATTTAATTCCAAAAGGCGTAAAAATTACCGCAGATGATGTTTGGAAAAACGCCTCATATGTTCTCTCCGCAAAACTAAAAGATCCTCAATTTTCTGGGCAGACTAAAGAGAAACTTTCTTCGAAAGATTTTCAAACAATTTCAGCGAATATTACTAGAGATGCTTTTGCTATTTGGCTAAACAAAGAAACAGAGCTAGCAGAGAGAATTGCTAATATCGCAATAGATAACGCGCAAAAGAGAGTTAAGGAAAGCAAATCTGTAGAGAGAAAAAAAGTTACCAAAGGAGTAACTCTTCCAGGAAAACTTTCTGATTGCGTCTCATCTAATTACGAAGAAACCGAGTTGTTTTTAGTTGAAGGAGATTCAGCAGGCGGTTCTGCGAAACAGGCTAGGGACAGAAAATTTCAAGCTGTTATGGCTCTAAAAGGCAAAATTTTAAACACTTGGGAAGTTGATACCGATGCGGTCAACCAATCGCAAGAGGTAAAAGATATTGGCATGGCGATTGGCTTGCAACCTGGATGTAGAGTCTTGGACGGCCTACGATATGGCAAGATATGTATCTTGGCAGACGCAGATTCTGATGGTCTACATATTGCAACATTGATATGTGCTTTATTTCTCAAACATTTCAGACCCTTAGTAGAGGAAGGAAGGTTATATGTAGCACAACCTCCTTTATTTAGAATCGATCAAGGTAAGGATATTTATTATGCTCTGGATGAAAAGGAAAAAGACGATTTAGTTAAAAAACTCACAACACAAAATAAAAGAACCAAAGTTGAAATACAAAGATTCAAAGGCTTAGGGGAAATGAATCCGTCTCAATTGAAAGAAACTACTATGTCTCAAGACGTAAGAAAATTACTGCAACTAAAATTAGAAAAAGGGAATAGTGCAACTACGATGTTCAATATGCTGCTCTCTAAAAAAAGAGCTCCTGATAGAAAAAGTTGGTTAGAAAATAAAGGAGATTTAGCAAGTATCAATGAGTAGAGAGAAAAGCTTAAGTATTGGCGGCTTTGCAGAGAAAGCCTATCTCGATTACTCCATGTATGTAATCTTAGATAGGGCACTTCCTTTTATTGGAGATGGCTTAAAGCCAGTCCAACGAAGAATAATTTATGCTATGTCCGAAATTGGATTGAAATCTACATCGAAGTTTAAGAAAAGCGCAAGAACCGTAGGTGAAGTTATAGGTAAATTTCATCCTCATGGAGACAATGCTGCCTATGAAGCAATGGTTTTAATGGCACAAAATTTCTCTACCAGGTACCCCTTGATAGAAGGACAAGGTAATTGGGGTTCTCTTGATGACCCAAAAAGTTTTGCGGCAGTGAGGTATACAGAGTGTAGGCTTTCCGCCTATGCACAAGTATTACTTTCGGAATTATCTCAAGGAACTGTAGATTGGGGTCCTAATTTTGATGGTACTCTGATTGAACCAAGATTTTTATCATCAAGAATTCCAAATGTATTACTCAACGGTGCTTCTGGCATTGCAGTAGGCATGGCAACAGATATTCCACCACATAATTTAAAAGAAGTTGTGGATGCAACCATCGCCCTTATTGACTCTCCCAAACTTTCTGTAAAAGAGCTTCTAAAAATTATTCCAGCACCTGACTTTCCAACCAAAGCAGAAATTATTTCAACGCCTGAAGAACTTTTGGAAATGTATCAGACTGGAAGAGGGGCAGTTAAGTTAAGAGCAACATATGAAATAGAGAACGGAGAGGTTGTCATTACAGCTCTTCCTTATCAGGTTTCAACAACAAGGATTCTGGAACAAATTGCCGCACAAATTGATTCCAAAAAAATGAATTTAATAGAAGATCTTAGAGACGAAAGCGATGGTGAAAACCCAGTGAGAATTATAGTCGTGCCAAGATCTAATAGAGTTGATAAAGATGCTTTGATGAGTCATCTCTTTGCAACAACAGATTTGCAAAAGAATGTCAGAGTTAATCTGAATGTGATTGGTTTAAGTGGAAGGCCAAAAGTTTTTGACTTAAGAGAAATTCTAAAAGAATGGATCACTTTTAGAACACAAACTGTCAAAAGAAGACTGCAACACAGATTAGATTGGCTCAACGATAGATTGCATATTCTTGAAGGTTTGATGATTGCTTATCTAAATTTAGATGAGGTAATTAAAATAATCAGAACTCATGACGATCCAAAAAAACAATTAATCAAAAAATTCAAACTCACTGAAATTCAGGCAAATGCCATTCTTGATATTCGCCTGCGCCAACTCGCAAAGCTTGAAGAACAAATCATCATCGAAGAAAGGGATTCATTAAAAGCAGAAGCAAAGGAAATTGAAAAAATACTTAATTCAGCATCTCGCTTAAAAACCCTTATTAAAAAAGAGCTAAAAGAAGATCAGGAAGAATTTGGGGATGAAAGAAACAGCATGCTTGCCGAGGCAGAGGAAGCAAAAGCTTTTGATGAAAAGGAACTCATTTCAAACGATCCAATGACTGTGGTTTTATCAGAAAAAGGTTGGATTCGAGCTGCCAAAGGATATGATGTGGATGTAGAAGGCTTGCAATACAGAGAGGGCGATTCTTACTTATCTTCGTCTTTTGCAAGAAACAGCCAAAATGCAGTTCTATTAGATAATTTTGGCAAAGCCTATACTTTACCCATTCATCAATTGCCATCTGCAAGAGGTCAAGGCGATCCAGTTTCAGGAAAGATCAATGCCCAATCCGGAGCAACTTTTCCTGGTGTGATTGCAGGATCAGGGGAAACCTTGGCTGTGTTAGCGTCTAATTTAGGCTATGGTTTTGTGGTTAAGTTGGGAGACCTGCAAACAAAAAACAAATCCGGTAAAGCGGCTTTGAATGCGAAGAATGCTAAGCCAATCACACCTAAAATTCTTTCAGCAGTTGAGGAAAATTACATTGCCTCGATTACTCAAGAAGGCAAAATGTTAATTATAGAAGCAGGCGAGTTACCAATATTAGGAAAAGGCAAGGGTAATAAAATCATTTCAATTGATAAAAAGAAGTTTGAAGCTAAAGAAGACCAACTCATGTATTTGGTAACCTTTAAAAAAGGAGAGTCCATAAAACTCTACAGTGGTAAACAACATTTTGTTATTAAGCCGAATGATTTAGAGAATTTTCTAGGAAATCGTGGCAGAAAAGGAAACTTCCTTCCAAAAGGTTATCGCAAAGTTGATAAAGTTGAAGTAATCGCTGAGTAATTACTTCAAAGCTTTGACAGCCTTTTCAAATCTTTTAAAACCTTCTTCAATCTCTTTATCTGAAATAATTAATGAAGGAGCAATTCTAATTGTATTTTCTCCAGCAGCTTGAACTAATATCAATCCTTTTTTATAACAGGCATTGATAAAGTCTTTTGCTTTTATTCTTTTAAAGTCACAACAAATCCAAAGACCAGCTGATCTTACATCTTTAAATAAATCATACTTTTCCGATAATTTATTTAATTGTTCATGGAAATTGAATGTTTTTTTCATTACACCTTTTAAAACTTTTTGAGTAGATACTATTTCTATAACTTTTTTTGCAACCTCGCAGGCAAGTGGATTTCCCCCAAAAGTACTACCATGAGTACCTGGTTGAAATGCTTTAGCAATTTTACCAGTTGTTAAAGTTGCCCCAATAGGTATTCCGCCGCCAAGGCCCTTTGCCAAAGTGGAAATGTCTGGCTTAACCCCATAACCCATGTAAGCCATTAAAGATCCTGTTCTGCCAATACCACTTTGCACTTCATCAAATATCAAAAGACAGCCTTTTTCATTGGCTAATTTTCTGAGACCCTCTAAAAAAGGATTTTTTGCTCTGATTATTCCCGACTCTCCAAGAATAGGTTCTACAAAAATAGCAGCGGTTTTTTTAGAAATAGCTCTTTTAACAGACTTAAGATCATTAAATTTTGCTCTTTTGAATCCTTGCAGAAGTGGACCGAAACCTGTTTTTTGGAATTTAGAATCACCGGCAGTTATATTCAACATTGATCTGCCATGAAAAGCATTCGTAAAAACAATGATTTCATGTTTTTCTGGTTTGCCTTGGTCGAAATAATATTTTCTGGCTAACTTAATTGCTGCTTCATTTGCTTCATTTCCAGAATTTGAAAAAAATACTTTATCCGCAAAAGTTTTATCGGCAAGTATTTTGCTTAATTCTAAAGCTGGTTTGTTATATAAATAATTACTTACATGCCAAAGCTTTGTTGATTGTTCTTTTAAAACTTTATTCAGTTGTGGATGAGAATGGCCCAGACAAGTAACAGCAATACCTCCGCCAAAATCTATGTAGTCTTTCCCTTGTTCGTCCCATAAAACTGATTTTTTTCCTTTGACGGGAATAAATGATGCCGGAGCATAATTTGGCATCAGGGAAGTTCTATTTATAGAATTTATCTTTTTCATCTTTTGCTATTGAATGGTCAAAATATCATAATCTAGACTTACATTTTCACAAAAAGATATTTTATTAATGGTTATAACCGAACAATTAGATAATGGATATAGATTATCCCTAATGCCAAATAGTTCAATTTCTTGGCAGGGTAGCCTTCTATTTTTGGGGCTGATTTCCTTTCCTATAAGTATTATCGGCTTAACCTTCTTTTTTTATGGCGCTCCAATTATTCTTCCCTTTGCAGGGCTAGAAATCTTAATTGTAGGAAGTGCTTTATATGTGGTATTCAAGAAAAGTTCAAAGAAAGAAATAATTACGCTAACAAAGGAAAAATTGACTATAGAAAAAGGACTTTTTAGGCCAGATGCCGTTTCAGAGTTTATTCGAGAGTGGTCATATGTTTTTGTTGAAAAACCGTCTCACCATTGGTATCCAATAAAAATTGTTATTTCTTCAAAGGGAGAGAAAATTCCTGTCGGTAACTTTTTAACAGAGGAAGAAAAAAAAGAATTTGTAAACAGTTTGGAAGAAATTATCAGCGAATATCGAGCAGACTAACTTACTTTGCTCTCTGATTGAAACGTCTACCAATCATTGCTGATGCAATATTCACTTTCTGAACATCAATTGTTCCACCGGCTATTCCCCAACCAAAAGAATCTCGGACGCGTCTTTCCATTTTGTATTCTTTATTGAATCCATAACCGCCCATAAGCTGCATTGCATTGGTTGTGACTTCTCTTGCTATTTCATTGGCAAAACATTTTGCGGTGCTTGATTCTAATATATCAGGTAAACCGTTGGCGGCATTGAATACTGCACGGTGAATCAAAAGTCTAGACGCCTCTACCCTGATTAGCATGTCTGCAAGTTTGATTTGCACTGCTTGAAAATCAACCAATTGCTTACCAAATTGTTCTCTTTCTTGAACGTATTCTTTTACGTAATCTAAGGCTGCTGCTGCTTGAGATAGAGCCATTGTCGCGTTCCCACACCTTTCTAAATCAAAGGTTTCCATTAATTTTTTGAACCCATCTTCAGGCTCAACCAATAAATTATCAATTGGAACTTCTACGTTATCAAAGTAAATATCTGCTGAAGGTATTCCACGCCAACCCATAAGGCTTTCACTATTTCCGAAAGTTAGTCCTGGTGTATCGATATCTACAAAAACAGCACCAATGCCTTTTGCAGCAGGAGCATCAGACATCCTTGCATAAACTACATAACCATCAGAGTGACCAGCACCGGAACACCAACGTTTGGTTCCATTTATTACGATTTTGTTTCCTTTAATTTCAGCTTTAGTTGTCAAATCAGTTAAGCCAGTTCCAGCATTAGGTTCTGACATACTTACAGCTACCACCATTTCACCCTTACAAACCTTGGGGATCACTCTTTTCTTAAGTGCATCCGATCCGAAATGCTCAATGACCTTTACAGGACCGGCATTTGCTTCAAATACAGGCCAACCAACTGCGGAAGATATCTTTCCAAATTCTTCGAGTACTATGATGGCATCAAGATTGGAAAGCCCAAGTCCACCATACTCCGTTGGCGTATTGATTCCCAAAAAGCCTAAATCACCAATTTTTTTTAGGACATCCTTTGGAACAGGATTTGCTGATTCTTCCATTTCATCAGCCAATGTAGTTAATTCTTTTTGAGCAAAATCCCTTGCAACTTTTTGCAACTCTAATTGTTCTGAGGTTAATTTAAAATCCATAATGAAAGGATAATTATACACATTGAGTTAAAATCATCACCATGACCTCAGAAAAATTTTCTACACCTAAAGGTTATGAAATTCTTAATCAAACCGAAGATCATATTTCGAATATTGGACAAGGTTTTTATAAAAGAAATGAAGCAGGAGAGCTGATTATGGCTTTTTGGGTAAGACCTGAAAACGGAAATTCTGGCGGAGTTGCTCATGGCGGAATGTTGATGAGTATCGCAGATTACTGTTTGTGTTCTGTTGCTATGGAATCAAAAGAAAATTATGCCGCAACTATAAGTTTTAGGTCGGAATTCGTAGCCCCTTCAAAGGTTGGCTCTTTGGTAGAAATATTTACTAAGATTACAAAAGAAACAAGAAGTCTTGCTTTTGGACAGGGACACATTGAATGTGAAGGAGAAATAGTCTTTAGTTTTTCTGGAATAGTAAAAAAGATAAAAAAATAAACTAATTTAATTTCTTTTTTACTTTTATCTTTTTTAGCTCAGCAACATCAGGAAGGCCATTGACATATTTTGTTGGCGCTTCTCCTTCTATAAGAGGTCTTAAATATGTTTTTCCTGCCTGAGTAATCTCAAAACCACTTTTAGAAATAAATTTTTTAGGCAAAGTTTTCTCAATATTCGCCACATTTTTGAGAGGTACAGTTTCAATTTTCCACCTATACGGCGAATCATTAACTCTTTTGATAATTGGCATTACAGCTGTCTTCCCATCAATAGCAAGTTTAACGGCGTGTTCTCCTACTGCATAAGCCTGATTAAGGTCGGTTTTTGATGCTATGTGCCTTGCTGATCGTTGTAAATAATCTGCAACTGCCCAATGATTTTTTAATCCAATCTTTGAGACCATATTGGCTAAAATCGGTGCCACTCCTCCAAGCTGTTTATGGCCGAAAGCATCCGTTAACCCTGAATCTGCAAGAAACGTTCCTTTTTTTGTTTGTGTTCCTTCTGAAGCAACAACTACACAATAGCCATGTTTTTTAATGGTTTTTTTGACCTCAGAAATAAATTTAGCTTTTTCAAAAGGTACTTCAGGAAGCAAAATAATGTGTGGTGGATCGCCAGCTCTAGTTGCTGCTAAACAGGACGCTGCGGCAATCCATCCTGCATGTCTTCCCATAACTTCCAAAATGAAAACTTTCGTTGATGTTTTAGCCATACTTTTTACATCAAGCCCAGCTTCTAAAGTTGAAGTAGCAATATATTTTGCAACTGAGCCAAAGCCTGGCGAGCAGTCCGTATAAGGCAAATCATTGTCAACTGTTTTCGGTATCCCAACACATTTCAGTGGAAACTTAATTTTCTTCGCCATTTCAGATACCTTAAAAGTCGTATCTTGACTATCTCCTCCACCGTTATAGAAAAAATATCCAATATCGTGAGCAGCAAAAACTTCAAACAATCTCTCGTATTCTTTCTTTTGATTTATTGGATCCTGTAATTTAAATCTGCAAGAACCAAATGCTCCGCCAGGAGTTTGTTTCAGTTTTGCAATGTTTTTTTTAGATTCTTTTGAAGTATCTATAAGTTCTTCATTAAGAGCGCCGAGGATTCCGTTCTCACCAGCAAGTACCTTGTGTATTTTTTTGGATTTATTTACAGTTTCAATGACACCGCATGCAGATGCATTTATTACAGCTGTTACTCCGCCTGATTGAGCATAAAAGGCGTTTTTAATTTTTGTCATTGAGGCAATATAACTGAAAAAAGGTTTTGTGGGAAAAGGATATAATCATCAAATGAAAATATATGTCTTAGGTATTTGCGGAACTTTTATGGGTGGACTTGCACAGTTGGCTGCTGAAAAAGGCATTAAAGTTTCAGGCTGTGATGAGAATGTATACCCTCCCATGGACCAAGTTCTAATTTCTAATGGCATCAACATTGATGAAGGATACAACCCAAAAAATTTACCTAAAGATATTGATTTGGTTGTTGTAGGGAATGTTATTGCTCGCGGTAATCCCATGATAGAAGAAATACTCAATAAAGGTATAGACTTTATTTCTGGCCCAGAGTTTTTATCAAAGTACTTACTAGCCAAAAGACATGTGGTAGCAATTAGCGGAACTCATGGCAAAACTTCAGTATCTTCTATGGTCACAAAAGTGTTTCTTGATAATGGGGTAGATTGTGGTTACTTAATTGCAGGAAGAGCAAAAGACTTAAATGCAACTGCGTCCTTAGGAACTCATGAATTTTTTATCATAGAAGCTGATGAATATGACACTGCTTTTTTTGATAAAAGATCGAAATTTATCCACTATCACCCCAAAACTCTCTTAATAAATAATCTTGAATTTGATCATGCTGATATTTTCAGTAGCCTTAGTGATATTAAAAAACAATTTCATCATTTATTAAGATTAATGTCTTCCAAAT
The DNA here is from genome assembly GCA_902514645.1 of uncultured SAR86 cluster bacterium. Taxonomy (GTDB): domain Bacteria; phylum Pseudomonadota; class Gammaproteobacteria; order Magnimaribacterales; family AG-339-G14; genus MEDG-81. Next base: position 43,615 of record CABXRO010000009.1, read on the forward strand.
CGACTTTAATTTTTCCGGAGCATAATATCAATATTAAAAATGTTATGAAAATGGGTTTTTATAGTGAAAGCCTTCCTTTCAATACCAAATTTGCTAGAGGTTGGCATGCCAAGAAGGTAACAGCAGATTCATCTAAATTTAATATTTATAAAGACAAAAAGAAAAAAGCATCAATAAGTTGGTCGTCTATTGGCGAACATAGTCTTCAAAATGGATTAGCTAGTTATTTAGTATGTAAGTCGTTAGGTTTGAAATCAAAAGATATTGCAGAATCACTCTCGAAGTTTAGAGGAGTAACGAGAAGAATGGATTTGGTTGGAGACAAAAGCAGCGTAAAAGTCTATGACGACTTTGCACACCATCCCACTGCTATAAAATATACTTTGGAAGGCTTAAGAAAAAAAGTTGGAAACGAGAAGATAATTTGTCTTTTGGAAATGCGGTCCAATACAATGCTTTCAGGATATCATGATAAAAAAATCCCGAAGGCTGTTGCTTCCGCAGATCAAGTCTTTATTTTTTCAAAAGATAAGAAACAAATTTCAGCTTTAGAGAATGGAAGTAAAAATATCGAAGCATGTTCCACTACGCAAGAATTTTTAAGAAAGCTTTCAAGTTTAGACTTAAATAATTCTCACCTGATTTGTCTTTCCAATGGATCTTTCGATGGTATTCACCAAGCCATTTTAGAAAGAATTTAATCTAAATTAATCCAGCTTCCGTGAAATCCAAAAGGCACTCTTTGAGGCAAGGTTACTCTAGCTAGCGGTGCATCTGAGAAGTTCTGGGCATCCAAAACTACAAAATCACTTAAATCGTTTGTTTTGTCATAAACAAAACCAACTACATAGCCATCATCTTCTGATTTACCATTTTTCTTAGGTATAAAAACTGGTTCAGCAGCCTGACAAGTTTCACCAAAATCATGAACGATGGTTTCACTTTTTGCGAAATCATGTTTGAAATAATTGTTAAGTCTGCCATCATTAAGTAAATATCCAAAACGGTGTTGTTTTCCATCGAAATCTGGATGAATCCTGGAAAATTCCATAGGCCTGTCATCTAACATTTCTTCGACGCATGTTTTAGTCTCTGGATCTAGAATCCACCTTGTAAGAAAAGGTTTTTGTCCCATTGGAAGAGGATTGTTAAAATCAAAAAGCCTGTCGTATCGACAAAAATCTAGGACAACTTGGCCATTTTCATTTTCGTACGAATTAACTATATGAAATAAAAACCCTGGATTTACCTCTATCCAGATAATTTCATCAGTTTTTTTGCTTTGCAATCCTACTCTGGAAGTGTGTTTATCATTCCACACTACTGGGTAATCTCCACCTACGGGATTATTGTCATCGTCTCTTCTACCAAGATTAAAAGTTACGGGCAGATCAAAAATGAGAACATAATTTTTGGTAATAGCACAATCATGAACCATTGGTCTACTTGGAGTTTCAATAACTTTATCTTTGACGAGTTTTCCGTATCTATCAATAGTTACATAATGAACTTGACCTAATCCATTTACATATTCCCCAAAATCATAACTTACGGCATGCATTTCACCAGTATCTGAATCAATTTTTGGGTGAGCAGTGAATCTTTTATTATCTGCTTTTGGAAAAGGTTCTTCTTCAAGAAAATTCATCTCAGAGTCCATAATTACTGGAGATACACCCCCCTCAACTAGGGCATAAATCTTTTCACCGTGTTTGAGCACGTGAGTATTGGGGCCAAATCCAAAAGGTGAGGTTACGAATTTGTTTTTGTACCAAAGAGCTTTTCCATTTTCTACTCTAATGCCATGAATCATGCCATCCCCAAAAAAAGGATGATAATTTTCATGATTGATTGGTTCTTTGGGATTAGGTCCGTTTCTTAGAAATAAACCAGATAATTCTTTAGGTAATTCGCCTGTGATTTTTAATTCACTTGTAGAAGTTTCTTCTACTGGATACCAGTTTCCAGATAAAAATTTATTTTTACTTTCTCTATTAGTCATTTTTTTTATCCTCTCTTAAATTCATTGGATCTTTATATACAGTATAAATAGTTATGACAAGAATGAATCCAATTAAGACATAATTAAAATATTCTATAAACGCAACTCCTAAGAAGTAGCCACTTAAGACATACAAAGAGGTCCAAATCGGAGCAGACAATATAGTTACTGGAAAAAAAATTCTTTTATGCATTCCCAAGAAACCTGCGGTAAATGGAACGACACATCTCAAAGGACCAAAAAATCTTCCCAATGCGACACTTAAAATTCCGTATTTTTCCATAAATTTTTGAGCCTGTTTTATATAGCCGTGATAATTATTAGGCACCCAATTAAATAGTTTTGAGGAATCTTTTCCAATCAGTCTTCCCAATCCATAGCTTACTGAATCCCCAGTAACCATTCCCATGGTTGCATAAAAAGTTATCTCAAAAGGGCTTATTCCAATTGTTGCAGCTAGCGCTCCAATACCAGGAACGATTAACGTAGCAGGCGTGAACAACCCTGCAATGAATAAGGATTCAATAAAAATCAGTGCAAAAATAGTCCAATTTACCCAATCGGGATTGGTTTCCAAAAAAGAAAGGATAGAATCGAACATAGGCAGATAATTAAATTATTGCAATAATACAGTACATGAGTGCAAAAACATCCCTTTCAGACTTAGATTTAATCTGCAAACAAGCTCAAGAAGCGAAGATTGAATTAAGAAGATCAACGAAAGCAAAAAAAAATGACGCGCTAAAGTATGCTGCTGAGTTTTTGTTAAAAAATAAAGCAAAGCTTATAGACGCGAACACAATTGATATGGAATTAGCCAGTCAAAAAGACTTGCAAGATTCATTTGTTGATCGACTTCAGTTGAATGAAAAAAGAATTGATTCAATAATTTCTGGATTAGATAAAGTCATAAATTTAGATGATCCGGTGGGTCAAACTGATAAATCGCATACTTCGCCATCTGGTTTTGAAGTATCAAAAATGAGAGTTCCTCTTGGCGTGATAGGGATTATTTATGAATCTCGGCCAAATGTTACAGCGGATGCCTCTGCATTATGTTTGAAATCTGGAAATGCATGCATCTTAAGAGGAGGATCTGAAGCAGCAAATTCCAATGCTGTAATCGAGGAGTGCATGCAAGATGGCTTGGATAAAGCTTCTTTGCCAAAATACTCTATACAGCTTATAAAAAACCAAGATAGGAAGATTGTTGGAGAAATGATTAAGCGGGAGAAAGATATTGATTTGTTAATTCCTAGGGGTGGAAAAAGTTTAATAAAAGTTGTTTCTGATGAAGCTAAAATTCCAGTTCTTAAACACTATGAGGGCTTGTGCCATGTCTTCATCGATAAAGATGCTGATTTAAAAAAAGCTATAGAAATATCCGTAAATGCGAAAACATATCGCTACGGAATATGCGGAACAATGGAGACTTTGTTAACTTCAGAGGAGGTAGCAGCGAAAGTTTTGCCTGACATTAAATCCGAGTTAGATAAGTTGGGTGTAGAAATAAGAGGTTGTGAAAAAACAAAAAAAGTTATCGATGTTAAATCTGCTTCAGATGAAGATTGGACTACGGAGTATCTTGCCCCGATTCTTTCTGTGAAAGTAGTTACAGATCTTCAATCAGCAATCTCTCACATAAACACTTATGGCTCTGGTCATACCGACTCTATTGTTTCTGAGAATTCGTCGGCGGTAGAAACTTTTTTCAGTGAAGTAGATTCTTCATCTGTTATGCATAATTTACCAACTTGTTACGCAGACGGATTTGAGTATGGACTTGGAGCTGAAGTGGGTATATCCACAGATAAGTTGCATGCTAGAGGACCTGTTGGATTGGAAGGCTTAACAAGTCAAAAATTTGTAATCAAAGGCCAGGGACAACTTAGATCATAATTGATGATAAAAAGACTGGGTATCTTTGGAGGAGCGTTTGATCCGATTCATAAAGGTCACACTCAATCTTTAAAATTTATCAGAAATCTGAAAATTTTTGATGAAATTCAAGTCATCCCAAACTTTGTATCTCCGCACAACAAAAACATTCAAGCTAATGATAAGCATCGTCTAAAAATGTTGGAAATAGTTTTGAAAGAATTTGAAAATATTAAGCTAAATGATATTGAATTAAAAAATAAAACCAAATCATATACTTACGATACACTCAAATGCCTAAAAGAACTTTATCCTAAAAAACATCTTTCCTTGATCATAGGTTTGGATTCTTTATATAGTTTTACTAATTGGAGAAATTGGCAAAATATTTTGTCTTTGTGTTCTCTTTTGGTTTTGGAAAGAAAACTAAATAACAAACTCAGACTTAACAAAAAGTTAGAAAATAAAATAGTATCCAACTATAAAGATTTCTTTTCAGGGCATGGAAAAATTCTTTTTTTAAAAAACGACTTAGTAAACATATCTTCTACTGATGTAAGACTTAAAATAAAAAATAACGAAAACCTATCACATTTGGTCGATGATCAAATATTAGAATATATTATAAAAAAATCTCTTTATAAGACTTAAATGCCTAAAAAATCAAAAAAAGTTATTGAAAGTTGTTTAGAAGAAATTAAGGCACAAAACACAATATTTTTAGATCTATCAAAATTAAATAGTTTTACAGATTTTCTGGTCATAACTTCAGGTACTTCTTCTCGTCACATGTCGGCTATAAAAGATAAATTATTAGAAGATTTAAAAAGTAATAAAATATCAATCAGCGGCGTTGAGGGACAGGACTCAAGTGAATGGATCCTATTAGATTTAGGAGACTTTGTAATAAACATTATGTCCAAAGACTCAAGAGCTTTATACGACTTGGAAAGTCTTTGGGACCCAGCCTTGAATTAAAATGAATAAATTTACAAGAGAAAGATTCAAAACTGGAGAAGAATACTCAAGGGCGTTATTTTTTTTATCACCCTTTATTTTTCTTTTTTCTGTTTCACTTTTTCAAGTTTTGAATTTAACTCTATTTCAAGGAAATAAGTATCAAACAATAGCAGAATCAAACAGGATTTATCAAAAACCAATTAACCCAGTGAGAGGTTTCATTTATGATAGAAAAGGTACTCTTTTAGTTGAAAATATTGTCCAAAGAGATCTTTATGTCACTCCTGCCTATATTGAAGATTATCCAACAACACTTCTTCAATTATCTAATTTGTTAAATGTACCTTATGAATTACTTGAAGAAAATTTCGCAAGGAGCAAAAAAAAAATAAATAAGTTTGACTCCTTTCCTTTAGTAAAAGCTCTTAACGAAGAACAGATTGCAAAGGCTAAAGTTAATTTAGATTTAATTCCTGGTATTGAAGTCAAAGCCACTCTCAAAAGATATGCCCTCCATAAGGAAACTTTGGCTCATATATTAGGCTATGTTGGAGACATTTCTTCTGATGAAATAAAAAGAGATAAGCTCTTAGTAGAATTGCAAAACACTCAAATAGGTAAAACAGGAATTGAAAAAGAGTACGATTTAATTTTAAGAGGTAAACCTGGTATTCAAACTCAAGAAAGGGATGTTAAAGGAAAATTAGTAAGAGTTTTAGACACACAAGGTGCAGAAGATGGACAGGATATTTTCCTAACAATTGATCAGAAATTGCAAGATCATCTTTTTAAGCTTTTTGAAAATAGAAGAGGAGCATTGGTAGCCTTAGAGCCAAAAACTGGCTTAGTCAGGGCTTTGATCAGTTCTCCTTCATTTAATCCAAATATATTAAATTCAATTGTGGATGTTGATGAGGTAGAAAGTTTATTTTCAAATAAAGAAAGTCCAATTTTTAACAGAGCTATTTCTGGTCAATATCCCCCTGCATCAACTTTGAAGCCTTTTGTAGGTCTTGCCGCAATTGAAAATAAAGTAATCAGCTGGGATAAAAAAATTAAAGATGATGGAAAATTTTATGTTGAGGGAGATCCAAGACCTTATCGAGGTTGGAAAGAAAATGGACATGGCAGAGTAGATATGAGGAAAGCTATTGCAGAATCCTCAGATGTATATTTTTATACCATTGCCTTTGACTTAACTTTATCAGGGATAAGGCCAATGCTTGACAGTTTTGGTTTTGGCAGAAAAACCGGATTAACTGACTTTGAAGCCAATGGTCTCCTTCCAGATAAAAAATGGAAATTAGGTTACAAAGGAGATTTCTGGTTCAAAGGTGACACTATCAATTTAGGAATAGGGCAAGGATATATTTTGGCTACGCCTATTCAATTAGCTATGGCTTACTCTGGCCTTGCTAACAGAGGAGTAATTTATCAGCCTCAATTAATTCAACCGGAAGACGAAGCATCTTATAAGCCAAAAAAGTTAGCTGAAATTAAACTTTCTGATACGAATTCTTGGGAAAAAATGGAACGAGCGCTAATAGATGTGATTTCAGCAAGAAATGGAACAGCTCATAAGGTTTTTGATACCAATTCAGCTGTGATTGCAGGAAAAACAGGCACTGCACAAATTAAAAGTATACTTCCGGGTAAAGAATACGACGCAATTCGTGAAAATCCTGCGTTACGAGATCATGCTCTTTTCGTGGGCTACGGGCCTGTTAAAGACCCAAAATTAGTCGTAGCAGTTATTATAGAAAATGGTGAGTCAGGAAGTGAGGTTGCTGCTCCAATAGTTAAATCTGCTATAAATTTTTACACAAGAGTATCTAATGCGGAATAAGCCTCTAAGTTTTTCAATAGACATAAAATTGAATAAAAGGAGAAATTTATTAAATTTTGATTATTCTATTATCTCCACGGTTCTTCTTTTGGGCTTTTTTGGACTAGCTATGATTTATAGCGCCAGTGGATCCTATGCTCTCGTTTTAAAGCAGGCATCGTATTTTTTTCTTGGTATTTTCCTCATGGTTACTGCAGCTATGTCTAATTTTAGAAAAATGGAGCCTATTTATTTGAATGCAGTCTGGATAGGTTTCTTATTTTTGATTTTAGTTTTAGTTTTACCAAATTCTGGAACCGCGAACCGATGGATAAACTTAGGTTTCATTGGTTTTCAACCTTCCGAGTTAATGAGGTTTTTATTACCCATTTCTGCAGCAGCATATCTAACACGAAATCCTCAAATAAATTTATCAGATTGGATAATTGTTTTATTTGTGACTTTTTTAGCTTTTATTTTAGTTTTCTTGCAGCCAGATTTTGGTACCTCAGCAATAGTTTTGCTTTCTGGAATAATGCCAATTATTTTATCCGGCCTACCTTGGAGATTTATAATTTATAGTTTTTTGGGAGGCATTGGAACTCTTCCTTTTTTATGGCTAAGCTTGATGGATTATCAAAAGGAAAGGATATATACCTTTATTAGTCCCGAGGCTGATGCCTTGGGATCTGGGTGGAATATTGCCCAGTCAAAGATTGCAATTGGCTCTGGACAATTTCTTGGAAAAGGTTACATGGAAGGAAGCCAGAGTCAGCTAGATTTCATTCCTGAGAGTCATACTGATTTTATTTTTGCAGTGATAGTTGAAGAGTTTGGATTCTTAGGCGCTCTTGGACTCTTTATCCTTTATGCTTATTTAATACATCGTCTATTATATGTAGCCAGGAGGAGTAATTCTAAATTTGCAAAATTGGTTTCAGCTACTCTTTCAATTATTTTAGCTGCATACATAACATTAAATATTTCAATGGTAGTTGGTATTTTTCCAGTAGTGGGCATGCCTTTGCCATTCATTAGTCAAGGCGGAACAGCACTAGTGGTTAATATGATTACTATCGGTATAATTTTATCTTTAAGGAGATCAACTTGAAGAAAATAAGTTTGCTTTTGCTTTTAGCTTTTTTTACACCTTTAATCCATTTAGATTATTCAAAAAGTTCTGAAACTTTATCTTTTATTGATCAAATGGTTTCTGAGCACAAATTTGAAAAATCTTATTTAGTAGAAATTTTCAAAAGTGCAAAAAAAAGAGAAAAAATAATTAATTCCATGAACAGACCTGCTGAAAAGAAATTTTCTTGGGCTCAATACAAATCGAGATTGATTTCGCCTATGAGAATTTACAATGGTGTAGGTTTTTTAGAAAGATTTTTGTCAGAGTTTGAAAAA
>CABXRO010000010.1 GCA_902514645.1 uncultured SAR86 cluster bacterium
GCAAAACTAAAAATCCAAGAAATAATCCGGTAAATAGCCGTTTCATGATTTAGCCTGATTTTGCTCCAAATTTTCTTTTTCTTTTGAAGTAATCTTCACAAGCAACTTTTAAATCCTGTTTATCAAAATCAGGCCAGAATTTATCGGAAAAATAAAGTTCTGAATAAGAAGATTGCCAAAGATAAAAATTACTAAGTCTTTTTTCTCCGCCGGAACGAATAATTAAATCTGGTTCTGGAAATTCTTTGGTTTCAAGGTTTTTTTCTAAGTCATTTTCAGAAAACTCTTTTATTTTATTTTCCGAAATTGTTTTATTAATCGAATTTATGATATCCCATTTGCCGCCATAACTTGCAGCAATAATTAAATTTAACTGAGGACAATAATTTTCTGTCTCTTGAGTAGATTTTTTTATTCTATCTATTAACCTTTTATTAAATCTTGATATATCTCCTATAAAGTTAAGTTTAACTTTTTCTTCAATAAGCTTAGGAGTTTGCTGTTCTAAAGCGTCAAAAAGTAGAGATATTAGATCATTAACTTCCGCAGTATCTCTGAGCCAATTTTCTGTACTAAAAGCAAATAAAGTAAGGTAATTAATATTGTTTTCAAGAGCAAATTCTACTGCAAGCCTTGCTTTTTTTACTCCTTCTTTATGACCTTCTCTGGAAGAGATGCCTTTATTTTTTGCCCATCTATTATTCCCATCCATGATAATGGAAACATGGTTGAGGCTTTGTTTCATTATTAAATTTCCAAAAGATCTGATTCTTTTTTTTCGAGAAGCTTTTCAATTTTTTCAATAAAATTATCTGTAAGTTTTTGTATAGATTCCTCTCCTCTTCTTAAGTCGTCTTGGGAAATTTCTTTTTCATTACAAAATTCTTTCAACATAGCATTTGCATCCCTTCTTTGATTTCTAATAGAAACTTTTGAATTCTCGGCTTCTGATTTAGCAACTTTGATTAAATCTCTTCTGGTTTCTTCAGTAAGCTCTGGAACAATTACTCTAATTACATCTCCTGTAGTTGCTGGTTGAAGGCCAATATCGGAGGACTGAATTGCCTTTTCTATGTTTTGAACTTGATCTTTTTCCCAAGGAACAATTGAAAGAGTCCTTGCATCCTCAACGGAAATGTTGCTCATTTGGTTAATTGGAGTGTTGGAACCGTAATATTCAACTTCCACAGACTCTAGAAGAGAAGGATTTGCTCTACCAGTTCTTATTCTTAAAAGTTTTTTTTCCAAAGAAGAAATAGTTTTATTCATTTGCTCTTCGGTCTCTAATTTTGTTTCTTCTATCATATTAATTATATAAAAGTGTAACTATCTTTTTTCCAGTTAATTTAAGAAGAACTCTCTCACGAAAGATGACATTAATTAGCCTTCAAGCTGAGATTGGACTTCTTCTGCAAAATCTTTTTTCTCAACTTCAATTCCTTCTCCAACTTCGAGTCTAACAAATGAGGATACTTTTGCGTTGGATTCCGATAAAAAAGCCTCTACAGTTTTCGAAGGATCTTTTACAAATGGCTGTTTAAGCAAACTTACATCAGCAAGTTGTTTATTTAACTTACCTTCTATCATTTTTTCTTTAATTTCTTCAGGCTTATTCTCTTTATCTACTTGAGATCTAAAGATTTCCTTCTCAGAATTTACGTAAGATTCATCTAAATCTTCCGGAGATACTACTAGAGGATTGGTTGCAGCAATATGCATGGCTATTTCTTTTGCAATACCTTTACTTCCCTCTTGAAGAGAAACTCCAGCAGCAATTTTATTATTAGAATGTATGTAAGATTCTAAAATTTCTCCGTTAATTTTTTCTATCTTTCTTATTATTATGTTCTCCCCTATTTTTTGAACTAAAGACATTCTTTGATCTTCCATAGATTTAGAAACCTCACCAAATAAATCTTCTTTTGATGAATATTTAATTGCTATATTTAAAGTTTCTTCGCAAAAACTTATGAAGTTTTCATCTTTTGCAACAAAATCTGTTTCACAATTTACTTCAACAAAAATAATCTCGTTGTCAGCTACTTTTGAGAGGATAACTCCTTCGATGGCAGTTCTAGATGCTTTTTTTTCTGCTTTTAAAGCGCTACTTTTTCTCAGGTTTTTAATTGCTTCATCTAGATTTCCATTTGACTCTTGAAGAGCTTTTTTACATTCCATCATGCCCAAACCGGTTTTTTCCCTAAGCTCTTTTACATCTTGTGCTTTTATTGTCATTTAATATTCCTCAGTTTAATCATGAATTTTATTTTCGTACTATTTTTCAGATGAAATATCTTCTTCCTCGGATGGGGTATCTTCGTCAGAGGAAGTTTTCTTTACAACCACAGGCCCATCTTTCGAGGTTCTTGATGCTCCTGACATTTCAGAGCCTTCTAGACATGCATTAGAAATAATTCTGGAAATTAAAGAAATTGATCTTATAGCATCATCATTTCCAGGAATAATATAATCGATGTCATCAGGATTAGAATTAGTATCTACAATTCCTATTATTGGAATGCCCATTTTTTTTGCCTCAGCTATTGCGATTTTCTCATTTTCAACATCAACGACAAAAAGTGCTTCCGGAAGACCTCCAATATTTTTAATTCCACCAATAGATCTATGTAACTTTTCCATTTCTCTCTTTATTCCTAACACCTCTTTTTTTGTTAAGTCTTCAAATTTACCCTCTTCTTCTTGAGTATTTAAAATTTCTAGTCTTCTTATAGATGACCTTACAGTTTTGTAGTTCGTAAGCATGCCGCCAAGCCATCTGTAGTTAATGTAAGGCATATTACATCTTTCAGCTTCTTCTTTTATGACCCTCCTAGCGGCTCTTTTAGTTCCGACAAAAAGAATTCGGTTATTTGATGCTGAAAGTTTTTTACAAAATTCAACAGCTGGAGAAAGGCGCTCCAAGGTTTTTTCTAGATTGATAATGTGAACCTTGTTCCTATCTCCAAAAATGAATTCTTCCATTTTTGGATTCCAAAACCTGGTTTGATGACCGAAGTGAACTCCGGCTTTTAACATTTGTTCTATGGAAACATCCATAAATTGCTCCTTTTCTTATAGCCCTTAGGCTGGGTTATTCCTCCTCGCGGCTGAGTATTAAACTGATATTGAGCAATGTCAGCACCCTAATACTCTTTCCAATCGAGTGTGTATTTTTATCTGTTTAAAACAGAACGCGAATTAGAACATACTAAGAAATTATTATAAAGAGTTAATGCTAACCTTTTAAAAGATCAGTCATTGAATATATTCCAGGAATTTTATCTCTTATCGAAAGGGCAAAGTTTACTCCCTCTCCAAATATATCTCTGCTCAACGCATTATGAGAGACTGTAAATTCTTCATTGAAAATTGTGAAAATAATTTCATGTTTTCCTACAGACGAATTATTTCTTATTGACTCTATTTCAATTTCTACAGAATTTAAGTCTTTTTGAATAAAATCTTTCAAATCGAGAGCGGTTCCAGATGGAGCGTCTTTTTTTTTCTTGTGATGTGTTTCAAGAATTTTTATTTTCAATTCTGTTTGTGGTGATTTAGCTAATGAAGAATTAATACTTCGAATTTTTTTCTTAACTAACTTTATTATCGGCTTCAATATTTCTTGTTTGAAAAACGCTATACCTTCACTTAAATTAGGAGCCTTCAAAACAGCAACTTCTTCTGCTAATTTTTCTAATTTTTTTAGCTGTTTTTGTTGATGTCCAGTTGATGCAAGCACTAAAGGAATTTTATTTTTGAAACAAAAATCATAAACATTATTAAAATTCTCAGGAAAAGAAGCATCAATAACTAAAGGATTATTGGCGGCTTCAAGATTTATATCTGATAAAGAAGATATCAAAGGCTCTTGAATGCCATCAATTACCTTTCCAAGAAGAGGATTATCTTTAGAACAAATTCCGTAAGTCACGTAATTATTTTTTGAAACAGAATTCCCTAACTTTCCAGTTGCTCCAACTAGAATTAAATTCGTTAGTTCTACTGAAGACTTTATAGTTGTCATAAGTTTTTAAAAAAATCTTTCGCTGAATTTATCCAAGAACTCATCAAAGGAGAGTTTTTTTTATGAGACATATTAGCTTTGAAATCGTTCAATAAATCTTTTTGTTTTGAATTTAAGTTTACTGGAACCTCCACAATAACTCTAACCAAGATGTCTCCGACTCTCCCCCCTCTTAAAGGCTTAATTCCTTTAGAATTAAGTCTGAAAATCTTATGACTTTGAGTTCCCGATGGAATTTTGATTTTTGCTTTCCCAACTAAAGTAGGAACTTCTATTGACCCTCCTAGAGCAGCGTCTACAAAATCTAAAGGAACTTCACAATAAAGATGTCTACCATCTCTTTCAAAGATTGAGTGTTTTTTAATATTTATGGAAATATAAAGATCGCCTCGATTGCCTCCTCTACCATGCTCGCCCTCTCCAGATAGTCTAATTCTATCTCCATCATCAACTCCAGCAGGAATTTTTACAGAAAGCTTTTTATTTTTATTTATGTAGCCAACTCCATTGCAAATGGAGCAATTTGAATCATGAACTTCGCCTTCTCCGCGACAATGAGGACATGTCTGCTGCATAGAAAAAAATCCTTGTTGTTGTCGTATGACTCCGGCTCCCCCACAATAAGAACAATGGTTCCACAATTTATTACATCTTTGTTTTGAGGGAATTTCTATGTTCAGAGATTTGCCAAATACCGCATCTTCAAGAGAAACTTCTAGGCTATAACTTAAATCTGAACCTCTTGAAGAAGCCCTGCCTCCCGATCCGCCAAATATATCTGAAAAAATATCACCAAAAATATCGCTAAAGGCATCTGCTGCTCCTTGAGAACTTGAGAAAGATGAATTTACACCATCATGGCCAAAACTATCATAGCTTTGCCTTTTTTGTTCGTCAGACAAAATCTCGTAAGCTTCTGATAGTTCCTTAAACTTTTCAGCTGCCTGAGCATCATCTGGATTTCTATCCGGATGATATTTCATAGCTAGTTTACGATAAGCTTTTTTTAGCTCTTCTTTTCCTGAAGATTTACTAACCCCTAGAACATCATAATAATCTCTCTTACTCATAGTGGGGTTTTAGAGATGTCTTAGCTTTTTTCTTCTTTCACTTCTTCAAAGTCAGCATCAACAACCTCATCGCCAGATGAAGTATTATCAGATTCTGGTTCATTTTGATTTTCTTGTGTGGTCTGCTGCTCAGCATATAATCTTTGCGCCAAAGATGAAGAAGCATCGGCGAGTAATTTAGTCTTCTCTTCTATGTCATTCTTGTCTTCACCTTTTAGGGCTTCTTCTAAGACTGATATAGCGCTTTCTATATTTTCTTTTTCGTCAGCTTCAACTTTATCTGCGGACTCATCTAAAGTTTTTTTACAGCCATGTATTAATGTATCTGCAGCATTCCTGGCTTGAATGAGTTCTTCAAACTTCTTATCTTCTTCAGCATTTGCCTCGGCATCCTGAACCATTTTTTCAATTTCTTCATCAGACAAACCACTTGAAGCCTGTATTGTTATAGATTGCTCTTTGTTTGTGGCCTTATCTTTGGCAGAAACATTCAGAATACCATTTGCATCTATGTCAAAAGAGACTTCAATTTGAGGCATCCCTCTTGGTGCAGCAGGTATTCCATCTAAATTGAACAAACCGAGTTGTTTATTATCTTTTGCTTGCTTTCTTTCTCCTTGCACAACATTTACAGTTACTGCTGTTTGGTTATCTTCAGCAGTTGAAAATATTTGAGATTTGTTTGTAGGGATAGTTGTATTTTTTTCAATTAAAGGCGTCATAACTCCTCCCATGGTTTCAATTCCCAGGGTTAGAGGAGTTACATCCAATAATAAAATATCTGTCACATCGCCAGCCAAAACTGCTCCTTGGATTGCAGCTCCAGCAGCAACAGCCTCGTCAGGGTTTATATCTTTTCTAGGTTCTTTTCCAAAAAATTCTTTTACTTTTTCCTGAACTAGAGGCATTCTTGTTTGACCGCCAACTAAGATCACATCACTTATTTCAGATTTAGAAAGTTTTGCATCCTTCAAAGCTATTTCTAATGGTTTTAGTGTTTTAGAAACTAAATCTCCTACTAAAGATTCAAGCTTTGCTCTAGTAAGTTTTAGAAGTAAGTGTTTTGGTCCAGATGAATCAGCAGTTATATAAGGAAGGTTTATCTCGGTTTGCTGATTTGAAGACAATTCTATCTTCGCCTTTTCTGCAGCTTCTTTAAGCCTTTGAATTGCTGATGAATCCTGAGTAAGATCGAAGTTCTGTTCTTTTTTAAACTCTCCTACTAAATGATCTATAAGAACGTTATCAAAATCTTCTCCTCCCAGAGAAGTATCTCCATTTGTGGAAAGGACTTCAAATTGCTTTTCACCATCTATTTCAGCTAATTCAATAATTGATATATCAAAAGTGCCTCCGCCTAAATCATAAACTGCAACTTTTTGGTCTCCAGTTTTTTTGTCCATACCAAAAGCCAAGGCAGCTGCCGTAGGCTCATTAATTATTCTTTTTACTTCTAGACCAGCTATTTTCCCTGCGTCTTTAGTTGCTTGTCTTTGAGAGTCATTGAAATATGCAGGTACTGTAATAACAGCCTCTTTTATTTCATGACCAAGATAGTCTTCAGCTGATCTTTTCATTTTGGTAAGAACTTGAGCAGAAATTTGTTGAGGAGCAAGCTTTTCTTTTTTCACTTCAACCCAAGCATCACCATTATCTGCTTTTATAATATTGAAGGGCGTTGATTCTGCTTCTTTTTTAATTTCTCCATCAAATTTTCTTCCTATGAGTCTTTTGATAGCATAAAGAGTATTTTCTGGATTGGTTACAGCTTGACGTTTAGCACTTTGACCAACAATAGTCTCATTCTCTGTATATGCAACTACAGAAGGCGTTGTTCGATCGCCCTCCGAATTTTCTATAATCTTTGGTTTTCCACTTTCTAAAATCGCTACGCAAGAATTAGTAGTCCCAAGATCTATACCTATTATTTTTGACATTTTTAAAGCTCCTTATATCTTCTATCTCTTTAATGGGGGTAAAGAGAAAAAAAACAAGAAAAAAACTAAATTTTATTGACTATTACTAACGCTGGTCTTATTACCCTGTCTTGGATTTTATAACCTTTTTGAATGACTTCTAGTATTTCTTCCCCTTCTTTGCTCTTGTCCTCTTTAATCGATAAAGCTTCATGGATATTGGGATCAAATTTATCTCCTAATGGATCTATTGTTTCAATATTACTGTTTGAGAGAGCTTTTGAAATCTCTTTCAAAACTAGCTCAACAAGACTTCTTGGTATTTCCTCTTCAGAATGTTGCAAAGATCTTTCTAAATTATCTATTGGAGAGAGAAGGTCTTTAGTTATAAGCTCTGCGGAAAAGATCCTTGCTTTAAGTATTTCTTTTTGAGAATTTCTTCTAACATTTTCTACTTCAGCATGAGACCTTAAAACTTTTTCTTCAAGAGATTTAATGGTTTCTTCTAAAACTACTATTTCAGTCTCATTCTCACTTTCAGGAGAATTTTCATTGTTATTTTTTTCTTGTGCTGAGTTAGTAGCTTCAGCCTCAAAATTTTCTTCTTCACTGTTATTTTTTTTCATTAAAAGGTTTTACATATAAGACTAATTTGTGATCAACGATTTTATAGCCATGTTCTCTTGCTATTTTTTTTTGCTCTTCTTCTATGAGATCATTCTTGAACTCGATTACTACTCCAGAATCTATGCAGACCATATGATCATGATGATCTTCAAATTCTGGATTAGAAGAAAGCTCATATACAGATCTATTATCTTCGAAATTCAGTTTTACTAATATGCCAGCTGACTCAAACTGAGTTAACACTCTGTATACAGTTGCCAAGCCTACTTCGTCTCCTGCCTCTCTAATTTTATTATAAATATCTTCAGCACTTAGGTGTCTTTCAGAGGATTGTTCAAAAATTTCTAAAATTCTAACTCTAGGTAGCGTAACTTTTAACCCAGCTTTCCTTAAATTTTTATCTTCGCTCATCTTATAAAAATATGCTTAAATCTGTTTGTGAAATTAATTTTTTCCTTCCTTATTATAACTATTTTTTTTCTTAATTCCTGCGCAAGTAGCTTTTACCAAGTTCCTGTGGCTCAGGGAAACATAATTAGTTCATCGATGTTGTCTAAGATGGAAGAAGGCCTTTCCAAGGTTCAAGTAAGATACATAATGGGTACGCCTTCAATTAAAGATCCATTTAATAAGGATAGATGGGACTATATTGGATTTGAAATCATCGGCGAAAAAAAAAGTAAGACTGTACATCACGTTATGTTTTTTGAAGAAAACAAACTGGTTGAATGGAAAACCGTTGCAAAAAATGAAGTAAATGAGAATTTTGAAGAAAGATCTATGTTAGAGAGTACAAAAAAACAAGAAAAATAGATCCAGTAGAAACATACTTTAAAAAAAATATAAAAACTTTGAATGAATTTTCTTTCAACTTTATATTTTTTCTAACAAATTTTCTTGGAAGCACCCATCCTATAAGAATAGCGACAAATAATCCGCCTAACGGTAACATTATGTTATTAGTAAGATAATCTAATAATTCAAGAAAATTTAAACCCATAAATTTGTAATCGGACCAAATATTAAAGGAAAAAATACTTCCAATTCCTAGAAACCAAACAAAAAATCCCATCAAAGCAACAATATTTTTTCTTTTAATTTTTGATAGTTCCTCCATCCAGGCTGTAAACGGCTCCAAAAGAGAGATCGCTGAACTTAAAGCTGCGATTGTAATTAATATAAAGAAAATAATTGAAAATAAAGAACCCATTGGTAAAGAATAAAAAGCTACAGGCAAAGTTTCGAAAATTAGGCCAGGACCTGCAGTAACTACTAGAAAAGAATTACTAAAAACAATCGGAAAGATAGCAATGCCTGCAAATAATGCAACAAGAGTATCCAATAAAATAATGGTTAAGACTGTTTTACCTATATGCTGCTTTTCAGGCATATAAGCTCCATAAGCCATAATTGCACCCATGCCAATAGATAAAGAAAAAAAAGCCTGGCCCATTGCGCTTAAAATTACTGCCGGCGTCAAAGAAGAAAAATCTGGGCTAAAAAGAAAAGAGAGAGTGGCATCTAAATCTCCCGTAGATGCTGAATAAATTGACAACAAAACTATAAATAAGAATAAGATAGGCATCAATACATTTACTGATCGTCCAATACCTTTCACTACGCCTATCCCAACTATTAAGCAGGTTATTACTAAAAATAAAGAATGCCAAAAGATTAGAACTAAGGGCGACTTCGATAGATCAAAAAAATAAGCTGAAGAGTATGCAGAAGGATTTTCTAAGTCAGAAGGAAAAAGGTTAAAAATATAAGAAAAAGCCATACCGGCAAAAACACTATAATACGAAAGAATTAAAAGTCCTGCTAAAGCGCCTAAAATTCCTAGAAACTTCCAGTATTCGCTGATATTAGTTTCTTTGGCTAATTTTTTTAATGAATTTATAGGACTTTTTCTTCCATATTTTCCTACAAAAACTTCTGAAGCCATAACCGGCAAACCTATAGCTAAAATACAAACAAGGTAAACAATAATAAAAGCGCTTCCCCCATTAGAACCAACCATATAGGGAAATTTCCAAATATTTCCTAAACCTACTGCTGAACCTGCTGCCGCAAGAATAAAAGTAGAGTTACCTCTCCAAATTTTCGTATTACTCATTTAATTATTTTTAGTTTTTCTTCAAGTTATACTACAAATATGAGTCGAGAAAAGAAAATAAATAAAAAACCTATTTTACAAAATCGTCAGGTGAGATTTAATTATGAACTCTTAGAAGACTTTGAAGCTGGAATTTCGTTAGAAGGTTGGGAAGTAAAATCTATTAGATCATCAAGGACTGATATAAAAGATAGTTATGTTTTGATGAAAAATGGTGAAGCTTGGCTGATTGGAATGTCCATTAATCCTTTGTCCGAGGTAACACAAAAAGTTGATCCATTAAGAACTAGAAAGTTACTCCTTACTAAATCTGAGCTATCAAAAATATTTAAAGCTACTCAAGAAAAAGGTTTAACTTGCCTACCAACCAAAATTTTTTGGAAAGAAAATTTGGTAAAAATAAAGATCAGTCTTGGAAAAGGTAAATCTAGATTCGATAAAAGACAAAGCATCAAACAAAAGGAATGGGAGAGAGAAAAGGCAAAAACTAAAAGTTTTTCGTAGCAACTTTATTTAAAATAATTAAAATAGTGTCCCACTGGGGGTGAAATGGATTAGACATTTGTTTGAGAACCCGAGGTGCATGTCGAGCTTGTAATTTGCTCGTAAAAAATAGTTACAAAACAATTAGTTGGCAATAAAGCAAACTACGCACTAGCCGCTTAATTTGGCTAGCCCTTTTTAACTGATGCCTATTAGGTTTCTTAAGGGTCGATTAATGGGCTGCTTAGAAAAATATTTCTGTGATTTTTCTAAAAAGTTTTTACAGAATACTTGCTATCTATCCTGCTCATCGGAGATTTAGAAAGGAAAATAAAAGATGAATCTAAGCATGTAGAGCCAGAGGAGATGGACAGATGGACGCGGGTTCGATACCCGCCGCCTCCACCAGTGTTCTTATTATCGAATAAATCTTCAAGAAATTAATAATAAATAGAAAACTGTTATTGACATGTATCAAATATATCTTCATCATCGCCTCCTATGGCAAATATCCAATCAGCTAAAAAAAGATCTAGACAAGCAAATTCTAGAAATGAATTAAAAAGCTCTCAAAGAGCCTCTATGAGAACAATGATCAAAAATGTGGAAGAAGCGATAAAAGATAATGATGTTAATAAATCCAAAGATCTATTTGTTTCTACTCAAAAGGTACTAGATAAATTAGCAAATAAAAAGGTGCTTTCTAAAAACGCAGTTGCTCGCCAAAAATCTAGATTGAGCAAATCTATCAAAAAATTAGGCTAAGTATATCCTTGTCCCAGAAGTTTTTTTTCGAAGAGCTTCTTCCAGAATACCGTCCTTTTTGCCATTTAAAATCCATACTTCGTTATTTTTTCTGAGATATTCCTTAGCAGCTTTAATTTTTGTAGTCATTCCTCCTCTTCCCAAAATACCCGAATCTCCAAAGGACACTGTTTTTAAATCAAATTTATTCAAATTTAATTTCTTTACAATTTTTGCATCGCTGTTTTGGTCTGGATTTTTATTGTAAAGCCCATTTTGATCAGTCAAAATTAATAGTCTTCTTGATTTTAATAAGGTTGCTACTTTGCCACTCAACCTGTCGTTGTCTCCATTTAAAATTTCTTCTGTAGATATTGAATCGTTTTCATTAATGATCGGTATAGCCCCAAGATTAATTAAATTTGAAATGCTTTTTTTTGCATTTTCAGAACGATTTTTCACTCCAAAATCTGAATGGCTTAGTAAAACTTGAGCAGCTATTAGATTGAATCTTTTTAATTCTTTTTGATAGCTATTTATCAGCCCAATCTGTCCAGACGCTGACAAAGCTTGAAGAAAATCTATAGATTTGGGTTTTGAGGATAAATTCCATATTTTCATTCCTTGTGCAATTGCTCCCGAAGATACCAAAACAATATGAAATCCTTTTTTATGTAACCTGTATATTTGTTCTGAAATTGATTTGATAAACTTTAAGTTAGGTAATCCTGATGGCAAGGTTGTCAAACTTGAGCCAACTTTTATTGTTATTAATTTTTCAAGATTAATTTTTTTCACTATCTAGTTTATTTTTTATTATTTTTATTACTTCTTTTAAGCCTTGTCCTGTTAGCGATGATACATAAAAGACATTTTTTCTACTAAAAAGTTTTTGTACTTCTTTTTCTAAGTTAGTTCTATCTTCTTCGGAAATTTTATCAATCTTACTAATTACAACCCATTGTTCTTTTTCGCTTAGTTCTTTACTAAAATTTTCTAATTCTTTATTTATACCTTGAAAATCTTGTTTAATTTTTTTTAAATCCCCTTTTTCTACATCTATTAGATGTAAAAGTATTTTTACCCTAGAAAGGTGCTTTAAAAAATCTATACCCAACCCAATCCCATCTGAAGCTCCTGGAATTAAACCTGGTATATCTGCTACAACAAAGCTTGAATAACTATTTAATTTCACAACGCCAAGATTAGGACTTAATGTAGTAAATGGATAATCAGCTATCTTAGGTTTTGCTGATGATATTTTTGAGATAAAAGTTGACTTACCTGCATTTGGTTTTCCTAAAAGACCAACATCCGCAAGGATCTTTAATTCTAGTCTTACCTTAAGAGTTTCTCCAACAGTTCCTTCTGTGATCTTTCTAGGAGCTCTATTGGTAGATGACTTAAACCTTGCATTGCCAAGTCCGCCCTTACCGCCCCTTACAGGAGTGTATACTTCATTTGGTTGTGTTAAGTCGCATAAAAATTCATCTGTTTCGTCATTTATAAGTATAGTGCCTAGAGGTACCTGTAAAATGGTATGCTCGCCGTCGCCTCCATGCATATTTTTACCTTTGCCTTGTCTGCCATTTTTAGCTTTGTATTTTCTTTTTAGTTTAAAGTCTTGCAGGGTATGAAGTGATTCTTTAGCAACAAAGTTAATATCACCGCCCTTACCGCCATCTCCGCCGTCTGGTCCGCCTTTAGGAATGAATTTCTCTCTACGAAAACTTAGACAACCATTGCCGCCATCTCCAGAGGAAATTTCAATTATTGCTTCGTCAATGAAGCGCATGGTGTTATGAAATAGATTCTATGTTTACAAATTGCCTTAGATTTTTTCCTTTTTTATTAAAGAAAACTTTTCCATCGCATTTGGCAAAAAGAGTATGATCTTTACCAATACCCACATTATGGCCAGGATGGAATTTTGTTCCTCTCTGTCTGACAAGTATTTCTCCAGCCGATACTGATTGACCGCCAAATCTTTTGACTCCTAACCTTTTAGATTCAGAATCTCTTCCGTTTCTTGAACTTCCACCTGCTTTCTTATGTGCCATAACTTATTGATTCAATTTTTACTTTGGTTAAATTCTGTCTATGTCCTTGTTTTTTTCTATAATCTTTTCTTCTTTTCATTTTAATAACATTTATTTTTTTTGTTTTAAGGTGATTCACTATCTTAGCCTTAACAATTGCTCCCTCTAAAAGAGGCTTACCAACATTTAAAGTGCCGTCTTTAATTACAGCTAAAACTTCGGAAAACTCTACAACCTCGCCTTCTTCCAAAGGCAGCTTTTCAAGAAGGATTTCTTCCCCCTCAGAAACTTTATGTTGCTTTCCCCCACTTTTTATTACTGCGTACATTGTTACAAATTACAAAATAGAAGCGAATAGTATAGGATAAAGTCTTTCCTCGCAATATTTAAGAAAAACGAGATAATTAGTAAAAATGAATTTAAAAAATAAAAATAATTTTTCTAAAAAAGAATTAATAGATTGTTCAAATGGCGATTTATTTGGTCTAGGTAATGGAAGGTTACCAAATAACGAAATGTTGATGATGGATAGAATTGTTGAGATCAACGATTCTAAGGGTGATTATAATAATGGCGAGATTAAAGGAGAATTAGATATAAATCCTGATCTATGGTTTTTTGACTGCCATTTTTCTACTGATCCAGTAATGCCGGGTTGTCTGGGACTAGATGCTATGTGGCAACTACTTGGTTTTTATCTTTTGTGGGAAGGTAATAGTGGTATTGGAAGAGCTCTTGGATCTGGACAAGTAAAATTTTATGGGCAGGTTTTACCAAAAGCTAAGTTAGTTGAATATAAAATTAATATAAAAAAAATTAGAAAACAAAAACTTGTTATTGGCTTTGCCGATGGGCTTATGTTTGTAGACGGGAAAGAAATTTATTCAGCTAAAGATTTAAGGGTTGGATTATTCGAGGATCCACAAAACTTCTAAAATGACGAAGAAAAGAGCTGTAATTACCGGAATGGGTTCAATATCTTGTATTGGAATTACCATGGGAGAAATATCCAAATCATTAATTAATGGAGAATCAGGAATATCTAAAAATAATGAATACAAAGATTTAGGGTTTAGAAGTAAAATTTCTGGATCAATAGAGATAGATCTAAAGAGCTTAATAGATAGAAAGTTATTTAGATTCATGGGAGAAGCAGCGGCATATTCTTATTTAAGTGCATTAGACGCAATTGAGGATTCAGAATTACCAGAAAGCATTTTTGAAACAGATAGGATCGGAGTAATTGCAGGTTCAGGCGGAGCATCTTCTCGCAGTCAAGTTGATGCAGCAGACATTTTAAGAGAGAAAGGCGTCAAAAGAATTGGTCCCTACAGAGTGACTCAAACTATGGGAAGTACAGTTTCAGCTTGTTTAGCTACATCTTTAAGAATTAAAGGGGTGAATTTTTCAATCTCATCAGCATGTTCTACGAGTGCTCATTGTATAGGTTCTGCTTGGGAGCAAATTCAACTTGGAAACCAAGATGTAATAATTGCTGGAGGTGCAGAAGATGAACACTGGACTCAGTCTGGATTATTTGACGCCATGGGAGCTTTATCAAGCAGTTTTAACGAAAATCCAACAGAAGCATCTAGGCCTTTCGATGAAAACAGAGATGGTTTTGTAATTTCTGGAGGTGGAGGAATACTAATTATTGAAGAATTGGAACATGCCTTGTCAAGAAAAGCTAAAATTTATGCAGAAATAAGAGGATATTCGGCTACTTCTGATGGAGATGATATGGTTGCACCGTCTGGCGAAGGTGCGAAAAATTGTATGAAAAAATCTTTTGAAATGAGCGGTCTTGACTCCATTGACTATCTCAATGCACATGGAACATCAACTCCCGCTGGAGACCCGATTGAGCTTAATGCTATAAAATCAGTCTTCAAGGAAAAAATCCCAATTGTCAGTTCTACGAAATCTTTAACGGGACATACCTTAGGTGCGGCTGGAGTTCAAGAATGCATATACAGCATTTTAATGATGAATGGGAATTTCATCGCTGGAAACAAAAACTTAACAAATGCTATTCCTGAAGCAGAGGGAATAAATATTCCTGAAAAAAGTATAGAAATGGAATTTAATTCCTTTATGAGTAATAGCTTTGGTTTTGGCGGAACTAATGTAAGTTTAGTTCTTTCGAAATACGAGGGTTAAAAAGGAATATCTTCATCGTCCCAGGGAGGTTCATTCCCGCCTTGAGAATTTTGAGAGGGTTTATCAAATTCAGAATCCTGACTTTGTTGATTCATCTCTCCTCGAGAGCTAAGCATCTGCATTTCTCTAGCAACTATCTCAGTCCTGTATTTTTTTTCTCCTGTATTTTTATCTTCCCATGAATTTGTTCTCAACTGCCCTTCCACGTATATTTTTGATCCTTTCTTGAGATATTGTTCGACAATCTCTGCTAGACGATTAAAAAAAACAATTCTATGCCATTCAGTTTGCTCAACCGTTTCTCCAGAATTTTTGTCTTTCCAACTATTGGATGTAGCAATTGAAACATTTGCTATAGGCACTCCGCCCGCTGTGTATCTCACTTCGGGATCCTGTCCTAAATTTCCAAGTAATATAACCTTATTTATTCCACTTTGAGCCATAATTGATATCTGATAAGTTAGTCTAATCTAAAAGAAAAATTAAATAAATGAAATTTATCCATGTTAAAGGTGCGAAGCAGCACAATCTTAAGAACATCGATTTAGATATACCTAGAGATAAATTAACCGTCATAACAGGCTTATCGGGTTCAGGAAAATCTTCACTTGCATTCGATACTTTATATGCTGAAGGACAAAGAAGATATGTAGAATCTCTTTCTGCTTATGCCAGACAATTTCTTTCCGTCATGGATAAACCAGAGGTCGATACTATTGAAGGATTATCTCCCGCGATATCCATTGAGCAAAAATCAACTTCTCACAACCCAAGATCAACAGTTGGAACTGTGACAGAAATATATGATTATCTAAGGTTACTTTATGCTCGATCAGGTACTGCAAAATGCCTAGACCATAATATCTCTCTTGAAGGTCAAACCATTGATCAAATAAGCAAAAAAGTACTTAAAACTTTTGATAAAAAAAGAATTTTCATATTAGCCCCTCTAGTTAAAGAACAAAAAGGTGAGCATTTGAACTTATTTAATGATCTTCTAATGAAAGGATACGTAAGAGTAACCGTGAATGGAACAGTCTATGATTTAAGCGATCAAATTAAACTAGATAAAAACAAAAAGCATTCAATATCAATTGTTGTTGATCGACTAACCGTAGATTCAAAAAATATTAGTCGCCTCATACAATCCTTAGAAACTTGTGTTTCCGAATCTAGTGGATTGGTAGAAATTCAGGATATGGATGACGAAAAAAGTTTTGATGCTTTTTCGACTAAAATGGCCTGTCCCAAATGTGGCTTTAGCATTCAAGAATTAGAACCAAGATTATTTTCATTTAATAGTCCTTCAGGTGCTTGTCCATCTTGTGATGGTTTAGGGTATAAATCAAAAATTGATCTCTCAAAATTAATTGTTAGACCAGAGCTGAGTCTTAATCAAGGAGCTATCAAAGACTGGGATGCTAGTCACACCTACCATAATAGATACCTTTTAAGTAGGGTTAGTCAAACTTTTGGATTTTCTCTTGATACGCCTTTCGAAGACCTTTTAGAAAAAGACAAAGAGATCGTCTTATATGGATGCAATGACGAAGTTGATTTTAGTTATGTTTCTAAAAGAGGTTTTAAAAGAGAAATATTTAAGCCTTTCGAAGGTGTCGTAAGAAATATTGAAAGAAGACTTGGTGATACGGATTCAAATTTTAGAAGAGAATATTATGCAAAGTTTATGACAAACACTCTCTGCGATGAGTGTAGTGGAACCAGATTAAATTTAGAAGCAAGAAGTGTTTTTATAAACAAATATTCTTTACCTGAAATTGTAGGAATGACAATAGGTGATGCTCTAAGTTTTTTCAAAAAACTGTCTTTATCCGGGGTGAAGGGAGAAATAGCAGTTAAAATTATTAAGGAAATTAAAGAACGATTAACTTTCCTTTCTGATGTTGGTCTTAATTACCTTACTCTTTCTAGAAGTGCTGAAACTTTAAGTGGAGGTGAAGCACAAAGAATAAGGCTCGCATCCCAAATTGGTGCTGGCTTAGTAGGGGTAACCTATATACTTGATGAACCTTCTATAGGCCTACATCAAAGAGATAATAAAAAACTATTATCTACTCTAAAAAGACTTAAAGACCTTGGCAATACTGTAATCGTCGTTGAGCATGATTTAGAAACAATTGAGGAAGCAGACCATATTATAGACATAGGGCCTAAGGCAGGAATTCATGGTGGAGAAGTTTGTTTCTCCGGAGATGTTGAATCTCTGAGAAAGGCAAAAAATTCTCTTACTTCTCAATATGTTTTTGGGAAAAAAAGAATCCAAATAGAAAAAAAGAAAAAAATTACTGATAAAGGTAAGATTAAACTGACAGGATGTTCAGGAAATAACCTTAAAAATGTAGATTTAGAAATTCCCTTAGGTAACATAATTTCCATAACAGGGGTATCCGGTTCTGGAAAATCTACTTTGATAAATCAAACCCTTTATCCTGCTCTATCAAATGTTCTGAGTAAAAGCTCTATGAAAACAGAAGCGTTTGAAAAACTAGAAGGAATAGAACTTATCGATAAAGTGATTGAAATAAGTCAAAGTCCCATCGGCAGAACTCCAAGATCTAACCCGGTAACTTATACAGGTATTTTTACTCCAATAAGAGAACTTTTTGCTGGAACGCAAGAGGCAAGAGCCAAAGGATATAAACCTGGAAGGTTTAGCTTCAATGTCAGAGGAGGAAGATGTGAGGCATGCGAAGGAGATGGAATGATAAAGGTAGAAATGCATTTTCTTCCAGATGTTTATGTCAAATGTGACGTATGTAATGGAAAAAGATACAACAATGAAACCTTAACGGTTAAATATAAGGGCAAAAATATTTCAGAAGTTTTAAATATGACTGTTGAACAAGCTACTATATTTTTTGAAGCTGTCCCAAAAATTAAGAAAAAACTCGATACTTTGAATCAAGTAGGACTTGGATATTTAAGATTAGGTCAGCCGGCTACTACTTTATCTGGAGGAGAAGCTCAAAGAGTCAAACTAGCTAAAGAACTCTCTAAAACTTCTACAGGTAAAACAATCTATTTATTAGACGAACCAACAACAGGGTTGCATTTTCATGATGTCCAGTTACTAATGGATGTTTTACAAAAACTAAATTCTCAGGGAAATACAATTGTCGTAATAGAACATAACTTGGATGTCATTAGAAACTCTGATTGGATCATTGATATTGGACCCGAGGGAGGTAATGGTGGAGGAGAGATAGTTGCTGAAGGAAATACTAGCCAACTAGCTAAATGTAAAAAGTCCTATACTGGAAAGTTTTTATAAATAATTTAGTAAAAAAATTTAAACTAGGCCTTTTCGGACTCTGCAGACGCATCAATAATATCTTTTTCATTTACGGATCTTTCTAGAAGTTCAATAAAAGCGATTGGAGCAGCGTCTCCTTTTCTAAAGCCGATCTTAATGATTCTTGAATAACCTCCGGGCCTATCTTTGAATCTTGGCCCTAAATCAGAAAAAAGTTTTCCAACTGCAGACTTATTTCTTATCTTTGAAAAAGCATGTCTTCGATTTTTCACAGAATCATCTTTAGCAAGGGTTATCAAAGGTTCGATGAATGACCTTAATTCTTTAGCTTTAGGCAAAGTTGTTTTAATTCCTTCATGCTCTATTAAGGAAATGGCTAAGGATTGAAATAGCGCCTTTCTTCTAGAGCTATTTCTACCGAAGGTTCTGCCTCTTTTTAAATTACTCATTAACTTTCTATATTAGAAGGCGGCCAGTTATCTAGCTCCAATCCTAAAGATAATCCTCTAGCAGCTAATACGTCTTTGATTTCATTTAAGGACTTTCTTCCAAGATTTGGTGTTTTTAATAAATCAGATTCTTTTCTGGTAACGAGATCGCCAATGTAATAAATTTTCTCTACTTTCAAACAATTTGCCGATCTAACAGTAAGCTCTAATTCATCAACAGGTCGAAGCATAATTGGATCAACTGGAGGTATCTCTTCTTCTTCTTCTTCTTCAGTTTCAAACCCTAGTTCGGCAAATGCGATTAACTGTCTTTGTAAGATAGTTGCCGCTAGCCTTAAGATTTCTTCTGGGTCAATTGTGCCATTAGTGTGAACATCTAAAATAAGCTTGTCGAGGTCTGTTCTGTTTTCTACCCTTGTATTTTCAACTTGATAAGAAACTTTTTCTATTGGTGAGTATGAAGCGTCTAATCTTAACAACCCAACCTCTTTACTTTCTCCTTCTTCAGTAGCTGAAATAATTACTGGATCATAACCTCTACCCTTTTGGACTTTAATAGACATTTTTATGCTTCCGTTGTCTGCAAGAGTAGCAATCTGATGATCTGGATTAATAATTTCTACGCCGGCAGGAAGTTCAAAGTCTCCTGCAGTTAACTTTCCTGTTCCGGATTTATCGACCGATAATTCTGCTTCTTCAACATCCATCATTCGTACAGCAATACCTTTTAAATTTAAAAGGATGTTTATCACATCTTCAGCAACTCCATCGATTGTTGAAAATTCATGCAATACTCCGTCAATTTTTGCTTCCACAATACATGAACCAGGTATGGAAGATAAAATAATTCTTCTTAGAGCGTTACCTAATGTATGGCCAAACCCTCTTTCTAAAGGTTCTAATATAATTTTTGAATGATTAGGATTAACCTCCTCTACAATGATTTCTTTAGGAGTTAAGAAGTCTTTGATAATGTCAAAATTGTCTGTCATATGGTCCTCAAATTTAGATTTTTTACCTTGAATAAAGCTCTACTATGTAGTTCTCATTGATTTCACTACTTAGCAACTCTCTCGTAGGTAAATTTTTAAAAGTACCTGTAAATTTAGATTTATCTACTGATACCCATTCACATTCTTCCCTTTGTTCGCTTAAAGATAAAGCCTGTGTAATTCTTTTTTGCGACTGTGATTTTTCCGCTATAGAAATCTCATCGCCTTCAACAACTTGATAAGAGGGAATATTTACTATTTTTTCGTTTACTAGAACAGATTTGTGGCTTACAAGTTGTCTTGCTTCAGCTCTTGTTGATGCAAAACCAAGTCTATACAAAACGTTATCAAGCCTTGACTCTAAGAAAAGAAGTAGATTAGTACCTGTCTCTCCCTTCTGACGAGCGGCCTTTTTGTAATAATTTCTAAACTGTTTTTCTAGGACACCGTACATCCTTTTTACTTTCTGCTTTTCTCTTAACTGCATCCCATAATCAGAGAGCCTACCTCTTCTTAATCCATGTACTCCGGGGGGATTTTCTGATCTAGCCTTTGATTCATAAGATCTGTATCCGCTTTTAAGTTGTAGATCAGTGCCTTCTCTTCTAGATAGCTTGATTTTTGGTCCTCTATATCTAGCCATAATTACACTCTCCTCTTTTTAGGCGGTCTACATCCATTGTGAGGGATAGGTGTAACATCTGAAATCTTTGTTATTTTTAGGCCACATCCATTCAAAGCTCTTACTGCTGACTCTCTGCCTGATCCAGGACCAGAAACTTCAACCTCTACTTCTGATAATCCTTGACTCATAGCTTTCTCTCCAGCCTTGGTTGCAGCAATTTGAGCTGCAAATGGAGTACTTTTTCTTGAGCCTTTAAATCCATTTGCTCCTGCGCTAGACCAAGAGATAGTATCTCCTTTTTTATCGGTAATATTGATAATAGTGTTATTAAAAGTTGCAAGAATATGTGCTACACCTTCACTTGCAACAGATTTATTAGTTTTTGTTTTTTTTCCTTTTTCTTTTGCCATTTTTATCTTCTAATTGGTTTTCTAGGCCCTTTTCTTGTCCTAGCATTTGTCTTAGTCCTTTGTCCTCTTACTGGTAGTCTTTTTCTATGCCTGATACCTCTAAGAGTTCCAAGATCCATAAGTCTTTTTATATTGGTACTTACCTCTCTTCTTAAATCACCTTCAACAAGGAAATTTCCAATTTCTTTTCTTAACTTTTCTAATTCTTGTTCATTAAGTGAAGAAATTTTCGTATCAAACTTAATTCCTGTATTTTCGCAAATCTTTAAGGCAGTTGTTCTTCCTATACCAAAAATATGTGTTAGTGATATCCAAGCCTGCTTTTTATCTGGTATGTTTACTCCTGCTACCCTTGCCATTATCCTTGCCTCTGTTTGTGTTTTTGATCAGTTTTACAAATTACGTAAACAGTGCCTCGCCTTTTTACAAGTTTGCAATCTTTACATATTTTTTTTACTGAAGCTCTTACTTTCATTTTATCTTTTAAACCCTTTTAAATTAGCTTTCTTCATCAAGGACTGATACTGACTCGATAAAAGGTGTGATTGTACCTGAGCCATGAAGTCCATTACCACTACTACTGCGATTAAAAGTGAAGTTCCTCCAAGATAAAAAGGCACATTTGCAGAAACAATTAAAAATTGGGGCAACAAACAAATCATAATCATGTATAAGGATCCCCAGACTGTCAGTCTAGACATAACATTATCGATATAGTCTTCCGTGTGGCCACCTGGTCTTATTCCAGGAAGGAAGCCTCCAGATCTTTTCAAATTATCTGAAATATCTTTTGCCGGAAACTGTATTGCAGTATAAAAAAAACAAAAATATGCAATCAAAATAGAAAACACAACTACATATAGAGGCTGTCCAGGACTTAGTGCCAAAGATACCTCTTGCAGCCATTCCATCCCTTCGCTTTGCCCAAACCAAGAACTAATTGAAGCAGGAAAAAGTACTATGCTGCTAGCAAAAATAGCAGGAATCACTCCTGACATATTTACTTTTAATGGAACATGCGAAGCTTGTCCCATAGCCATTTGGTTAGGATTTCTTCTAGCATAATTTACGGTTACTCTTCTTTGAGCCCTTTCTACCCAAACTATAAAGGAAATAGCAAGTACCGCCATAAAGGCTACCGTTAGAAGTAAGATGAGACTTATTTCTCCTTGTCTAGCTCCTTCAAAGGACTGTCCAATTGCACTTGGCAAACCAGATACGATACTTGCAAAAATAATTAACGAGATACCGTTTCCGATTCCTCTTTCATTTACTTGCTCTCCGAGCCAAACTAAGAACATTGTGCCTGTAACGAAAGAAACCACAGCAGTAAAAATAAACATGGTTCCAGAATCTATTGCCATTCCTTGAGAAGATAGAGCTACAGCAAAACCCATAGATTGAAAAATTGCTAGAAGCAAAGTTCCTAAACGCACATAATGAGTTCTTTTCCTTCTACCTTGTTCTCCTTCTTGTCTGAACATTTTTTTTAAACTTGGAGTAGTTGCTTCTAAAAGATTCATCACAATTGCCGCAGTAATATATGGAACGACGTTAAGAGCCATGATGCTCATTCTTTCCAGAGCGCCTCCAGAAAACATATTAAATAGACCTAGCAAAGTACCTTGATTTTGATCAAATAATGAAGAAATTTTTACAGGATCTATTCCAGGAACAGGTATGTGAGTACCGATCCTGTAAATGATAAGTGCTAGTAAGACAAATCTTAATCTAGACCAGAGTTCTGAAAGACCAGACGATTTGGGGTTAATAGCCGCCATCAGCTTATCTCTCCTCCAGATTTTTTAACTTCCTCTGAAGCATTTTTTGAAATTTTTAAACCTTTTATTTTGATAGCTTTTTTCAACTCACCTGAATTAATTACCTTAACTTCTTTTGTTATTCTTGAAATTAATTTATTTGCTTTTAAAACATTTAAATCAATTATCTCTTCGGATAAATTATTTAGATCTCCAAGCTTGATATGTGTTTTGTATTTTGACGATCTTGAGGTAAAGCCAAATTTGGGTAATCTTTGTTGAATTGGCATTTGTCCGCCTTCAAATCCAGGACGAACCTTTCCTCCAGATCTTGCTTTCTGACCTTTATGGCCTTTCCCAGAAGTTTTACCTAATCCAGAGCCTGCTCCTCTACCCACTCTCTTGGAAGGCTTATTTTTTGAAATAGGATTCAATTCATTAAGCTTCATTATTCTTCGATTACCTCTATTAAATGCCTGCATTTATTTATCATGCCAAGATTTTCTTTTGTATTTTCAACTTGGACCACATGATTGATTTTTTTTAAGCCCAATCCTTTTAGAGAGAGTCTCTGATTTCTTTTTGAACCCGTAACACTTTTTATTTGTCTTACAGAGATTTTTTTTTCTTCAGCCATGATTATTTTGATCTTCTTAATGCAACTTTTTCTGGTGATTCTATTTCTGATAAGCCTTTAAACGTTGCTCTCACAACATTAATTTGGTTTGTAGAACCATAGGATTTAGCTAATACATCTTTTACACCAGCAAGCTCTAAAACTGCTCGCATTGCTCCTCCGGCGATAATTCCCGTCCCTGGTGAAGCAGGCTGCATGTAAACAGTTGCTGATCCATGTTTAGCTTTTACTGCATAATGGATAGTTGATCCGTTTAGGTCCACATTAACCATATTTCTTCTAGCACTTTCTAATGCCTTTTGAATCGCTATAGGTACTTCCCTTGCTTTTCCTCTACCAAATCCAACTTTACCTTTACCGTCACC
Source organism: uncultured SAR86 cluster bacterium (assembly GCA_902514645.1). Classification (GTDB taxonomy): domain Bacteria; phylum Pseudomonadota; class Gammaproteobacteria; order Magnimaribacterales; family AG-339-G14; genus MEDG-81. The sequence continues at coordinate 23,692 of CABXRO010000010.1, forward strand.
TACTACAGTTAATGCAGTGAAACCGAAAAGTCTTCCTCCTTTAACGACTTTGGCAACTCTATTTACACCAACAAGCTTTTCTTCTAAAACTTCTGTGGTTTGTTCAAAATTTTCTTCCATATTCTTCTCTAAAATTCTAATCCTTGAGACCTAGCACCATCAGCAAGAGACTTCACTCTTCCGTGATATTTATAGCCAGATCTATCAAAAGAAACTTTCTTTATTCCCTGTTCAATCGCTCTTTTTGCAACTAGTTCTCCAACCTTTTCAGCTGCTTCTGCGTTTCCTCCATTGGTAGCTTTTAACTCTTTATCTAACGAGGAAGCCTGTACAAGTATTTGTTTTCCGTCAACAGAGAAAACTTGCGCATATATGTGCTTTGCAGATCTGAATATAGCCAGCCTATTTACTTTTAGCCCTTCAGATAAACTTCTCAGTTTTTTTGCTCTTCTATTTCTTGCTTCTATTTTTTTCATCTTAAGCGGTTTTCTTAGATTCTTTTCTTTTTATATGTTCATCGGAATATTTAACTCCCTTTCCTTTATAAGGTTCTGGAGGTCTAAAGGCTCTTATCTCTGAAGCTGTGTCACCCAATAGTTGTTTGTTAGTCGATGTCAATACTATCTCTGTATTAGTTGGTGCTTCAGCAGTAACTCCATCAGGTAGTTTGTAGTTGATTGGATGTGAATAGCCAAGAGAAAGTTCAAGATTAGCTCCTGATACTTTTACCCTGTATCCAACACCATTAATTTCAAGTTTTTTTTCAAAACCTTTAGTTACTCCCTCTATCATATTCAAAGTAAGAGATCTCATTGTGCTCGTCATTGAAATAGAGGTTTTATCCTCCAAATACTTAGGGTTAAAGAGAATTGAATCTTCTTCTAAAGAAACCCTCACAGTATCATGCACATTAAGAGATAACTCTCCCTTCACTCCAGAAATCGACAGAACATCTTGAGCTATTGACGCTTTTGCACCATCAGTAAGAAGTAATTTTCTATTAATATTTCTTGCCATTTTAAAATACCGTACAGATTAGTTCGCCGCCCAATTTTTCTTTTTTTGCTTGATCACTGGTAATGATTCCCTTACTGGTTGTCATGATAGCCGTGCCCAAACCTCCTTTAACGGGAGGAATTTGATCAAAAGAAAAGTATTTGCGAAGACCAGGTTTGCTTGCTCTATCAAATTCTTTTATGACAGGTAAATCCTCAAAATATTTAAGAGTGATTTTAATTTCCTGCTTGGGTTGTTCTCCGACTAGCTCAACTTTTTTGATGTAACCTTCTGATTCGAGGACTTTGCATATACCAAACTTAATTCTTGAGGAGTCAAGAAGAACCTCCTTATGACCTCTAGATTGAGCATTTTTAATTCTTGCAATCATGTCTGAAATTGGATCTTGCATACTCATAATTCTTACCAGCTTGATTTTACTAATCCTGGGACATCGCCTCTCATAGCTAATTCTCTTAATTTATTTCTCGAAAGACCAAATTTTCTGTAAACAGCATGAGGTCTTCCCGTTATTTGACACCTTCTTTGAAGACGAATTGGATTTGCATCTCTTGGAAGTTTTTGTAATTTTTCTCTAGCGACAAAAACATCTTCTTCAGAAGATTGCGAATCAGTAATTATCTTTTTTAACTCTGCTCTTTTAGCAGCAAAGCGTTCAACTGTTTTTTGTCTTTTTATTTCTCTTGCTATCATTGATTTTTTCGCCATTTTTACCTCAACTAACAAATGGAAAATTAAGTTCTTTTAGTAAGGACAAGCCTTCTTCGTCATTTCTTGCAGAAGTGGTAATGCTTATGTCCATACCTCTAATTTTTTGGACTTTGTCATAGTCAATTTCTGGGAAAATAATGTGTTCTTTTATTCCCAAAGTATAATTGCCTTGTCCATCAAAGGACTTGATACTTAGCCCTCTAAAATCTCTTTCTCTTGGGATTGCGATATTAAGAAGCCTATCTAAAAAATCATACATTCTTTCTCCTCTGAGAGTCACTTTGCAACCTATAGGATAGCCGTCTCTAATTTTGAAACTTGCTACTGACTTTCTTACCAATGTTTTAACTGGCTGTTGTCCAGAAATAAGTCTTAAATCTTCAATTGCTGTATCAATAACTTTTCTGTCGTTAACCGCATCTGGCCCTAATCCCATATTTAGAGTTACTTTAGTAATTTTGGGTACTGCCATATTGGACTTAAAACCTAAAGATTGCTTTAAGTTTGGAACAGCTTTTTCAAGATAAGTTTTCTTTAGAATTGAAGCGCTCATTTTATTTCTTTCCCGTCAGATTTAAATACTCTTATTTTTTTATCCTTTTTTATTTCAATACTAATCTTGTCTGCTTTTTTTGATTTCTTGTTATAAATAGCTAAGTTAGAAACATCGATTGGTGATTCTTTTTCAAGAATGCCTCCCTGAATATTGAGTTGAGGATTAGGCTTCTGATGTTTCTTAACAACTTTAACTCCAGATACAATACATTTTGTATCTGAAATAAACTTAGAAAGAGTTCCAGTTTTTCCAGTATCTTTTCCAGATATCACAATAACCTCATCTCCAGTCCTCAGTTTTTTCATAATTAAATGACCTCCGGAGCAAGAGAAATGATTCTCATGAAATCTTTGCTTCTAAGCTCTCTTGATACAGGCCCGAAAATTCTAGTGCCAATTGGTTGTTTTTGAGTATTAACTAAAACAGCTGCATTATCATCAAATCTTATACTTGAACCATCTTCTCTTTTAATGTCTTTTTTAGTTCTAACTACAACTGCTTCAGCAACCTGACCTTTTTTTACTCTTCCAGTTGGAATGGCTTCTTTTATGGCAACTTTTATAATGTCTCCAACTCGAGCATATCTTCTTTTCGAGCCGCCAAGGACTTTTATACACATAACTTTCCTTGCTCCACTATTATCTGCAATTTCAAGAATGGTCTGAGTTTGGATCATTTTTATTCTACTCCCTCAAACACCCTTAAGACTTCAATGAGTCTCCAAGATTTAGATTTAGAGTAAGGCTTACATTCCATGATTTTTACCTTGTCGCCTAAATTGCTTGAATTTTCCTCATCATGAAAGCTAATTTTTGAAGAGCGTTTTATAATTTTTCCTAGTGTTTTATGTTTAACACTTCTTTGAATGAGTGCGACTCTAGATTTATTTCCAGAAATGCTTACAACGGATCCAACTAAAGTTCTTTCAATTACTTCGCTCATTTTTCGATTCCCATCCTTTCTTTAGTTTTTAATCTTGCTATGTCTTTTCTTAATTCAGATAGTTTATGAGTCTCTTTAAGCGAGCCCGTATTATTTTTTAATTTCAAATCTAAATACTCCATATTGAGTTTTTCAATTTCAGATAAGTTTATTTTCTTCTTAGCCATTAAACTGATCTCCTTTGAACAAATTTTGTTCCCACGGGTAATTTTGCAGCTGCTAAAGTTAAAGCCTCTCTTGCAATTGACTCATCAACGCCTTCCATTTCATAAAGAATTCTTCCTGGCTTAATAGGACAAACCCAATATTCAACATTACCCTTACCCTTACCCTGTCTAACTTCAAGAGGTTTTTTTGTAATAGGTTTATCAGGAAATATTCTTATCCAAATTTTTGCTCCCCTTTTTACATGTCTTGTCATAGCTCTTCTAGCAGCCTCAATTTGTCTAGAAGTGATTTGTCCTCTGGACGTAGCTTTAAGGCCAAAAGCACCAAAATCCAAAGAATTACCCTTATGAGCAAGACCTCTGTTGCGGCCCTTCATTTGTTTTCTATATTTTGTTCTTTTAGGTTGAAACATAATTCTTAATTATCAATTTTTTTAGGTCTGGTAGATATTTCACCTCTACAAATCCAAACTTTTACTCCAATGATTCCATAGGTTGTTTTTGCTTCTGCAAGACCATAATCAATATCTGCTCTGAGAGTATGCAAAGGTACTCTTCCTTCTTTATGCCATTCTGCTCTGGCAATTTCCGCGCCGCCTAATCTTCCTGCTACTCTAACTTTCACTCCCTGAGCTCCTTGACGCATTGTGTTTTGTGCAGCCCTTTTTATAACCCTTCTGAACATTGCACGTCTTTCTAGTTGGACTGCAATATTTGCAGCTACCAGTTGAGCATCTAAGTCAGGTTTTCTTATTTCTTGAATATTTAAACTAACTGGGACTTCCATTAACTTTGTGAGCTCATCCCTTAAACGGTCTATATCCTCACCTTTTTTTCCAATGATCATTCCAGGTCTTGAAGTATGGATGGTTACCTTTCCACTTTGTGAAGGACGTTCAATTTCGATTTTACTTACAAAAGAATTATCAAGCTCTTTTTTTAGAAACTCTCTCACTGCAAAATCATTAAGCAAAAGCTCTTGATACTTATCTTTTTCAGCATACCAAGTTGAATTATGCTTTCTTGAAATTCCTAATCGTATTCCTATTGGGTTGACTTTTTGTCCCATTTAATTTTTTTCACTCCCTAAAGTTATATTTACATGACAACTGCGTTTTTGAATTCTGTCAGCTCGTCCTCTGGCTCTTGCTTGGATTCTTTTTAAAATAAAAGATTCATCAACTTTAATTTCTGAGACGAAAAGATCATCAATGTCTAAACCTTTATTATTTTCGGCGTTGGCGATTGCCGATTCAAGAAGCTTGAGTACATTTGAAGCAGAAGATTTCTTGCTAAAAGATAATATGTCTATAGCCTCTTCAACCCTTTTACCTCTTATTTGGTCGGCTACCAGCCTGACTTTATAAGGTGAAACAGTTAATCTACTAAGCTTTGCTTTTACTTCAGTCATAATTAACCTGCTTGTCTATCTCCCGAGTGCATTTTGAATGTTCTTGTAGGAACAAATTCTCCTAGCTTATGGCCAACCATGTCCTCTTTAATAAGAATTGGTACGTGAGCACGGCCGTTGTGAACTGCAATAGTCAAATTCACCATTTCAGGTGTAATCATTGATCTCCTTGACCATGTTTTTATTGGTCTTTTACTTTTCTCTTCAATTGCCTTTTGAACTTTCTCTTCAAGATGATGATCTACAAAAGGACCTTTTTTTAACGATCTAACCATTACTTCTTCCTTCTTCTTACAATTAGTGAATCTGTTCTTTTGTTACTTCTGGTTCTATATCCTTTAGTAGGGACTCCCCATGGAGAGACAGGATGTCTTCCTCCTGAAGTCTTTCCTTCTCCACCTCCATGAGGATGATCAATAGGATTCATTGCTACACCTCTTACAGTGGGTCTCACTCCAATCCATCTTTTTGCACCAGCTTTACCAAATGATTTTAACGAATGTTCTTGATTTGAGACTTCTCCAATTGTTGCTCTGCATTGAGTCAAAACCTTTCTGACTTCACCACTTTTAAGTCTCAGTGTTGCGTATTGACCTTCTTTTGCAACAAATTGCACATAAGTTCCTGCACTCCTTGCAAGTTGCGCTCCTTTTCCAGGTTTTAGCTCTACACAGTGAACAATTGTTCCAACAGGAATATCTTTTAATAGAAGAGTATTTCCAACATTTACTGATGCCTTTTGTCCGGAAAGTAATTGATCATTTAATTTAAGATTTTTGGGAGCAATTATGTATCTTCTTTCTCCATCGCTATAAAGCAATAAAGCGATAAATGCTGACCTGTTAGGATCGTATTCGATCCTTTCTACTTTCGCAGGGATGTTGTCTTTATTTCTTTTGAAATCAATAATTCTATAATGTTGCTTATGTCCTCCACCAATATGACGCGTAGTAATTCTTCCCGCATTATTTCTGCCGCCGGTTTTACTTTTTTTAGTAACAAGAGAGGACAAAGGCCTTCCTTTATATAAATCTTTTCCAGTCTGAAGACTTCTGAATCTTCTACCTGGTGACGTTGGTTTTGCCTTTACTACAGCCATTTTATTCTTGGATAATCTCGATTCGTTGTTCTGGTTTTAAGGAAACATAGGCTTTTTTCCAATAAGATTTTTTTCTAATCTTGCCTCTAAGATTCATCATTCTTTTTGTCTTCCCTTTGACATTCAATATATTCACTTTCGTAACATTTACATCAAATTTTGCTTCTATGGCTTTTTTTACTTGATTTTTTGTTGCCGAAGTATTCACTTTAAACACATATGTATTTGCGTTTTGTCCAACCAAAGAAGACTTCTCAGAAACTAAAGCTGATTCGATAATTTTGTTTGGAATAACAGTGCTCATGATAGTTTTTCTTCAATAAGATTCAGACAGTTTTCAGCAATTACTACTGAGTTAAACTTCAATAAATTAATAGGATTCAAAGTACTTAAGTTAGTAACATTTACATTAGGTAAATTTCTTGATGCTAAATCAAGGTTGTTTGAAATTTCATCAACAATAAAAAGGCCTTCTTCTAATTCATTTTTCTTTAAAAAATCTACAAAATCTTTGGTCCTTGGATTTTCGATATTTATTTGGTCTGATAAGAAAACTCTGTTTTCTTTTGCAAGCGATGAAAAAATGGATTTCATTGCAGATTTATACATTTTCTTATTTATTTTTTTTGGTTTTGCTGATTTAGATGAAGCAGGGAATACAACTCCTCCCCCACGCCAGAGAGGACTTCTGGATGTTCCTGCTCTTGCTCTCCCTGTTCCCTTTTGGCGCCAAGGCTTTTTTCCACCTCCCCTAACGGCAGATCTATTTTTTTGGGCTTTTGTGCCGGGGTGACTGTTTTCAATATAGATTTTAATAAGTTGAGCAATAAGATCGTTGTTAATCTCAACTCCAAATATTTTTTCTGAAACTTCAGCCTCAGTTGTTTTAGAAGATTTTAAAAATGGTAATTTCATGATTTTTTAATTGCCGGTTTGATAGTAACCTCTGATCCATTTGGACCAGGAACAGCTCCTTTGATTAAAATGAAGTTATTTTCTAAATCAATTTTTTGGACTTTTAAATTTTGCGAAGTTTGTCTTACGTTACCCATGTGTCCTGACATTTTTTTACCCTTCCAAACTCTTCCAGGGGTTTGACACTGACCAATTGAACCTGGCTTTCTATGAGCAAGGGAATTTCCATGGGTGGCGTCTTGAGTTGCAAAATTCCATCTCTTGACAGTTCCTGCAAAGCCTTTTCCTTTTGTTGTACCTGTAACATCTACGAATTGACCTTCTTCAAATATATCAGCTTTGATTTCAGACCCTATATCAAGATTTTCTTCTTCAGTTATATTTACGGAAAATTCTTGGGTAAGTTTTTTGAATGAAATATTATTTTTTTTCAAATGACCTATTTCAGCTTTTGATTGATTCTTTTCAGATTGCTCAACTGCACATATTTGGATTGCGTCGTAACCATCTTTTTCAGAAGTTTTAATCTGTGAAATAACATTCGAATGAATTTTCAAAATCGTAACAGGTACAGATTTCCCTTCCTCGGTAAAAACCCTGCTCATTCCTTCTTTTCTTGCAATTAATCCAATCATATTCTAGTTAAGTTCATCCAAAGATATTTGTACGTCAACACCAGCAGAAAGATCTAATTTCATCAGTGCATCCACTGTTTTTTCAGTAGGTTTAATTATGTCCATAATTCGTTTGTAAGTTCTAATCTCGTATTGATCACGAGCATCCTTATCTTTATGGGGAGAAATTAATATTGTTGTTTGCCTTTTTCTCACAGGCATTGGAATAGGGCCTTTCACAACTGCGCCAGTTCTTTTTACAGTCTCTACAATCTCTTTTGCAGACTTATCTATCAGCTTATTATCAAAAGCTTTTAGACGAATTCTTATATTTTGGCTTTGCAAAGCGTACCTCTATTTAAACAACAAAATTTTTAAAGAACATTCCGAAAAATCCGGTCTCTTACATATAAATACGCAAAAGAGCGGCAATTCTATGCCTGCCCTTAGAGACTGTCAATAAGAAATTAACCTTTATTTATAAGTGCTTCGGCAACGTTTGAGGGCACTTCGGAATACTTCAAAGGTTCCATGGTAAAAGTTGCTCTTCCTTGAGTGGCAGACCTTAAATCAGTTGCGTAACCAAACATTTCTGCGAGAGGAACTTCTCCATCTAGAACCTTTCCGGCATGAATATCATTCATACCTTGGACTATTCCTCGTCTTCTATTCAAATCTCCTACAACATCACCCATATATTCTTCTGGAGTAACAACTTCCAGCTTCATTATCGGCTCAAGTATAACTGGATTGGCTTTAAGTGCTCCATCTTTTAAAGCCATTGAGGAGGCAACCTTAAAAGCGATTTCTGAAGAATCTACATCGTGAAAAGATCCATCATAAACTGTTACTTTTACATCTATCAAAGGATAGCCACCTAATATTCCTGATTGCATTTGCTCAAAGGCACCTTTTTCAACAGCTGGGATGAATTCTCTAGGAATAGTTCCTCCAACAATTTTATTAACAAATTGGAATACTTCATTTTCGTCTTCTTTTTCAGATTCTGGTAAAGGCTCTATTTTTAACCAAACATGACCATATTGACCCTTTCCTCCGGATTGTCGAACAAATTTTCCTTCAGACTCAACATCTTTCTTGATTGTTTCTCTGTATGCAACTTGAGGCTTACCGATGTTAGCCTCAACATCAAATTCCCTTTTCATTCTGTCAACAAGCACATCAAGGTGAAGCTCTCCCATACCTGAGATAATTGTCTGGCCCGATTCTTCATCAGAATTCACTCTAAAAGACGGATCTTCTTGAGCAAGTCTTCCTAAAGCCGTTGACATTTTTTCTTGATCTGTTTTTGTTTTGGGCTCTACAGCTACTGAAATAACAGGCTCAGGAAAAGTCATTTTTTCTAAAATAATTGGTTTTTTGAGATCACATAAAGTATCTCCTGTTGTTACGTCTTTTAAGCCGATAACTGCGGCAATATCTCCTGCTCTTACTTCTGATATTTCACTTCTATTATTGGCATGCATTTGAAGCATCCTTCCGATTCTCTCTTTAGACCTTTTAGCTGGAGAATAAACAGCGTCTCCAGAATTTAAAACACCCGAATAAACTCTTACAAATGTTAAAGTGCCAACAAAAGGGTCTGTTGCAATTTTGAAGGCCAAAGCAGAAAAAGGTTCTTCGTCACTGGATGATCTTTGATCAGTTGTTTCTTCATCTTCCAAAATTCCTTGTATTGCTTCAACTTCATCAGGCGAAGGAAGGAAATCAATTACACAATCCAACATTGGCTGAACACCTTTATTTTTGAAGGCAGAACCACATATGGTAGGAACTATTTCATTGTTTAAAGTTCTAATCCTGATGCCTTGGATTATTTCTTCAAGAGACAAATCGCCATTTTCTAGATATTTTTCCATTAATTCTTCACTTGCTTCGGCTACTGTCTCGAGCATAGCCTCTCTATATTCATTCGACTGATCCAGGAGGTCTGATGGAATATCTTCTTCTCTAAAAGATGTTCCCATATCGTCTCCATCCCAGTAGAGAGCTTTCATTCTCATCAAATCAATAATTCCTTTAAAATCATCTTCTGCTCCTATTGGAAGTTGTATCGGTAATGGAGAAGCTCCTAACCTGTCTTTGATTTGGCCAACAACCTTTAAGAAATCAGCTCCAGCTCTATCCATTTTATTTACAAAAGCTATTCTGGGAACTTTGTATCTGTTTGCTTGCCTCCAGACAGTTTCTGATTGGGGTTCTACACCGGAGCTTCCGCAAAAAACAACAACTGCGCCATCCAGAACTCTCAACGATCTTTCAACTTCGATTGTAAAATCAACGTGACCTGGCGTATCTATTATATTTACCCTATGTTCATTAAATTGACTTCTCATGCCTTTCCAAAAACAAGTCGTAGCAGCTGAGGTAATAGTAATACCTCTCTCTTGTTCTTGTTCCATCCAATCCATTGTGGCAGCACCGTCATGAACTTCACCTATTTTGTGTGATATTCCAGTATAGAAAAGAACTCGTTCAGTTGTTGTAGTCTTTCCTGCATCTACATGCGCACAAATACCAATATTTCTATAAAGGTTTAAAGGAACTTTTCTCGCAGACATTGATTAAAATCTAAAGTGAGAGAAAGCTTTGTTTGCTTCAGCCATTTTGTGAGTATCTTGACGTTTTTTTACTGCCTCTCCTCTTCCGTCGGCTGCATCAATTAATTCTCCAGCAAGTTTTGTAGACATATTTTTTTCGGATCTTTTTTTGGCGCTTGAAACAATCCACCTCATAGCTAAGGCAAGGCGTCTTGAAGTTTTTACTTCCAAAGGAACCTGATAAGTAGCTCCACCAACTCTTCTTGATTTAACTTCGACTTGGGGGCCGACCTGATCTAATGCTTCTTCAAAAACTTCAAGTGGATCTCTTTTTGATTTTGAAGAAACTTGATCTAAAGCTGAATAGATAATTTTTTCAGCCGTGCTTTTTTTCCCTCTTTGCATTAAGTTATTTACAAACTTAGCAAGTTTTACGTTCCCGTATTTTGGATCAGGGATTACATCTCTTTTTGGTACTGGTCCTTTTCTAGGCATTACTTAGGTCTCTTGGATCCATATTTAGATCTACGTTGTTTTCTGTCTTCAACACCAGTAGTATCAAGTGTTCCTCTAACAGTATGGTATCTAACACCAGGAAGGTCTTTAACTCTGCCGCCTCTAATTAAAACAACAGAGTGTTCTTGGAGATTATGGCCTTCTCCACCAATGTAAGAGATTACTTCATATCCCGAAGTTAATCTTACTTTGCAAACCTTTCTTAAAGCCGAATTTGGTTTTTTTGGAGTTGTTGTATATACCCTGGTGCAAACTCCTCTCTTTTGGGGGGAGCCTACAAGAGCAGGAACGTCACTCTTAGCTTTTTTAACCTTTCTTGGTTTTCTTATTAATTGATTTACTCTTGCCATATTTAAGTGCGCGATTTTAATGAGACATTTTCATTTGGTCAAACTATTCTTCGCTTGTAGTTTCACTTTTATTATCCTCAGTATCAGCAATTACTTCACTAAGCTCAGATTCAATATCTGAAACTAAATCTGCTTGTCCTTGAGAAGCGCCGTATCCGGTTCCGGCAGGAATGAGTCTTCCTATTACAACATTTTCTTTTAGTCCTCTAAGCTTATCTATTTTTCCAGTAACAGAAGCTTCAGTAAGAACTCTTGTAGTTTCTTGGAAAGATGCAGCTGAGACAAAAGACTCAGTAGCAAGAGATGCTTTAGTAATTCCTAGTAATAGACGCTTAAATTTAGCTGGGATTCCACCATCTGAAGAGGTTTTTTTATTTTGTTGTAATACCTCTGAAAGTTCTAGTTGGTCGCCGATGATTAGATCTGTGTCTCCAGAATCAGTAACTTCAACTTTTCTCAGCATTTGTCTGAGGATACACTCAATATGTTTATCACTAATTTCAACACCTTGTAAACGGTAAACATCTTGAATTTCATTAACTACATACTCAGTTAATTCTTCGACTCCTTTTAGAGAAAGAATATCGTGAGGACTCAAGGAGCCTTCACTTATTACGTCTCCTTTGGTGACTGTTTCTCCTTCAAACACATTAATACTTCTTGTTTTAGGTATTAAAGTTTCACGAACAATCTCCTCTTTACCTTCCTTTCCAGTTAAAACAAGCCTTCTTTTTCCTTTAGTCTCTTTTCCCCAAGAAACTGCACCACTTATTTCAGCTAGAATGGCAACTTCTTTTGGTTGCCTTGCTTCAAATAAATCAGCTACTCTAGGAAGACCTCCTGTAATATCTCTTGTTTTAGAAGATTCTTTAGGAATTCTTGCAAGAACGTCTCCTATTTCAACAGATTGTCCATCGGTTACATTCACGAGAGACTTTTGTTCTAACTTATATTCAGCAGGTCTTTTACCTCCAGGGAGCATAACTTCTTTTCCTTTTGAATCTGTTATAACTACCATAGGATTCATATCTTTTCCTGCAGAGGTTCTCTCAGATGCATCCAAAATCTCCACGCTTGATAAGCCTGTTAACTCATCAGTTACCTCTCTGATGGTTATACCGTTTTCCATATCTTTAAGATTTACCTTACCCTTCACTTCAGAAATTATTGGGTGGTTTAATGGATCCCAAGTCGCCAGCAATTCTCCAGATTTAATTGCAGCACCCTCGTCTACATTTATTTCTGCACCATATGGAATTTTGTATCTTTCTTTTTCAGATTCATTTTCGTCAAAAAGAACCAATTCGGCTGATCTAGAAATACAAACTTGCTTTTTAGATTTATTTTGAAGAGAGTTTAGATTCCTAAATTTTAAAGTACCATCATACTTAGCCTGAATCCTATCTTCCTCAGATGATCTGGAAGCTGCTCCTCCGATATGAAAAGTTCTCATTGTAAGTTGAGTCCCTGGTTCACCAATTGATTGAGCTGCGACAATTCCAACGGCTTCGCCAGGATCTACGAGATTACCTCTTCCTAAGTCTCTACCGTAACATTTTGAGCAAATTCCAAAACTTGTTTCACATGTTATCGGAGATTTTACTTTTGCAATATCTATATTATTTTGTTCTATTTTTTCTGCAAGAGCCTCATCAATTAATGTGCCTTTAGGAATTTTGAATGATCCATCTTTTGAGGATAATGGTTCAGCTAAAACTCTACCTAGAATTCTATCTTTTAAATGCTGAACAACTTCTCCACCTTCGATAATGGATCTTAGTTCAATACCTTCTTTTGTTTCACAATCTTCTTCTCTAATCACTAAATCTTGAGCAACATCTACTAATCTTCGTGTAAGGTAACCTGAATTTGCTGTTTTCAGAGCTGTGTCAGCTAAACCTTTTCTGGCTCCATGAGTCGATGTAAAATATTGAAGTACAGTTAACCCCTCTCTAAAGTTTGCCGTAATAGGCGTCTCTATAATAGATCCATCTGGTTTAGCCATAAGCCCTCTCATTCCTGCAAGTTGTCTTACTTGTGCGGGTGAGCTTCTCGCGCCAGAGTCCAAGTACATAAATACTGAATTAAAGGATTTTTGGTCTATAGAGTTTCCTTTGCTATCTTCAACTTTTTCGGTTGAGATTGTATCCATTAGTGAACTTGCAACTTTTTCATTTGCCCTTGACCAAATGTCTATAACTTTGTTGTATTTTTCACCTTGAGTTACAAGACCTGAAGAGTATTGAGATTCTATTTCCTTAACTTCAGACTCAGCGCTTGAGATAATTTCCTCTTTATCTGTAGGAATCTGACAATCATCAACGCAAATTGAAGAGCCCGATTTTGTAGAATACTCATAACCCAAATACATTAACTTGTCTGCAAATATTACCGTTTCCTTTAGCCCACTATGTCGGTATGCCATATTAATTAGAGATGAAATTGCCTTACTATCTAGGGGCTTATTTATGAGCTCAAAATCAAGTTCTTTTGGAAGGATTCCTGAAAGAATTGCTCTTCCAACAGTTGTTTCGACAAGTACTAATTCTGAATTATTATTCTCTAATCTAACTTTAACTTTTGCCTGAAGATCAATATTCCCGGTATCGTATGCTCTATGAACTTCATTAATGTCTGCAAAAATAGATCCCTCGCCTTTTGCTGAAACTTTTTCTCTAGTCATGTAATAGATACCAAGAACAACGTCTTGTGAAGGATCAATAATCGGTTTTCCATTTGAAGGAGAAAGAATATTATTGCTTGCCATCATTAAAGCTCTACATTCTAGTTGAGCTCCTAAAGTAAGAGGAACATGAACAGCCATTTGATCTCCATCAAAGTCAGCGTTGTATGCCTTACAAACTAGAGGGTGAAGTTGAATCGCTTTTCCTTCAATCAAAGTAGGTTCGAAAGCTTGAATTCCAAGTCTGTGAAGTGTTGGTGCTCTATTAAGTAAAATCGGGTGTTCTCTAATAACGTCAGCTAAAATATCCCATACTACAGGCTCTTCTCTTTCAACCATTCTCTTAGCACCTTTTATAGTTGTAGCTAATTCAAGTTGCTGAAGCTTCCCGAACACAAATGGCTTAAAAAGTTCTAAGGCCATTTTCTTAGGTAACCCACACTGATGGAGTTTCAAAGTTGGGCCAACTACAATTACAGACCTTCCAGAATAATCAACTCTTTTCCCCAACAGATTTTGTCTAAATCTTCCTTGTTTTCCTTTAATCATATCTGCCAAAGATTTCAAAGGTCTTTTATTCGAACCAGTAATAGCTCTTCCTCTTCTTCCATTATCTAACAAAGCATCTACTGACTCTTGCAACATTCTCTTCTCATTTCTAACAATTATTTCAGGAGCATTAAGTTCTATTAATCTTTTTAATCTGTTATTACGATTAATAACTCTTCTGTACAAGTCGTTAAGGTCAGAAGTTGCAAATCTACCTCCTTCTAAAGGAACTAAAGGTCTTAAATCAGGAGGCAATACGGGAAGAACATCTAGAATCATCCATTCTGGTTTATTGTTCGATGAAGTAAAAGCCTTAAGAATTTTTAGTCTTTTTGAAAGTTTCTTTTTCTTAGCGTCGCTATTAGTTGAGTCTATTTGTTCTTGAACCTCCGATATTTCATTTTCGAGATTCATTTCAGATAGAAGTATTTTTACAGACTCAGCTCCCATGCCGGCAGAAAATTCTTCTCCAAATTCTTCTAATTTTTCAAAATATTCTTCTTCATCTAAGATCTGTCCTTTCTCTAAATCAGTCATACCAGGGTCAGTAACTACGAAGGATTCGAAGTAAAGTATTCTTTCGACTTCTCTCAGAGTTTTGTCTAAGAGTAAAGATATCCTTGAAGGAAGAGATTTTAAAAACCATATGTGGGCAACGGGAGCAGCGAGTTCTATATGCCCCATTCTCTCTCTTCGAACCTTGGCTAATGTAACCTCTACCCCACATTTTTCACAGACAACTCCTCTGTGTTTCATTCTTTTGTACTTACCACAAATACATTCGTAATCCTTTACTGGACCAAAAATTTTTGAACAAAATAATCCATCTCTTTCAGGTTTGAATGTTCGATAATTAATGGTTTCAGGTTTCTTCACTTCACCAAAAGACCAAGATCTAATTTGCTGACCAGATGCTAAGCCAGCCTTTATGGCATTAAAATTATTTTCTTCCTCTTGTTTGAAAAGTTTTAGTAAATCTTTCATATGTTTAATCTACCTCATCGAAGTCTATGTCTATTCCTAACGATCTAACTTCTTTTGTTAATACGTTGTAAGATTCCGGGATACCGGCTTCCATTTCATAATTACCGTCTACAATATTTTTGTAAACTTTTGTTCTGCCTGGAACATCGTCTGATTTAACAGTTAACATTTCTTGTAGGGTGTTTGCAGCGCCATAGGCTTCCAATGCCCAAACTTCCATCTCGCCCAATCTTTGACCTCCAAACTGTGCTTTACCCCCAAGAGGCTGTTGAGTAACTAAACTATACGAACCCGTAGATCTAGCATGCATCTTATCTTCAATTAAGTGGTTTAGTTTTAAAATATACATGTAACCTATAGTTACTAATCTATCAAAAGCCTCGCCTGTTCTTCCGTCATATAGTTGAGCTTGACCGGAGGATGGCAAATCAGCTAATTCAAGCATTTTTTTAATTTCTTCTTCGGAAGCGCCATCAAAAACTGGTGTAGCCATTGGTACTCCTGATTTTAAGTTTTCACAAAGCTCTTTAAATTCTTTATCGGACAGTTTTTCAAGCTCTTCTTTTTTTCCAGTAGAAGAGTAAATTTTTTCAACAAAAGGTTTTACTTCAGAAAGATTCTTAGATTTTTCAACCAAATCACCTATTTTTTTACCTAATTCTTTTGAAGCCCAGCCTAGATGAACTTCAAGAAGTTGTCCTACGTTCATTCTTGAAGGGACTCCTAGAGGGTTTAGAACTAAATCGACAGGTTCTCCGTTTTCGTCATAAGGCATATCTTCAACAGGCATGACAACTGAAATTACCCCTTTATTTCCATGCCTTCCTGCAAGTTTATCTCCTGGCTGAATTTTTCTTTTTACCGCAAGGTAAACTTTAATTACTTGCTGGACTCCTGGAGGCAAATCATCGCCAGAAATAATTTTTCTTTTTTTAGCTTCAAACCTTTCCTTGAGCATATCTTCATATTTTTTAAGGTTATCTTTTGAATCTTTGATAAGGTCATTGGTCTTTTCATCCTGCATTCTTAACTTAAACCATTCAGAAGCAGGAAGATTTTTTAAGAAGTCTTTTGTAAGAGTTTCTCCTTTGGAAATACCTCTTCCACTAATGACTTTTTTACCTTCTAGAGAGGGCAAAAGAGAGTTTATAGTTGCTTCAGAGACTATGCTAAGTTCTTGATCGATATCTTTTTGGATTTCTGCTAAAGATACTGATTCAATAACTTCAGCTCGAGAATTTTTTTCCAGTCCTTCTCTTGTAAATACTTGAACATCAATAACAGTTCCATCTTGTCCAGCCTTAACTCTTAAAGAAGTATCTTTAACATCGGAAGCTTTTTCTCCAAAAATAGCTCTTAGCAGCTTCTCTTCGGGAGAAAGTTGAGTTTCTCCTTTTGGCGTCACTTTGCCAACAAGAATATCTCCTGCATTTACTTCAGCTCCAATATGCACTATTCCACATTCATCAAGTTTTGATAGGGCAGACTCTCCTACATTAGGAATGTCCGCAGTTATTTCATCTGGACCTAGTTTTGTATCTCTAGAAGTGCAGGTTTCTTCAATTATATGAACGCTTGTTAGCTTGTCTTCCTTGACCAATTTATCTGAAATTAATATGGAATCTTCAAAGTTATATCCATGCCATGTCATTAAAGCAATTTTTATGTTTTGTCCAAGGGCTAATTCTCCTAAATCAATGGAAGAACCATCTGCCAATATGTCTCCGGCAGAAATCTTGTCTCCCTCACTTACAATTGGCCTTTGATTAATACAAGAATTTTGATTAGATCTGGTGTACTTAATTAGGTTATAAATATCTACCGCTGAATCCGATGCATTTATTTCTTTAAGATTCTTCCTGATAACTATTTTTCCAGAATCTACTTTTTCTACCGTTCCAGAGTTTTTAGCAATAATGCAATCTCCTGAGTATTGAGCTACAAGTCTCTCCATACCCGTACCAACTAAAGGAGCTTCAGTGGAGAGGGTTGGAACTGCTTGTCGCTGCATATTTGATCCCATCAAAGCTCTATTAGCGTCATCGTGCTCTAGAAACGGAATCAAAGCTGCTGCTATAGA